>JAFAEG010000006.1 GCA_023424095.1 Pseudomonadota bacterium | reverse complement strand
GCGCTCCTCGGCCTCCAGCCAGCCGGCATCGTCTCCGCGCGCCAGCAGGGCCAGAGCGAGATTGCGGGCGGCGCCGGCAAATTGCGGCTCGTCGCGGGCGAGGCGGCGCAGCGCGGCCAGGCCTTCGTCGGCCCGCCCGGCCAGGACCAAAGCGAGGCCGCGATCGGCGATGATCGCGCGCTCGGCCGGTGCGGCGTGGAAGGCGGCGTCGAGATCGGCCAGCGCGCGGGCGGGGTCGCCACGGTGGAGCAGCGCCAGGCCGCGCCAATGGCGGGCGCGGGCCGAGGCGGGATCGAGCGCGACGGCGCGCTCGAGACTGGCCATCCCCGCCGCTTCGTCGCCGCGCCAGAAGAAGGTCGTATAGCCGAGCGCCGCCTGGGCATCGGCGCGCTCCGGGTCGAGTTCGACCGCTCGGGTCGCGGCCGCATGGGCGCGGGGCAGGGCCTCGGCGGCGGCGCGCGGCGTGGAGTCGACCAGGCGCAGATCGGCCAGCGCCATCTGCGCATGATTTTCGGCATTGCCGGGATCGCGCGCAGCCGCCTCGGAAAAGATATCGCGGGCCCGACCGATACTGTCCGGCGTGCCGCGCAGCAATTCGCTCTGGCCGCTTTTCATGAGTGCGGCCGTGCCGTCGCCACCCCCGCCCGGCCCGACCAGCATCGCCAGCCCGATCCCGCCCCCGGCGACCAGCACGACCAGCGTCAGCGGGCCGAGCAAATTCCGCCCCGTTTTCGCGGTCATGCGCGGGCTCCGGCGGGGGCGGGACGGGAGGGAAAGTTCACGAAGCTCATGGTCAGGGGGCGATTTGCGGGCGTGACGTTTCGGGCATGACCTGGAGCAGGCGCATTTGCCGCAGCGAACAGGTCAACCGACAAGGCGCCGTCGCTCTGGTGAACTTCACAAAGTTCACACGGAATCGCGGGGGGTCTCTCCCGGCGCAAGCTGCCCGCGCCGGTTCGGCGGAATTGACGGAAAGGCGGCGATTCGACGGTCATCGCGGGGACGGTGACAGACGAAATCCTATTTGTCTCCTATCGGCCGCGGCGCATGACATTTCGGTGACGAAACCGTTTCCGGACGCTGACTCTTTCATGTCCGCCGGAGTCTTTGAATCGCAGCCGGGCTGTCACGAACCACCCCTAATTGCCGCCTCGGAAGCGCGGGGCCGGCCTTTTGCCGAATCGCTCCCGCCGCACGAACCAGGGGCCGATCATGTCGAAACTGCGCTTAGCTTTGCTTGTCTCCACCTTGCTGCCGCTCGCCGCTTGCGGGGGCGCGGACGACATTGCGTCGCCGGGCGAGGGCGTGATCATCGTGCCGCCGACCACACCGCCGCCGCCGACCACCCCGCCGGTGACTCCGCCGGGCACGCCGGCCGCCGCCTGTCCGCAGATTGCCGGCGTGTCCGACGCGGGCGTGATCGGGAATTTCCGGGCCTGCCGCCTGCCGTCGCTGATCAATTCGGACCTGCGGCTGACCCGCAACAATGGCGTCGCCTACATGATCGATGGCCGGGTCGACGTTGGCATCGACGTCGGCGGCGCGACTGTGCCGAACGCGACCGGGCGCAGCGCGGTGCTGACCGTGGATCCGGGTGTGGTGCTGTTCGGCAATGGCGGCGACGCGACCTTCGACTATCTGGTCGTCAATCGCGGCTCGCGCCTGCAGGCCGAAGGCACGCCGACCCAGCCGATCATCTTCACCGCCCGCGAGAATGTCGCCGGCACCGCCACCGATACTAGCCAGAACCTCTGGGGCGGCGTGATCCTGGCCGGCCGCGCGCCGGTGTCCGATTGCGACGCGACCGTTTCGACCAGCCTGGTCGGCGGCAGCGCGGGCTGCAGCCGCGTGGTCGAGGGCACGGGCAATGTGATTTTCGGCGGCGAGGTCGCGGCCGATACGTCCGGCTCGATGCGCTATGTGCAGATCCGCTATTCGGGCGCGGTCCTGTCGCCGAACAACGAATTGCAGGGCCTGACCACGACCGGCGCCGGCTCCGGCACGGTGATCGACCATATCCAGGTCCATAATAGCGGCGACGACGGCATCGAGGCGTTCGGCGGGCGCAATTCGATGCGCTATCTGGTGATCACCGGCGCCGACGACGACGATATCGACTTCGATAATGGCTATCAGGGCTCGGTGCAGTTCGTGCTGGGCTTCAAGCGGCCCGGCAATGGCAGCTCCAACCCGCGCAATCTGGAGCTCGACACGGCGGGTTCGACCCAGCCGGCCGACGCGGGACCGCGCACCTGGCTGCGGCTGTCCAACTTCACTTTCTACAACCCGCTGACCTCCTTCCCGAACGACACGATGATCATCCATGGCGGCGCGGACGCCAATCTGGTCAACGGCATCGTCGCATCGGCCGGAACCAACTGCCTCGACATCGACAATGCCGAGACGGTGCGCGCGGCCGGGCCGATTACCGGGCCGAACAACACGCCTGCGGCAGATCGCGGTCCGCCGAGCTTCCACTCCCTGTTCTTCCAGTGCCTGAACAGCGCACCGGACGATGCGGACGTGAACCGCGCGGCGGTCGAGGCGCTGATCAACGCCGGGACCAACAATGTGCTGGCGGGGCTGAACGCGCTGACCAACGGCTATTTCCCAGGGACGGGAGCGGCGGCGGTCACCGCCTTCAACATCGCTGCCTTGAACACCGCCGCTGGCGACAACTTCCTCCAGCAGGTGAATTTCATCGGCGCGATCAACGCCTCCAACCAGAGCGAATATCAGGGCTGGACCTGCAACTCGGCCTATATCAGCTTCGGCCCGACCAGCGGCAGCTGCACCGCCCTCCCGGCCTCCTGAGCGGGGCCCGGAAGATGAACAGGCGGATCGCCTTGGGAGCGGCCTTGCTCCTGACCAGTGCGCTCGTCGCGCCTCCGGCACTCGGCCAGACGGTCGATCTCACGGGGGTGCCGGAGGGCGCCCCCGGCGACGAGCAGGCCGCGACCGAAGGGCCGGGCGATGCCGAGGCGCTGGAGATTTCGGTGCCCGGCGCGGAAATGGTGGTCGTGGGCGACCGCGGCTCGCGCAACATCTTGCGCAACGCGCCACAGGTGCTGTCCATCCTGTCCAACGAGGACATCCAGCGGACCGGCGAGGGCGATATTGCCGGCGCGCTGGGCCGGGTAACGGGGCTGAGCGTGATCGGCAACGGCTTCGTCTATGTGCGCGGGCTGGGCGACCGTTATTCGCTGTCGCTGCTGAACGGTTCGCCCTTGCCGAGCCCGGAGCCGCTGCGGCGGGTCGTGCCGCTCGATCTGTTTCCGACCAGCATCATCGCCTCGGCTTTGGTGCAGAAGAGCTATTCGCCCAATTATCCGGGCGAATTCGGTGGGGGCGTGATCAACCTCACCACCGTCGCGACGCCGCGCGAGAGCTTCCTGGAACTGAGCGGCTCGCTCAGCGGCGACACGTTCACGACCGCGAACCTCGGCTACACTTATTATGGCGGCGGCCGGGACTGGCTCGGCTATGACGACGGCACGCGAGCCGTGCCCGCCTTCATCACCGCCTCGGGGATCAGCGGCCAGCCGGTGGCGACCGCGGATCTGATCAACCTGTCCAACGCCTCGACCACCGTCCTGCAGACCAACCGCAACATTCCGGCCAATTGGTCGGCGGAGATTTCGGGCGGCACGACGATGCGGGTGTTCGGCGACGGTGAGCTGGGCATCATCTTCAATGCGGGGCTCAGCAACAGCTGGATGACGCGCGAAGCGACGCAGCAGAATGCCGGGCCGGGCGGCGATCTGATCACCGATTTCACCACCGTGACGACGAACAATCGCGTCGTCGCCAACGGCCTGCTGGGCATCGGCCTGGAGGTGGGCGAGCACCGCTTCCGGCTGACAAACCTCTACATTCACGACAGCGTGAAGCAGGGACGGCTGTCGTCCGGCTTTGACGTCGGCACGGCGATTGATCCGGATCCATCCGCGCCCGATCCGTTGCTGCGCCAGGGCACCTATTTCTTCGAGCGCGAGCTTTATGATCTGCAGGGCGTGGCCGAGCTGGATTTCGGGGCGCTCGATGTGGATCTGCGCGGCACCTATGCGCGCACGCTGCGGAAATCGCCTTATGAGCGCGATTTTTCCTACCAATATGATGCCGGCATCGGCGACTATCTGAACCGGCTTTCCGGCGGTTTCGAGACTGCGACCATCGCTTTTTCCAGTCTGGACGAGCAGGTGCTCGGGGCGGGGATCGACCTGAGCTACGCGCAGCCCTTCGGCCTGCCTGTGGTGCTGACCGGCGGTTATGCGTGGACCGACACGCAGCGGGAATCGACGCGCTATTTCTTCCGCTATGTCGGCCCGAACGGGAACCGACTGAACCATGTGATCGGCCAGTTGCGGCCCGATTATCTGCTGTCCGATTTCACCATCCAGACCCAGGGCATCACCCTGCGGCCGGAGACGCTGGGCAGCGCGGCCTTCTACGAGGCGCAGCTGGCGGTGCATGCCGGCTATGTGATGGCCGATGTCGACCTGGCCGAGGGCATATTGCTGTCGGGCGGCGTCCGTTACGAGAGCGCCGATCAGTCGGTCGGGACCGGCGGCGCGTTCGTGCCGACGAACCTGAGCAATGCCTATTGGCTGCCGGCCGCGACCCTCACCTGGGGGTTCGCACCCCAGATGCAGCTGCGCCTGCACGCCTCGCGTACCATCGCCCGGCCGCAATTCCGCGAGCTGGCGCCCCAGCGTTACGACGATTTCGACAGCGACCGCAGCTTCTTCGGCAATCCGTTGCTGACCGACAGCGAACTGACCAACGCCGAGGCGCGGGTGGAATATTATGTCGGGCGCGGCGAGCGGATCAGCCTGTCCGGCTTCTACAAGCATATCGACAATCCGATCGAGCCGGTGGTCGGCAGCAACGATTCGTCCGGCGATCTGCTGGTCGGCTTCACGAATGCGCCAGCCGCGACCCTGTTCGGGGCGGAGCTGGAGGTGCAGAAATATGTGCCGCTGACGGGGCTTGGCGGCTTTTTCGAGACGAGGCGGCTGGTGCTGGGGGCGAATTACACCTGGTCGAAATCGGAACTGATGGTCGGCGACGAACTGGTCTTCTCGCCGATCCAGCCGCTGTCGCCGGACCCGGCCAATCCGATCACCCTGCAGGTGCCGGCCAACGTCATCTTCCGCGACGGCGCGCCGCTGACCGGGCAATCCGAGCATCTGGTCAACCTGCAACTCGGCATCGAGGATACTGAGCGCCTGTCGCAACTCACCATCATGCTGAATTACGCGTCCGAGCGGGTGACCAATCGCGGCCTGCCGGGGACGCCCGATTTCGTCGAGGATCCGGGCCTGACCATCGACGTGGTGCTGCGCCAGGGCGTGCGGCTCGGCGGGGTGGACGCGGAGCTGAAGCTTCAGGCCCGCAACCTGTTCGGCGTGGCTTATTCCGAGCGGCAGGATTTCGGCCAGGCCGGGCAGGTCGACGTCAACAGCTATGATCGCGGCACCAGCCTGTCGGCGGGGCTGTCGCTGAGGTTCTGATCCACGGCTCTCTTGCGAATCGTTCTCATTAGACCTAGGGCGGTTCGCGAAGGAGACGATTGGACATGAATCGACGCACGTTGTTGGGCCTCGCCGCGGGCCTCGCCGTTCTGACTGCCTGCGGGGCGCAGCCCAATGGCTCCGCCGATGCAGGCGCGGGCGAAGTGAACCTGTACAGCGCGCGTCACTATGACGGCGACAAGCAGGTGCTCGAGCGCTTCACCGAGGAAACCGGGATCCGCGTCAACGTGATCGAGGGCCGTCCGGACGAACTGGTCGCGCGCATCCAGAGCGAAGGCGAAGCGAGCCCCGCCGATCTGTTCGTCGCCGCCGATGCCGGCGCGATGTGGCGGGCGCAGCAGGCCAATCTGTTCCAGCCGACCCAGTCGGAAGCGCTGACCGCCGCCATTCCGGCGCAATATCGCGATCCCGAGAATCGCTGGTTCGGCTTCGTGCGCCGCGCGCGCATCGTCGCTTATGACAGCGCCAAGGTGCGGCCGGACGAGGTCGACACCTATGAGAAGCTGGCGAGCCCGCGCTTCCGCGGCAAATTGTGCGTGCGGTCGTCCGACAGCGTCTACAATCTGTCGCTGCTCGGCGCCCTGATCGAGGCCTGGGGCCCGCAGCGGGCCGAGGAGTGGGCGCGCGGTATCGTCGCCAACATGGCGCGTCCGCCCGAAGGCGGCGACCGTGACCAGATCCGCGCCGTCGGCGCCGGGGTCTGCGAAGTCGCGATCACCAACTCTTATTATTACATCCGCATGGCCAATGGCGACAATGCGGACGACCGCGCGGTGACCGAGCGGGTGAAACTGGCCTTCCCGAGCCTGGACGGGCAGGGCGCGCATGTGAACGTCGCCGCCGGCGGCGTGATGGCCCGCGCTCCGCATCGCGACAATGCGGTGCGCCTGCTGGAATTCCTCGCTTCGGCGGATGGTCAGACCCGCATCGCGCGGCTGAACAACGAATTCCCGGCCTCGCCCAACGTGCCGGCGCCGGATCCCGTCGCGGTCCACGCCAATTTCACGGCGCACCCGATGCCGGCCGCGGCCTTTGCGGCCCGGCAGCCTGAGGCGCAGTCGCTGATGAGCCGGGTTGGCTGGCGATAAGCACGCTCTCCGCTCCGACCGCCGCCGGTAGTTCAACCCGGCGGCGGTCTTTCTTTTCCTTGCGGTCCTTTGGCCTGCTGCAATGGCTGGCCCTGCTTGCAGGGGTGGCGGCGGCATTGCCGCTGATCGGCATCGTCGCGGCGGCTTTTTCGGGCGCGACTGCCGATATCGCCGCGAAGGATGTCGGCCGCTATGCGCTGACCTCCGCCGGCCTGGCCCTGCTGGTGGGCCTGATCACCGCGATCCTCGGCACGCTCGCCGCCTGGCTGGTGGTGATGCACCGCTTTCCCGGGCGCGACATCTTCGCCTGGGCGCTGGCTTTGCCGCTCGCCGCGCCGGCCTTCGCGCTGGCTTATGCCTATGGCGATCTGTTCGACGTCGCGGGGAGCCTGCGCATGTGGATGCGCGGCACTTTGGGCTTCGACATGCCGTTCGAGATGCGGACGATCCCGGGCGCGGCGTTCGTCCTGTCCTGCGCGTTCTATCCCTACGTCTATCTCGCCATGCGCTCGGCCTTCCTGAACCAGTCGGTGACGGCGCTGGAGGCGGCGCGGACCTTGGGCTGCTCGCAGCGGCGGGCCTTCTTCCGTGCAGCCTTGCCGCTGGCGCGGCCGGCGCTGGCCGCGGGGATGGCGCTGGCGATCATGGAAACTTTGGCCGATTATGGCGCAGTCCAGTTCCTTTCGGTGCAGACGCTGACCACCGGCGTGGTGCGGGCCTGGTCGGTCTACGGCTCGACCGCGTCGGCGGCTCAGTTTGCCTTGCCCCTGCTCGGCGCGGCGGCCTTGTTGCTGTGGGTCGAGCGGGCCGGGCGGCGGGGCAGGGGCTATGAGGCCAATCGCGCCCGCTGGCGGGAATTGCCGGTGACGACGCTGAAAGGCGCGAAGGCGGTGCTGGCGTTCGGCTTCTGCCTGCTGCTGCTGACGCTCGGCCTGCTGCTGCCCTGTTTCTGGCTGGCCTGGAATGGCTTGAACGTGTCGCCGGACTGGGCGCGGCTGTTCGATGCGGCGGAGCATAGTGTGATCCTGAGCATCGCGGGCGCCGCCTTGACCGTGGCGCTGGCGACGGCGCTGGCGCTGGGCGCGGCGCGGCTGCCGCTGGCGGCGCGGGTGGCGAGCCTGGGCTATGCGACGCCGGGCGCGGTGATGGCGATCGGCCTGCTCGCGCCGGCCGCCCTGATCTGGCGGATCGTGCCGGGGGCGACGGGCTTCTCGGTTGCCATCGGCCTCTTGCTCTACGCTTATGCCGCGCGGCTGATGGCGGCGGCGCTGGAGCCGGTCGATGCGGGCCTCGCCAAGGTGACGCCGAACATGCTGTGGGCGAGCCGCAGCCTGGGGCGCGGGCCGGTCTCGACCGCCTGGCATGTGCAATTGCCGATCGCGCGCGGGGCGCTGCTGACCGCCGCCTTGCTGGTGTTCATCGACATTTTGAAGGAATTGCCAGCGACCCTGATCCTGCGGCCGTTCAATTTCGACACGCTGGCGGTGATCGCGAACAATTATGCCCTGGACGAACGGCTTGAGCAGGCGGGTTGGCCGAGCCTGCTGATTATCGCTTTGGCGCTGCCGGCAGTGATCTGGCTGACCCGCAAGATTGCGCGCTCGCGGCCGGGCGCGGCATGAGGAAATGATGGAAGACAGTCCGGTTCTGAGCGTCGCCAATGTCGGCAAGGCCTATGGCAGCCACGTCGCGCTGGATGACGTGTCGCTGGCGCTGGCGCCGGGGCGGATCACCTGCCTGCTCGGGCCTTCAGGCTGCGGCAAGAGCACGTTGCTGCGGCTGATCGCCGGGCTGGAGGAGGTGGGCGCGGGCGAGATCGCGATGGCGGGCGCGATCCTGTCGGGACCGGGCTGCCACGTGCCGCCTGAACAGCGCAATATCGGCCTGATTTTCCAGGATTATGCGCTCTTCCCGCACCTCGATGTGAGCGACAATGTCGGCTTCGGCATCGCCCATCTGGGCAAGGCCGAGCGCGCGACGCGGGTCGCGGCTTTGCTCGAACGCTTCCGCCTCGGCCACCGCGCCAAGGCCTGGCCGCACACGCTTTCGGGCGGCGAGCAGCAGAGGGTGGCGATCGCCCGGGCGCTGGCGCGCGATCCGGCGGTGCTGCTGCTGGACGAGCCTTTCTCCGGCCTGGACGGCGACCTGCGCGCCGAGGTGCGGCGGCAGGTGCTGGATGGGCTCGCCGAGACGCGGGCGGCGGTGCTGGTCGTGACGCACGATCCGGAAGAAGCGATGCTGATGGCCGACGAACTGGCGCTGATGCGCGACGGCCGCGTGCTGCAGGCCGGTACGCCGGCGGAATGCTATGCGCGCCCGGCCTCGATCGAGGCGGCGCGCTTGCTGGGGCCGGTGAGCGTGGTTCCGGCGAGGGTGAAAAGCGGGATGGCGGAGACGCCGCTCGGAACGCTTGCCACCGAATTGCCGGACGGCCCTGCGCGGCTGATGCTTCGGCCGGAAGCGCTTGCGCTGGCCGGGGAGGGCGCGCCTGTGACCGTGACCGCTGCACGGTTGGGTGGCGGGTTCAGCGAAGTTACCGTCGAGGCTGGCGGCGCGACGGCGACCCTCCGCCACGCCGGCGCTCCGCCCGAGCCGGGGTCTGCGTTCGCGGCGATCGATGCGGCGAAGGCCAGGTTGTTCGCCGGCGCCTGATCACCCTAGATCGCGTCCCGCGCGTAGGGCAGCCAGATGGCTATTCGCGTGCCCTCGCCCGGCGCCGAGCTGCATTCGAAGATGCCGTGCAAGGCCTCGGCCCGCGATCGCATATTGGCGAGGCCCTTGCCGGTCGTTCCGCCGGCCGCGAAGCCAGCGCCATTGTCCGCGACATAGGCCTTCAGGCCATCGCGGCCCTCATGTACTGCGGGAAAGCAGCCGATCTCAAGCTCTGTCGCGCCGGAATGGGTGAGCGCGTTGCCGATCGCTTCCTGAAAGATTCGCAGCACATGCAGCGCATTGGTCGCATCCAGCCAGGGCAGCGGCCCGCACGGCTCGGCCTTCCATTTGCAGACCAGCCCTGCATCCTTGAGGTCGCGCGTCATCCGGTGCCGCAGATTGGCGAGCAGGGCGACCAGGTCGCCCTCGACCGGCTCCAGCGAATCCACCGTGATCTTCAGATCCGAAATCGCGCGCTTCAGCGTCTTGATCGTGGCGCCCGGCTGGTTCTGCTGCTCGGCGATGGCAAGCGCGGTGACGAGGTTCGAGCCGATGCCGTCATGCATCTCGCGCATCAGCCGGGTCCGCTCGCCGTCCACCGCCTGCGTCACCTCCAGCGCGCGGCGCTTCGCCTCGCTTTCGGCGAGATCCGTACGCGCCTCGGCGACCCTTTGTTCGAGCGTCTGATTGACTACCTCGAGCTCCGAAAACGCCCGCACCGCGCGCTTGCCGAAGGACAGCAGCATGACGATGCAATAGACCAGCCCCATGTAGGGCTGGATGTAAAAATCGAGGCCTTCCCACCAACCGACCAGCCGGAAGCGCCCGATGTCGTGGCCGCCGGAAAGGGTCAGGACAACGACGACGACGAAGATCAGCCAGTGCTCGGCCCGGCGCGTTCCCCGTAGGGAAAACAACATCCAGCCGGCAAACAGCAGCCCCTGGACGAAGGTCGCAAGATAGATCGCCGTAATCCCCAGCAGGCCCAGGCGATTGGCGAGGCAGAGCAGCAGCCCGAAGCCGAAAGCAATGGCGATGGCCGCCTTCGCTCGCGGCACTTTGAGGAAGAGCGCGCAGAACGCGACGGTGGCCGTCGAAGCGAAATAGAGCGCGTAAACGGCAATGTCGTAGAAAAGCAGCGGGTCGAAGCGGTGGCTGGCGACGAAATAATGATAGTCGCGGACGAACCAGAGGGCGCCCGATAGAGCGAGAAACAGGAGTTCGAATTCGCTCCGCCGCCACAACCACAACAGGAACGCCGCGGCAGACAAAGCGAGCATCACATAATTGGCGGCCTGCACCGCCTCGATCCGCCAGAAATTCTGCCAGCTATAGAGCCGCTGCAAATCGGACTGAGGACCCGCGATGATGCGCCCGACGCCCAGATGGGCATTGCTGTCGACGCGCAGCATGACCTCGTTGATTCCGGGCCTTAGGCGGCCCAGCGGGATCGGCACGACATAGGGCCGGTACCAGCCCTGGACATGTTCGTCGGGGCTGGAGAAATTGCGGAACAGTTCCTCGCCGTTGAAGAACAGCATGATCTGTTCGCGATTGTCCTGGGTGAACAGCGCCAGCGGCTCGCTGCCGAGCGTCGCCCGGTCGAACCGTACGCGCGCCCACACGGTGTGGACGTTCCCCGGTCGCGGCGGCAGTTCGTGAAGCGACCAGAAGGGCTCGGCCGGCACGCGCTGCCAGCCCGTCTGGGGCGGCGTGTAGCTGTCCGAAAAGACGATATCGATGCTGTCGAAGCGGGCCATGGGGCCGCTCTGCCCCTGCTCCAGCTGGACGGCGTTGACGCCATCACTCTCGGCTGCCCGGGCCGCACCCGAGCCAATGACGAGCGCGAGCAGGATCGCGAGAAATTCGAGCGGTTTAACGATGCCCCAAGATTCCCTGTGACGACGCTTCAAACAGCGCCTCTGCCCGCGAGTTCACCTCGAGCTTTCGATAAATGCCTTTGACATGCGTACCTATGGTGTTTGCCGACACATGCAGGATGTCCGCGCATTCGGCATAGGAAAAGCCGCGCGCAAGCAGGTTCAGCACCTCGGTCTCGCGCTCGGACAAAGGCGAGACCGGCAGCGTTTCGGGATGGGGCAAAGCCGGCTTGATTTCGCCCAGCAATTGCCGCGCGATAATCGGGCTGATCGGGCTGCCGCCACGCCGGATATCGCGGATCGCCTGGATGCAATCGTCGATGCTCTCGTCCTTCAGCAGATAGCCGCGCGCGCCCGCGCGGATCGTCGCGAGCAACTTACCCTGATCCGCGAACAGGGTGATCACCAATATGTCGGTGTCGCGGCCCTTGGCGGCTTCCAGCCGGATGAGGTCGATGCCGCTGCCGTCGGGCAGGCCGAGATCGCAGAGCAGCACGTCATAACCGCCCGCCTCGACCACGCCGCGCCCGGCCGCGAAATTGCCCGCCGTCGCCACCAGCATCATCTCGTCGTCGGCGGAAATGGCCGCGCCGAGCCGCTCCGACATGACGGGATCGTCTTCGATCATGGCGACTCGGATCATGGCGGGCCTTTGCTGCGCCAGCTTGTCTGGCACGTTTGCCCGATGGCCATATCCGGCGCAATCGGCGTGCTGCCTCACCTATTCATGGGAGGCGTCTCACCTGGTCATGTGAGCCGGTCCCGTCACCGCAGCCCCTAAGCCTCCCGCATCGAAACGATCGACGCAATGCGCATCGCAGCAGGAGACAGGATATGAAAACGCGCAGGATTGCCTATCTCGCCGCCGCCGGGTGGCTGGCCCTCGCCGCCGCGCTGGCGATGACCGCCACGCCCGCCCACGCCGATCCGACGCCGGAATGCAATGACGGGCCGGGAGTCGGCTCGACCGAATGCGGCACCGACAGCAGCGCGACAGGTCAAAGCGCCACGGCGACCGGCCAGGGGGCCACCGCATCCGGCGACTCCAGCACGGCGACCGGCGCAGGCAGTTCTGCGACGGGAGAGAGCAGCACGGCGACGGGGGCGTTCTCCGCTGCTTCGGGTCCGCAGAGCACGGCGACTGGGGCCGGCAGCTTTGCAACCGGCTCGCTCAGCACGGCGTCGGGCTTCACCAGCACCGCAAGCGGAGCCAACAGCACGGCCACGGGCGCCTTCAGCCGCGCGACCGGCGAGAACAGCACCGCGACCGGGCAGGGTAGCCAGGCGATAGCCAGCGGCAGCACCGCGGTCGGCGCTTCGGCGACGTCCTCAGGCCCAGGCTCTACCGCGGTCGGCTTCAATGCCACTGCCAGCGGGAATGGCACCGCGATCGGCGGGGGCAGCGTTGCCACCGGCTCTCGCGGCACTGCGCTCGGTCATCAAAGCGTCGCGACGGGCCGGTTCGGCACTGCCACCGGGGCAAGCAGCCAGGCCAGCGGTGAGAACAGCACGGCCAATGGTCATTTCAGCGAATCCAGCGGCACCAACAGCACCGCGATCGGTCAGACCAGCATTGCCAGCGGGACAGACACCACTGCCATCGGGCAGGGCAGCCAGGCGACAAGCACGGGCAGCACCGCGCTCGGCACTTCGGCGATGTCCACGGGCCTCGGTTCGACCGCGGTCGGCTCCCTGGCGAATGCCAGTGGTAACGGTACCGCGATCGGTGGAAGCAGCGTCGCGACCGGCTCCCGCAGCACTGCGCTCGGTCATCTCAGCGTCGCGACGGGCCGGTTCGGTACCGCAACCGGGGCAAGCAGCCAGGCCAGCGGTGAGGGCAGCACGGCCAATGGTCATTTCAGCGAAGCCAGCGGCTTCAACAGCACCGCGATCGGTCAGGTCAGCAATGCCACCGGCGAAGACGCCACTGCCATAGGGCAGGGCAGCCTCGCGAGCGGGCTCAGAGCCACCGCTTTGGGCCGGGGCAGCATTTCCTCCGGGGAGGATAGCACCGCGCTTGGCACCGGCGCGCAGGCGATGGCGCTGGGCAGCGTGGCGCTCGGCCGCGATTCGATCGCCGATCGCATCAACACCATCTCGGTCGGCCGGGTGGGCGCGGAGCGGCAGATCACGAATGTCGCGGCGGGAACGGCCGCGACGGACGCGGTGAATGTCAGTCAGCTGAATGTCGTGGCCGCCAGCGCCGCCGCGGCGCAGGGTGCGGCCGATCAGGCGCTTGCCAATGCCGCCGCGGCGCAGGGCACGGCCAACGCCGCGCTGATCGTCGCCAACCAGGGGGTGTCCGGCGCGCAGGCCGCGCAAACCACCGCCAATGCCGCGCTTGCCAATGCCGCCGCGGCGCAGGGCACGGCCAATACGGCGCTGACCAATGCCGCAGCCGCCCAGACGACGGCGAACACTGCGATCGCGCGCGGCGATGCGCTGGGCGAGAGCACTGCCTCGGCGCTCGGTGGCGGTTCGAGCTATGATGCCGGCACCGGCCGGATCTCGGCGCCCAGCTACCATGTGCAGGGCAGCACCTATCGCGACGCCGGCTCCGCCATCGCCGCGCTGAATGCCGGTCTGTCGAATCTCGACAACCGGATGAGCGCGCTGGAACTGCAGAGTGAGCGTGGCTTCCGGCAGGCCGATGGCGGCATCGCCGCGGCAATGGCGCTGGGCGGGACGATGATCGTCCCCGACAGCACGGTCACGATCAACTTCAACCTCGCCACCTATCGCGGCGAGTCGGCCTTCTCCGGCGCGGTGATCGTGCGCGCGGCACCGCGGGTCTATGTCAGCGGCGGGATCGTGGGCTCGTCCGTGCAGGGCTCGGAAGGCGCCCGGGTGGGCGTCGCGTTCGGCTTCTGACGGGGGAGGGGGGCTCCGCGGGGATGGTATCCTCGCGGGGCCGTCACGGGAGTGAATCCCGTGACGTCAGACGGGTTCGGCTGAGGCCGACCCGCTGGCCGGCCTTCGCGCTCTCTTCGCGTTGCTCGCAGTCGCTTCGCTACCTGCTTGCTACGCTCGGGCGCTCGTCACTTCATCCGTTCGACTTGCTCGAATTCCAGTTCGACCGGGGTCGCACGGCCGAAGATCGAGACCGACACCTTCACGCGGCTGCGGTCGAAATCGAGTTCCTCGACGACGCCGTTGAAGCTGGCGAACGGGCCTTCGAGCACCTTCACCTGATCGCCGATCTCGTAATCGACCTTGATCTTGGTCTTCGGCGCGGCGGCGGCGGCTTCGTCCTTGGTGTTCAGGATGCGCGCGGCCTCGGCGTCCGAAATCGCCTGCGGCTTGCCCATGCTGCCCAGGAAGCCGGTCACCTTCGGGGTGTTCTTGATCAGGTGGTAGACGTCGTCGTTCATGTTCAGCTTCGCGAGCACATAGCCCGGAAAGAACTTGCGGTCGGACGTCACCTTCTTGCCGCGGCGGACTTCGGTGACCTTCTCGGTCGGCACTTCGACCTGCTCGACCAGCGGGGTCAGGCCCATGCGCGCGGCTTCGGACTCGATCGAGTCGCGAACCTTGTTCTCGAAACCGGAATAAGCGTGGATGATGTACCAGCGGGACATGCGGCTTGAGGCCCTTTAACCGAGGAAGCTGAGAAGCAGTTTGACGATCGCGCTGAACGCCGAATCGACGCCGAAGAAGAACACGCCCAGCAAGCTGGTCATGATCACTACCATGACGGCGGTCATCATCGTTTCCTTGCGGGTCGGCCAGACGACCTTGGCGGTCTCGGCGCGGACCTGGCGGAAAAATTCACCGGGGGAGGTGCGGGCCACTTGCTGCGTTCCTTCGCGATCATAACGGACTTTCGGGCAGCCGCTCTCGACCGGCGGGCCGGTCGGGGAGGCTTTCCGATGTAAGCGGAAGTGGGGGAGATAGCGCTACGATCAAGATGGTGCAAGATCGAACGAGGCCCTGGGAGCCGTCACGGGAGTAAATCCCGTGACGTCAGACCTGTCGCTTCGCGCAGGCTGGCCGGCCCGTCGCCTGGCCTGCGGCCATCGCGGCTATGCCGCTGGCTCGGGCCTGGCAGGAGTGGAGGGATTCGAACCCACGACCCTCGGTTTTGGAGACCGATGCTCTAACCAAACTGAGCTACACTCCTAGGCCGGAGCGGGCAGATAGCCCCGCATCGGCCGCTTCGCAAGCGGTCAGGCCGCAGCGGCGGAACGATGCCGGCCGGTATCGAGCGTCGGGCCGGCGCCCAGCATGGCGCGCGCGGTCGCGCCGGCCACCGGGCGGGAGAAGATATAGCCCTGGATCTTGTCGCAGCCGATCGCTCGGACGATGCGCAATTGCTCTTCGGTCTGCACCCCTTCGGCGACCGTCTTCATGCCCAGGCTGCCGGCCAGGGCGACCACGGCGCGGACGATGGCGGTGCTTTCCGGATCGTCGTCGCGCACCGCCTGGACGAAGCTCTGGTCGATCTTCAGCGTGTCGAATTCGGCGCGGCGCAGATAGCCCAGCGACGAATAGCCGGTGCCGAAATCGTCCATCGCCAGTTTCACGCCCAGGCTCTGGATCTGCTGAAGCACCTTCTGGGTGCGGCCGGTCAGCTCCAGGAAGACGCTTTCGGTGACTTCCAGCTCCAGCCGGCGCGGCTCCAGCCCGGCCTGGGTCAAGGCCGACATCAAGGTGACGAGGAAGCTCGGGTCCTGCACCTGCCGCGGCGAGACGTTGACCGCGATGCCGACATGGGCGGGCCAGCTCGCGGCCTCCCGGCAGGCGGTGCGCAGCACCCACTCGCCGATCTTGCCGAGCATTCCGGTATCCTCGGCGATCGGGATGAACTTGGCCGGCGAGACCTGGCCGAGTTCCGGGTGGGTCCAGCGCAGCAAAGCCTCGAAGCTCTCGATCTGGCCGGTCTTGGTGTTCACCAGCGGCTGATAATTGAGCGACAGCTCGTCATTTTCGGGAGCGTCGCGCAGCGCCAGCTCGATGCGGCGGCGCTCCTCCGACAATTCGTGCATGGCCGGATCGTAGAAGCAGATCTCGTTGCCGGCGCCGGCCTTGGCCTTGTAGAGCGCGAGATCGGCGTTGCGGACCAGTTCCTCGACCGAATCGCCGTCGCGCGGGCCGATCGCGACGCCGACGCTGGCGCCGACCACCAGCCTCTGGTCGTGATAGAGGAAGGGGCCGTGCAGCGCCCCGATCAGCGCCAGGCACATCTGCTCCAGCTCGGCGCGGCTCTCGACCGACGGCACGACGATGGCGAATTCGTCGCCGCCGAGCCGGCCGGCGGTCATTTCGTCGGAGATGATGCTTTCCAGGCAGCGGGCGACCTGTTCGAGCAGATGGTCGCCGGCGACGTGGCCCAACGTGTCGTTGATCGCCTTGAAGCGATCGAGGTCGATCAGGATGATCGCCGGCCGATCGCCATGCTTGGGCGCCGCGGCGAGCGCCGATTCCAGGCTTTCCAGCACGTGCAGGCGGTTCGGCAGGCCGGTCAGCGCGTCGTGATGGGCCATATGGGTGATTCGGGCGGCGGCGCGCTGCGCCTCGGTGACGTCGGAGCCGACGCCTTCATAGCCGATGAAGCGGCCCTGGGCGCTCGCGCGCGGGCGGGCCGACAATTCGATCACCCGCTCCTCACCATTGATCTCGACCGGCAGCAGCAGCTCGGAAAAGGCTTCGCGCCGGTTCACGCAAGCCAGCGCCGCGGCGATCGCGCGGCGGCTGGTCTGATCGGTCTTGCGCGCCTGCGTGAGCAATTCCGGCAGGGTGGTGCGGCCCAGCGCTTCCGGCGTCCGGCCCAGCGCGCGGGCGGAACGCTGCGACACCTTTTCGAAGGTCAGGCCGCCATTGGTGCGCCACAGCCAGTCGGCGTCGCTCGCTTCATATTCGCGCAGCAGCAGACTAACCGTCTCGCTCTTCTGCTCCAGTTCGATGTCCAGCCAGCTGCGCTGCATGAAGGCGCGGCCGTTGACGAAGACGAAGCCGAACATCGCCGCCATATAGGCCGGCCCCAGCAGGAAGATGCCGCCCGAATCGGGCGCATTCAGCATGTGGGTGATGGTGACGCCGGTGATCGTGATGAAGCCGACCGAAGCGGCCGGGATCGGCGCGAAGACGAAGGCGGCACCGGCCATCATCACCGCCGCCATCACCCCGATCGCGACCTGCTCGGCGGGGCCGACCGCGCCGAAGAAATAGCGGATCGGCATCACCCAGACGCAGCCGAACATCAGGCTGTAGAGCGCGACTCGGTCGATCGCCTTGCGGCCGACGGCGTGGAATTGGCGATTCTTCAGGTGGCGGGTCTGGCGGAAGACGAACAGCGTTGCCGCGGCGAGCACCAGCACCCAGGCGGCGAGCGTGGCCGCGGGCACCTTGCCGCCGAGAATGTAGAGCGTGAAGACGGTGTTGAAGAGCAAGCCGCCGCCGGCAATGACGAGGGCCGGGCCGAGCGCTTTCAGCTGCGCAGCCCGGACCCGGCCCCAATGTCGGAGGCCGTTCGGCGCGGCGCGGTTGAACACCACACGCCAAGTGATCTCGGGAAGGCTGCGATCGCTCATGGTTTTCTCAAACGCAGCCAATACGGAGCAAAGCTTAGTAAACCGTTAGGTTGAGCACCATTTGAACTTGGCGCTGCTCTGTGCGGCGGACGCGGCTATTCAGCGCAGCCGGCTGACCATCGCATGTTCGGGATGCGCCTCGACTTCGACGCTGTCGCCGGGCCGGGGGATGCGCGAGGACAAGGGCTGCTGCACGTCATTCTTGCCCTGGTAGAGCTGGCCGTCGGCGGGCGAGGTGTAAGCGTAGGTCACTTCCAGCTTGCGATAGACGGCGGCAGCGCGATTCTCCTGGGCGCGGGAGCGCGGCAGGATCTGGTTGCATGGCCCGACCGAGCCGCCATTGCCGTCCGGAAAGACGAGCTCGCATTCATCCTTCACGGTGACGACCCGGCCCTTGGTCTCGGTGTACGGGACCTCGGGCGCGCTCTGCACGAGCCCGCACGCGGTCAGCGCCAGGGGTAGGAAACAAATGGCGATGCGCACCCATCACTCCACGTCAGAATTCATCTGAGCGGGGGTATAGCCGGGCAATGGTAAGGAGACCTTTAAGCCTGTGGAGCGGGGCTCGCCTGGGCCCCATTTCCCCGCCGCACTGGCTTTTCAGGGGAGTTGATGCTATATGATGGGCATCGCCGGCTCCTCCCCAGCATGCCGGCGGCTGAGAGACTTCCGATATGTCGGTGCGCTCCCGCTTGCTCATCGGAGCGCCGGCTCATGGACATCAATTATTATCTGGCCCGCGAGCAAGTGGAGCAGGTGATGGCCCGTGTGGCGATGACGCCGCAGGCGCGTGATGCGCACAGCCGGCTTGCCGCCAATTACCGCGATCTGATCGCCCACCATCGCGCTGCAGCGATCCGGCCCGCCCAGACGGCGATGCCGAGGTCGCGCGGCTGAGACTTTCCCACTTTCCCTAACCCGTCGCGCACGGCTTGCGCACACTATGAAAGGCAATTTCATGCCCACTGGTTCAGTTAAATTCTTCAATGCCGACAAGGGTTATGGTTTCATCGCGCCGGATGGCGGCGGGGACGACGCTTTCGTGCACATTTCGGCCGTCGAGCGCGCCGGCATGCAGACTCTGCAGAAAGAGCAGCGCCTGAACTACGAACTCGAGCAGGATCGCCGCGGCAAGACCAGCGCGGTCAATCTGACGGAAGCCTGAGGGAGCGCCGAATGAGCAATCAGGCGGAATTCTTCCGCGCGCAGGCGCAGGCGATGGAAGCGCAGGCGGCGACCTCGGCCCTGGCCAATGTCCGCGAGCGCTGCCTGCGCTCCGCGGAGGCCTGGACGCAAATGGCGGAGCGGGCCGAACGGCACGAGCAGAGCCGTGAGCGCACCGAACGGATGAAGGCGGAAGCGGCGGCGGCAGCAATGCCGGTGATGGCCGCGGAGTAAGGTCGCTTCAATGTCACTCGACAGCCCGGCCGGTCCGTCCGCGCCGATGGATCTGCGCGCCCTGCACCGGGAGATTGCCGCCTTCGCGCGACCGTCGCTCGGCCGCAGTCTGTTCGAACTTGCCGTAACAGCGATCCCCTTCCTGGGATTGTTGTTCGGCATGTGGTTCCTGTTTTCGCTCGGCTATTGGTCGGCGATCGCGCTGGCGGTGCCGGCCGGCGCCCTGCTCGTGCGGCTGTTCATGATCCAGCACGATTGCGGCCACGGCGCCTTCTTCAAGAGCCGCGCCGCCAATGATTGGGTGGGCCGGGTGATCGGCGTGTTCACCTTCACCCCTTATGATTATTTCAAGCGCTCGCACGCTTTGCACCACGCCACCACCGGCAATCTCGACAAGCGCGGGATGGGCGATGTGGCGACTCTGACGCTGAACGAATATCGTGCTTTGCCGCTCGCCAAACGGATCTTGTACCGGCTGTACCGCAATCCGTTGGTGCTGTTCGGCTTCGGTCCGGCCTTTCTGTTCCTGGTCCAGTTCCGCGTGCCGATCGGGCTGATGCGCAAGGGCTGGAAGCCGTGGGCGAGCACGATGACGACCAATGTCGTGATCGGCCTCGGCATCGCGGCGATGATCGTCTTCCTCGGCTGGATGACGTTCGTCTTGCTCTATCTGCCGGTGATCATCGTCGCGGCGACCGCGGGCGTGTGGCTGTTCTACGTCCAGCACCAGTTCGAAGGTGCCCATTGGGACCGCGACGAGGAGTGGAATTTCCACCATTCGGCGCTGCACGGCAGTTCCTATTATGCGCTGCCCCAGCCGCTGCGCTGGATCAGCGCCAATATCGGCATGCACCATGTGCATCACCTGTCCAGCCGCATCCCCTTCTACAATCTGTCGAAGGTGCTCCGCGCCCGGCCGGAATTGCAGCAGGTCAGCCGGCTGACGCTGTGGCAGAGCCTGGGGTCGGTGCGGCTGAAATTGTGGTGCGAGGAAACGCGCCGGCTGGTGGGGTTCGGCGCGGCGAAGAAGGCTGGTTAGCGACCTGTCCCAATTGTTCCCCGGCGAAGGCCGGGGTCCAGTCCGACAAACACTCGAGCGCTAGAAACGACGCTACGCGTCGTGCCTGGGCCCCGGCCTTCGCCGGGGAGCGGCTTCTGGCGCAGACTAGGCCGCGATATCGTAAGTCTGGATCTCGCCTTCGAGATAGAGCTTCCGCGCTTTCGCCCGGCTCAATTTCCCCGAGCTGGTGCGGGGCAGGGAGCGCGGCGGGATCAGTTCGATCACGCAATTGATGCCGGTGACGGCGCGGACGCGTTCGCGGATCAATTCCTTCAGCTTGCCGCGTTCTTCCAGGTCGGAGGTGCGGCACTGGACCAGCACGGCGGGCGTCTCTTCGCCGCCCTGGGTGGTGATCGAGAAAGCGGCGATGTCGCCCGCCTTGAAGCCCGGCAATTGCTCCACCGCCCACTCGATATCCTGCGGCCAGTGGTTCTTGCCGTTGATGATGATCATGTCCTTGGCGCGGCCGACAATGTAGATGTAGCCGTCGCTGAGGTAGCCCATGTCGCCGGTGTCCAGCCAACCGTCAGCCATGCAGGCCTCGGTCGCCTCGTCGTCGCGGAAATAGCCGGTCATCACCGAGGTGCCGCGGCACCAGACCTTGCCGATCTCGCGCTCGGACAATGCCGCGCCGCCCTCGGAGCGGATTTCGATTTCCATGCCGAGCGCCGGCTTCCCGCAATTGACGATCGCGCGGTAGCGCTGCGGCCGGTTGCGCTCGCCGGCGGTGCCGCCCGCGAGCAGGGTCTCCTCGACCAGCTCGACGACGATGCCTTCGCCCGGCGGCATGATCGAGACGGCGAGGGTCGCTTCCGCCAGACCATAGCTCGGCAGAAAGGCCTTCGCGTTGAAACCGGCGGGGGCGAAGGTATCGACGAAATTCTGCATGACGTCCGGCCGGATCATGTCCGCGCCATTGCCCGCCACCCGCCAGCGGGAGAGGTCGAAGCGCTCGGCGACGTCGATCTGGGTCGAGACGCGGCGCGCGCAAATGTCGTAGCCGAAGGTCGGCGCATAGCTCATCGTCGTGCCGTCATGGCGGCTGATCAGGTCGAGCCAGGCGAGCGGGCGGCGGGCGAAATCCTCGGTCTTGAGGTAGTCCGCGCTCATCTGGTTCGCGACCGGCGAGAGCAGGCAGCCGACCAGGCCCATGTCGTGATAGAAAGGCAGCCAGGAAACGCCGCGATCGCCGTCGCCAAGCTTCATGCCGTGGCTGTGCGCGGCCAGATTGCTGAGCAATTGCCGGTGGGTGATGATCACGCCGTGCGGGAAGCGGGTCGAGCCGCTCGAATATTGCAGATAGGCGATGTCGTCCGGCTGCATGCACGGCAACTCGGCCTCGATGTCGGGCTCGGCGGCGAAGGCGGCCCAGTCCAGGCCTTCGACTCCGGCCTCCTCGGCGGCGGCTGACGCCATGCTGGCCAGCGACGGCGGCCAGAACAGCAGTTTCGGATCGGAACTGCTGAGCTGCACCTTCAGCTGATCGATATAGGATTGCGCGCCGCCGAAGCTGGTCGGCAGGGGCAGCGGCACCGGCCAGGCGCCGGCATAGACCGCGCCGAAGAACAGAGCGGTGAATTCCGGCACCGTCTCGGCGATCAGGGCGATGCGGTCGCCGGGCTTCACACCGCGCGCGAGCAGGCGGCGGGCGGCGGCGAGCGCATCGGTGCGCAGCTCTGAATAAGGATAAGCGCGTTCCAGCCGCGCCTTGGCGTCGTGGAAGTTCAGGCCGCGCTGGCCCAAGGCCGCATAATCGAGGGCTTCGCCCAGAGTATCGAAATCCGCATAGCGACGGATCGTGCCGTCGTCGGTCGGAGTCGGCGCCAAGGCAGGCGTGGGGCCGGTGGAATCGATCTTGGAGGTCACGACTGACCCAATCCTTTCAATATCTTACCGCTTGGTGCGCGCTTTGGCCGAGGCGGCATGAACCCAGACTTAGCCCAATGCGGCAGGCGCGTTCATATTCAGGCTCCACTGTGGCACAAACAAGGCGATGGGGATGCAAGGACGCTCTTCCGGGCGCAAGGCGCCACCGCCGCCGCTCGATCCGGAACGGCTGGAGCGGCTCGCTTTGCATTATGTCGGGCGGTACGCGGTCACGCGCGCCAAGCTGATCGCCTATCTGGTCCGCAAGGTGCGCGAGCGGGGCTGGGACGGGGAAAGCGCGCCGCAGACGGAAAGCCTGGGCGACCGCTTCGTGGAGCTTGGCTATATCGACGATGCGGCGTTCGCGACCGCGCGGGCCGGGGCGCTGAGCCGGCGGGGCTATGGCGTCCGGCGCGTCGGGCAGGCGCTGCGGGCAGCCGGCATCGCCGAAGAGGATAGTGCGGAGGCGCTGGACGAAGCGCGGGAAGGGGCCTGGGCCGCGGCTTTGCGCTTCGCCGAACGGAAAAGGATCGGGCCGTTCGCGGCCGAGCGCCCCGACCGTCCGGGCCGGGAGAAGGCCTTTGCGGCGATGCTTCGCGCCGGCCACCCGATGGACCTCGCCCGCCGCCTGATAGACGCCGTCCCGGGGATTGTTCCGGATCAGGAATGAACAAATGTTCACAAAAGCCAAAAGCGTGATACTCCTCATCGCTTGTGGCGAGGTTGCGTACGATGATGTCGGGGGACGAAAAATCGGAGAGCAGGTCGCCGGACGGACCGGATGGCGAGATGCTGCCCGGCGAAGAAGGCGGCGAGGGGCTCGACCGCGTCACCGGCACGGTCAAATGGTTTGACGCGACGCGCGGCTTCGGCTTCGTCGTCAGCGAGGCCGTCGAAGGTGATATTCTGATCCATTTCAGTGTGTTGCGCGAGCATGATCGCCGCAGCCTGCCGGAAGGCGCGATCGTCGAATGCCTGGTCGCAGACCAGGAACGGGGGCTGCAGGCGCGCAAGATATTGAGCATCGACCTGAGCCAGGCGGTGCTTCCGGAATTGAGCCGGGCGCAGGAAGACCGGGCCGACCGGGTCAACCCCGCCGCTTTGCTCGAGTCGGCCGGACCGTTCGAGCCGGTGAAGGTGAAATGGTTCAATCGCCTGCGCGGCTACGGCTTTCTCGTCCGGGAAGAGGACGAGAATGAGGATATTTTCGTCCATATGGAGACGGTCCGCCGCGGTGGCCTGGCCGATCTGATCCCGGACCAGCTGCTGCGCGCCCGCATCGCTCCCGGCCGGAAGGGTCCGCTCGCGGTAGAGGTGGAGGGGCGCTAAGCCGTCCTGAACCCCCGTCTCGGCGCCGCTCGACGCTTGCCACCCGCCCCGCCTCCGCGCTAGGCGCGGTCGCGATATGGGCTTCATCAAAAAGATCTTCACCTGGTGGGAAGGCGCCACCTTCGGCGCGGGCAATCACATTCGCGGCTCCGCCCGCGAGGTGGGCCGTGATGCGGCCGGCAACGTCTATTACCAGAGCAAGAAGGGCGACCGCCGCTACGTCATCTACAATGGCCAGAATGACGCCAGCCGGATCTCGCCGGACTGGTATGCCTGGATGCACAAGCAGATCGACGATGTGCCGGACAATGCGCTGCCGCCCGTGCCGAAATTCCATGCCGAGCCGCTGCCGAACCTGACCGGGACGAATGCGGCCTATCGCCCCGCCGGCTCGCTGGAGCGTGGCGGCCGCCGCGCCGCGGCGAGCGGCGACTATCAGGCCTGGACGCCCGACTCCGCGTGAACGCGTACGGAACGGTCGCGCCGCGGCAAGCGCTGGCGATGCGGATCGCCTGTGCGACTTTGGCCGTGGCGGCGCTTGCCGGCTGCGGCGGGGGCGACACCAACGAATCGAGCAATATCTCGATCGCGCCCGAGCCGGTGCGGCCGTCCGCCGACGATCTGCCGGAAGGCACCACGCCGGTGGCGGAGCGGACCGCGGTCATCGGCCTGCTGAACAAGCGCAACGGCAATGCGCGCGACCTGACGCTGCAGCCGGGGCAGGCGGTGCGGGTCGACAATATCATCGTCCGCCTGCGCAGCTGCGAAACCACCGCGCCGTGGGAGCCGGAACAATTGACCGGCGCTTTCGTGCAGGTCGACAATGTCGTCGGCCAAAATCAGGTGCAGCGGATCTTTTCCGGCTGGCTCTACAAGGAATCGCCGTCGCTCAACGTGGTCGAGCACCCGGTCTACGATGTCTGGGTGAAGAGCTGCGAGATGACCCATCCGGATTCGGCCGCCGGGTCGCCGGAAACGCCCGCGGCCGCCAGCAATGCGTCCAGTAACTCGAAATCCGGCGTCGAGCCGGCCACGCCCAGGCCCGCCGCCCGGCCCAAGGCCGAGGCG
>JAFAEG010000129.1 GCA_023424095.1 Pseudomonadota bacterium | reverse complement strand
CCGCTGCCCAGCGCGCCGCTGCCGATCCTGCTGCTCGGGCTGCTGGCCGCCGCCATCGCCTTCCTGCCGCTGATCCGGTCCCTGCTCCATCCGCCCGAAGCGCGGGCCGACGGTTATTCCTCCATCGTCACCGCCGCGATCGGCGAGGGCTGGCTCTACCCCGTCCCGAGCGAAGGGGAGAGCGGCGACGCCGACGGCCGGGTCGAACGCGCCCGCGGCGAGACGGTGCCCGCGAGCTTCGACCGTTTCATCGCCGCCTCCTATTTGCGCGAGGACATGGCGACTTTGGACCCGGCGATCTGGCGCTTCGACGGCAGTCGCCTGGGCATCGACCCACGCGCCCATGTCGTCGGCGGCGCCTATGACGGCGTCAGCGGCTGGCGCGGGAGCCTGCTGTTCGCCGACACCCAGGTGACGCAGCAATTGCTGGACGAACGCGGCACGCCGGTCTCCTGGCTGATCGCCAGCCCGCGTCCCGGCGCGACCGGCCGCCCGCGCCGGATCGATCTGATGCGCGTCGCCGCGCCCGCCAGCCCGGAGGAAGGCGAGCGCGCCGAGGCCGATTCCACCACGGAGCTCAGCTTCGTCGCAACGATCGACGGCGCGCCCACCGCGATTGCGCAGCTGCGCCGGATCGGCGGCGCCGCCGTGCTGCGCGTTCCGCGTCGCGACCGCAATATCGCGAACGTCCGGATCGGCAGCCGCGATGCAATGGCTGGCCCGGGCCAGGTCGCCTGGCACGTATTGGAAAGCGGCGATTCCCTCAGTTTCTCCTGGCCGGGCGGTTCGCGGCGCTTCCAGTTCGTCCAGTCCGAGCCCGCCATCTCCCGGGCCCGGGGCGACGCGGCGCGGGTGCGCGATCCCAGCCTCGCCAGTCTCGCCCGCTCTGTCGAATCCGCGGTCGGCACCGGCGCGAACTCGCTGCAGACCAGCCTCGTCAGCCGCGTCCACGCCGTCGCCCAACAGGCGCTCGAAAGCCAGGCGATGGCCCTCTACGGCAGCGACAGCGTCACCAGTTTCCGCGCCGCCGCGGTGCTGATGGACGGCCTGACCGGCGAGGTCGCGGCCTTGCCCAGTTTCCCGGTGGCGCAGGAGCAGCTCCACCCCAGCCAGCGCGGCTCGCCTTCGCACCGCAAGATGCTGGACCGGAACAGCAATTTCGTGCGCCTCGTCGCCGGCTCGGCCGCCAAGCCGCCAATGGCAATGGCGGTGGTCAACGCTTATCCGATGCTCACCACGCTGACGATCTCGCGGACCGATCCGTTTCGCCAATTGATCGGTATCGACCTCGGCGTTCCAATCCCCGATCGCGGCCCCGGCGGCGATTGGGACTTCACCACCTTCCTGGCCAATTCGAGCAACAAATATGCCGCCGCTTTGATGCTGCTCGGCCTGTCCGACGCCGACAGCCTGCGCAGCGGCGCCTGCGACGGGCCGTCGAACGAGCCCTGGACGCTCTCCGGCCAGCGCCGCAATTGCCGCCCGCCAATGACCTTCCTGGAAGGCGCGAGGGCGGGCCAGAACGGCCTCGTCGCCGAGCGCGGCGGGCAGCCGGCGGGTCAAGGCTGGGCCAATCAGCTCTACACCCTGTTCTGCATCGCCCCGAACAGCCCGGACGACCCGCCGCCGGTCGGCGACGCCGCCTGCCTGCCCGACGATGCCAATCGCCGCCCGCTCTGGCGCGGTGCCGCCTTCCAGCGCCCGCGCCTGCTCGCCAATGCCAGCCCGGATCGCGAAGGCTTCGGCCTCGGCGTCGTCGACAGCCTCTACGAAGATTATGTGATGACGATCCTTGGCGGCAATCGCGGCCGCTGGACCACGCTCGGCCTCGCCCAAGCCTATGCCCGCATCCTCACCGGCAAGGCCGTCACCGCCCGCCTCACCGCGCCCGGCGAGGATGAGGAGCCGGTGGCCACTCTGCCGGTCAACGATCAGGCGCAGCGCGCGATGATCGCCGCCCTGCGCGCGGTCGTGCTGCAGGGCACCGGCCGCGGCCTGATCGCCGCCGGCTTCCCAGCCAATGCCGGCGCCGACGAATTCCGCTTCTTCGCCAAGACCGGCACGCCCAACGTCGCCTTCCTGGGCGAGGACAGCCGCGCCTTGCTCCGCGATTTCGCCGCTTCCGGCTGTGGCCTTCGCCTGATCTCGCGCAGCCCGCGCGAGGGCGCGCCCGCCCGCGCCACCTTGTCGGTCGGCGAGGATCCCGCCCTTCCGGTCGCCCGCGCCATCGCCGCGCGGCCGGAATGCAACAGCCGCTTCGGCGCCAGCGCGTCGCGCATCGCGGAGCTGGTGCAGCAGATTAACGGCAATGCCGCCGCCCTGCGCCAGATCACCGCCGACCCCGCCGGCCGGGTGACCAATGTCCCCGCCCAGATCGCGCTCGGCGAGGGCACCGGACATGTCATGGTGCTGATGGTCGGCCGCTACCGCCCCGGCACGCCGGACACCGCCCCGTGCTCGCTCCGCACCGTCGCGATCAATTTCCAGGCGCGCACCGCCGCCGAGCGCACCCCGGCCCTTCGTTACGCGGTCAGCCTGCTGCGCAACGAGATCGTCCGCAACTGGTTCATGGGTACGCCCTGCCAGGGAGGCGGCGCATGAGCGCGCGCGCCAAGGCCCGCTG
>JAFAEG010000041.1 GCA_023424095.1 Pseudomonadota bacterium | reverse complement strand
CTAACGCTGGATTCTGTCCGGGTGGGGGGGGGGGGAAGACGGCGGGGAGAACAGGCCAAGTGAGATTCCAGCCTTCGCTGGAATGACGTGGTGGTGTTAGGGGAGGGTCATGCTTCCCCTGATCCTCGGCCTGTCGGGCACGACCCTCACTCCCGACGAACGCGCTTTCTTTCGCGACGCCGATCCGGCGGGCTTCATCCTGTTCCGGCGCAATGCCGCCGATCCGGCGCAGCTGCGCGCGCTGACCGATGCATTGCGCGCGGCCGTGGGCCGCGACGCGCTGATCCTGATCGACCAGGAGGGTGGGCGCGTGGCGCGGCTGCAGCCGCCGCACTGGCCGTCTTTCCCGGCGCAGGCGCGCTTCGGGGAACTCTATGCCAAGGCGCCGATCAGCGCGCTGGAGGCGGCGCGGGCCAATGCCCAGGCGATCGGCGCGGTGCTGGCGGCGGCGGGGATCAATGTCTCCTGCCTGCCCCTGCTCGATCTGCGGCATGAGGGCGCGCACGACGTTGTCGGCGATCGTGCGTTTGGCGGCGAGCCGATGGCGGTGGCCTCGCTCGGCCGGGCGGTGCTGGACGGGCTGGCGGAGGCCGGCGTGTCCGGGGTGATCAAGCATCTGCCGGGCCATGGCCGGGCCGCGACGGACAGCCATGCGGAGCTGCCATTGGTGGACGCGGACGCGGCGGATCTGGCGCTCGATCTGGAGCCCTTCGCCCGGCTCGCCGGCCGCGCGCGGATCGGGATGAGCGCACATGTGGTCTATCCGGCCTGGGATGCCGAGCGGCCGGCGACGCTGTCGCCCAAGGTGATCGGCGAGGTGATCCGCGGCGCGATCGGCTTCGACGGCCTGCTGCTGACCGACGATATCGGCATGGGCGCACTGGCCGGGCCGCTGGCCGAGCGCGGGACGGCGGCGCTGGCGGCGGGCTGCGACCTGGTGCTGCATTGTTCCGGCGTGCTGGCCGAGGGGCAAGAGGTCGCCGCAGCGCTGCCTGCGATCGGGGACGCGGCGCTGGCCCGCATGGCGCGGATCTTCGACGGCATGGCAATGGAGGCACCGCCGCTCGAGGCGCTGCTGGCGAAGCGAGACGCACTGCTCGGCTTGCTCCAAACGGCCTGAACCGGGCCGGGTTCATCTGGCGCTCACCTTGCCGGGACGAGCCGTTCGAGCGCGGCGGCGGGCGTCGGAACGTTTCGCCCCTCGACCCCGTTTTCACGCCCGATCGAGAGGTGTGACGTGCGTATTTCATGGATGAGCGCGAGCGCGCTTGCGCTTGCCATCGCGCTGCCCGCGAGCGCGGAAGTGCAGCCGCAGGGCCGTGGCAATGGTCACGGCCAGCATGCCGAGCGCGGCAATCAAGGCGGCGGCGAACGCGCGCGCGGCAACCAGGGCAATCAGGGCCGCGGCAACGAGCGGCGCGGCGAACGCGCCGACAATCGCGGCGGCGGCAATCCGGGCCGCGAGCGGCGGGCGGCGCGCCAGGAGCAGCGCGGCCCGCAGCGCGGCGACAATCCCGGCCGGATGCGTCCGGTCGAGCGCGGCGGTCCCGAGATGGCCACCATTCCGGGCCGCGGCCGGGAGCAAAATCGCGGCAATAACAGTCGCGGCAACGACGAAAGCGGCAACACCAATCGTGGCAATCGCGGCAATGACGACCGGCCGCGCTTCGACGATCGCGGCGGCGAGCGCTTCGCCGGGCCGCGCCGGGAACGGAACGGCCCGCGCCTGACGCAGCGCCGCGCGGTGCGGCTGGACGGCGGCGAGATTGCGCGGCTGCGCTGGCAGCCCGAGCGGTCGATCATGCGCGGCTGCCCGCCGGGGCTCGCGCGCAAGCATAATGGCTGCATGCCGCCGGGTCAGGCGCGCCAGCGCGCCGAGGCGCAGCAGCGCTGGTACCGGAATTGGTGGGCCTATCCGGCCGCCGCCGACTATATTTACGACGAGGGCTATCTCTATCGCCTGGGCGGCGACGGGCGGATCGGGAGCTATGTGCCGCTGGTCGGCGGCTCGCTCTGGCCGGGAGTGAGCTGGCCCGGCGACTATGAGGCCTATCCGGTCGATCCCTATCTGGTCGATTATTACGGGCTGGACGAGGGCAGCGACTATCGCTTCGCCGATGGCGCGATCTTCGGCGTCGATCCTGGCAACCAGATCATCCAGACGCTTGTCGCCCTGATCGCGGGCGACGACTGGGCGGTCGGGCAGCGGATGCCGGACGGCTACGGCCTGTACAACCTGCCCTACGAATATCGCGACCAATATGCGGACAGCGACGAGGCCATGTACCGCTATTCGGACGGCTATGTTTACCAGGTCGATCCGACCACGCGGCTGGTCGAGGCCGTGATCCAGTTGATCAGTTGAAGGACCCGAGCATGAAGACAATGAGCCTGCTGGCCGTGATGGCGGCCTGCGCGCTGGCCGGGTGCGGCGATCGCGCGCAGAACAATGCCACGACCGCCAATGGCGCGGTCGCGGCGCCGGGGACGCCGACGAGCGGCACCGTCGGCACGCTGGCGAGCGCAGACCCGGCGCTGGGCAAGCTCGGCCGCATCGTCGGCAGCGCCGGCATGGCCGAATTGCTGAACGGCGTCGGCCCCTACACTTTGTTCGCGCCGAACGACGCGGCGCTGGACGGGATAGGCCCGGGGCGCGCCGACGAGCTGGCGGGCGAGTCCATGCGGCCGCAGGCCATCGCTCTGCTGCGCGCGCATCTCGTGCCGGGCACGGTGACTCGGCAGGATATCGAGACGGGACTCAACGCCTCGAGCGGGCCGGTGACCGTCCGGACGATGGGTGAGACCGTGTTGACCTTCAGCCGCGACGGCGACGGCATCCTCGTCACCTCCAATCGCGGCGGCCGGGCGCGTCTGAGCGGCGACGAGAAGATCGCCTCCAACGGCGCGGTGCAGCCGCTCGACGGGGTGTTGCTCTCCGCGGACTAGGCGCGGGCAGCGCTCGGGGTGGCGTCCGTGCAACCGCCGCCTTTCCACCGCGTTGGCCCAGTCCACGAAAAGGATCAGCGAGATGACGCACCAAATGCCCGTTCCCCAAGCTGCCCAGTCGCCCTATCCCCTGCAGCCCGAGCCGCTGAACAAGGCCCCGTCGCGCGACGATGCCCGTCCGGCCCGCGCCGGGGACAAGGATCGCGGTTGGTCGTGGCGGGTTAAACTGGGGCTCGGTGCAGCCGCCGGACTGGCATCGGCGATCGCCGCCACGCTTTACCTTCGTTCGCGCGGTGCGGCCCCCGCCAAGGCCGGCTAGGCGCACACGGACGGGGAAACGGCCTCACCCCGGCCGTCCCTACTCCCGCCGCCGGATGCCGTAGTCGATCCTGATGCGTACCCAGGCACCGACCAGATACTGGCCGCCGCGGCGGGGCGGGCGGACCTGGAACTCCCAGGCGGCGGCGAGGACGGCGCGGTTGATCTGCGATCCCGGGGTCTCGTCGAGCGCGACGCAATCGACGACGCGCCAATTGGGCGCGGTGCGGCAGGCGATCAGGCCGTAGCCCGGGCCGCGCGCGGTGGAGAGATAATCGCTCAATTCCCGGTCGCGCGGCTCGCGGTGCCAGGCGGCGGCGTAAAGCGGTGAGCCGTCGGGCGCGCGGCCGACCACTGCCGTGTCGCGCAGCGCGGGTGAGCCACCGACATCGGGTGGGCCATAGACCCGGCCAGTTGGAGGCGCGGGCCGCGCCGGCGTGCGCGGGCCAGGCGCGGAG
>JAFAEG010000023.1 GCA_023424095.1 Pseudomonadota bacterium | reverse complement strand
GCGCTCGCCACACGCGCGGCGGCACAGGAAGCGCTCGGCGCGACCGCGGCGGCGCGCGCCGACAACCGGCTCGCCCGGATCGGCTGGCGGGGCGATCCGCGCGCCTTGCTCCGCTAGGCCCCTTGTGTTGCCCTAGTGCAACACTAAATCCTGTCCGACACCAGACCAGGGGCTGACATGGATCTCGAGAAATTCACCGAGCGGGCGCGTGGCTTCCTGCAGGCGGCACAGACCGTCGCCCTGCGCCTCGACCATCAACGGATCGAGCCGGAGCATGTGCTCAAGGCGCTGATCGAGGACGAGCAGGGCATGGCTTCCGGGCTCATCGCTCGAGCCGGCGGCGACGCGAAAGCGGTGAGCCGGGCGCTCGACGCGGAGCTCGCCAAGATCCCGGCGGTGACCGGCAGCGGCGCGCAGAGCGCACCGGGCCTCAACGGCACCACCATCCGTGTGCTCGACCGCGCCCAACAGATCGCCGAGAAAGCCGGGGACAGCTTCGTCACCGTCGAGCGGCTGCTGCTGGCGCTGACCATGACGCAGGACAATGGCGCCGGCCGCGCGCTCGCCGCCGGGGCGGTGAAGGCGGACGGGCTCAACCAGGCGATCAACGAATTGCGCGGCGGCCGCACCGCCGACACGGCCGGCGCCGAGGACCGCTATGACGCGCTGAAGAAATTCGCCCGCGACCTCACCGAGGCGGCGCGCGAGGGCAAGCTCGATCCCGTCATCGGCCGCGACGAGGAAATCCGCCGCACCGTGCAGATCCTCGCCCGCCGCACCAAGAACAACCCGGTGCTGATCGGCGAACCCGGCGTCGGCAAGACCGCGATCGCCGAAGGGCTGGCGCTGCGCATCGCCAATGGCGACGTGCCCGACAGCCTCAAGGACCGCCGCCTGATGTCGCTCGACATGGGCAGCCTCATCGCCGGCGCGAAGTTCCGGGGTGAGTTCGAGGAGCGCCTCAAGGGCGTGCTCGACGAGGTGAAGGGCGCCGAGGGCGACGTCATCCTGTTCATCGACGAGATGCACACGCTGATCGGCGCCGGCAAAGGCGAAGGCGCGATGGACGCGTCGAACCTGCTGAAGCCCGCTCTGGCCCGCGGCGAACTGCATTGCATCGGCGCGACCACGCTCGATGAATATCGCAAGCATGTCGAGAAGGACCCGGCCCTCCAGCGCCGCTTCCAGCCGGTCTTTATCGGCGAGCCGAATGTCGAGGACACGATCTCGATCCTGCGCGGCCTGAAGGAGAAATATGAGCTGCACCATGGCGTGCGGATCACCGACAGCGCCCTCGTCTCCGCCGCGACGCTGTCCAACCGCTACATCACCGACCGCTTCCTCCCGGACAAGGCTATCGACCTGATGGACGAGGCCGCCAGCCGGCTGCGCATGGAGGTCGAATCCAAGCCCGAGGAAATCGAAGGCCTCGACCGCCGCATCATCCAGCTCAAGATCGAGCGTGAAGCGCTGAAGATGGAGAAGGACGCCGCGTCGAAGGACCGGCTCGCCAATCTCGAGAGCGAGCTGGCCGGGCTCGAAGAGCAATCTGCCGCGCTCACTACCCGCTGGCAGGCGGAAAAGCAGAAGATCGCCGGCGAAGGCAAGTTGAAGGAACAGCTCGACGCCGCCCGGCTGGAGCTGGAGCAAGCGCAGCGCGCGGGTGATCTCGCGAAGGCTGGCGAGCTGCAATATGGCCGCATCCCGGCGCTGGAGAAGCAGCTGGCCGAAGCCGCCGCCGCGTCGGAAGGCGCGATGCTGCGCGAGGAAGTGACGAGCGAGGACATCGCCGCCGTCGTCTCGCGCTGGACCGGCATTCCGGTCGACAAGATGCTCTCCGGCGAGCGCGAGAAATTGCTCGCGATGGAAGAGACGATCGGCAAGCGCGTGATCGGCCAGGCGGCGGCGGTCGAAGCCGTCAGCCGCGCCATCCGCCGCGCCCGCGCCGGCCTGCAGGATCCGAACCGGCCGCTCGGTTCTTTCCTGTTCCTCGGCCCGACGGGCGTCGGCAAGACCGAGCTGACCAAGGCGCTCGCCGGTTTCCTGTTCGACGACGATACGGCGATGGTCCGCATCGACATGAGCGAGTTCATGGAGAAGCACAGCGTCGCCCGCCTGATCGGCGCGCCGCCGGGCTATGTCGGCTATGAGGAAGGCGGCGTGCTCACGGAAGCCGTCCGCCGCCGGCCTTATCAGGTCGTCCTGTTCGACGAGGTGGAGAAGGCGCATGGCGACGTCTTCAACATCCTCCTGCAGGTGCTGGACGACGGCCGACTGACGGATGGCCAGGGCCGCACTGTCGACTTCACCAACACGATCATCATCCTGACCTCGAACCTCGGCAGCCAGTATCTGACGGCTTTGTCCGACGACGAGGGGGTGGAGAAGGTCGAGCCGCAGGTGATGGAGGTCGTGCGCGGCCATTTCCGCCCGGAATTCCTGAACCGGCTGGACGAGATCATCCTGTTCCACCGCTTGAGCCAGGCAAACATGGCGCCGATCGTCGACATCCAGATCGCGCGGCTGGGCAAGTTGCTGGCGGACCGCAAGATCAGGCTGGAACTGACGGATGCGGCGCGGGCGTGGCTCGGGCGCGTTGGGTATGATCCCGTCTATGGTGCCCGACCGCTGAAGCGCGCGGTCCAGAAATATCTGCAGGACCCGCTCGCCGACGCGTTGCTGCGCGGCGAGGTGCGCGACGGTCAGACGGTCAAGGTCGAGGAAGGCGAAGGCAAATTGGTGCTGGCGCCAAGTCTCGCGAAAGGCTGAACCGGATCAGCCGGCGGCGACGATCGCATCGTCGCCGGCAAGATCGAGGCGCGGGTGCGGCCCCAGCCGCTGCTCTGCCCAGAGTAAGGCGGCATCAATTCGGGCGCCATGATAGCGCTCGACTTCGTCATTCTCGCTTTCGCGCAGGACCGGGAGGAAGGAGCGGCCCGGCGCCTTGGCATTTTCCCGCGCGGCGAGCGCCGCGCTATTGGCCAGGATGGCCGGATCGATGCCGAGCTCCAGAATCGCATTCGCCGCAAGCGCCGCCTCCACCGGCCGGCTGAACAGGGTCGAGGCGTCCAGCACATTGGTGCCGTCCCAGCCGCCGCGACGCATCGCTTCGGAGAACATCCGGGTCTGGAGGTGCAGGGCCAAGGCGGCAAGATTGACCGCCTGGCCAATCGGATCGGCGGTCCCGGCGATCGCCTCGCGCAGCTGGGCCTTGCCGTCAGTACCGTCGGCAAGGTGCGCTGCCACCTGGGCGATGAAAGCCAGCCGGTCGCGGCCGCCACGAAGAACGGCGAGCAGGAACGGCCGCCGCTCCATGGTGACGAACAGGGGCCGAAGCGTCCCCGGATCAGCAATGATGTCGGCGAGCAAGTTGTTCGCCCAGTTGGACGGCTTGATCAGCACCGGCCCGGAGGCGCGCCAGCGGCGGCGCAACGCGGTCCGCGCCCAGGCGAGGGCCGGGGCGAAGCGCCCGTCGACATCCCCGCTCGCTTTCTTCCAGCCGGCGAGATCGACCAGCAGGTTTGGCTCCCGGAGCACCAGCGACTGGCCCGGCACGTCAAGCATGCGGGCGAGCAGCGTCGATCCGCAGAAGGAGACGTGGAAGATCATCCGGTCCGGTCCGGGGGCGCGCATTTCACTGGCCGCGGCAAGGATCGCATCCAGCGGCAGGCTGACGGGGCGGCCGGTGGCGAATTCGGAACGCCCATCAATGAAAGCGGGCCGCCTCAGCTTGCTTATCGTGGTGGGAAGAAAGCTGACCTTGTCCCCGCCGGAGTCGATCGCATGTGGAAGATAATGCGGATTGGACAGGATTGCAGGCACTGACAGCGGCATGACGCAACTCACTCAAGCGTATTACCATTCTAGTTCGGTAATACGCCTGGTATCGACAACTTCGATCAATCGCCCTCAGCGTTCGACGGATGGCAGGCCGGCAGGATCCAGCTGGTCAGGCCGCCTTGCTGCGCAGCCAGCCGGTCACCGCATAGCGCCGATAGGCAGCGGCGCGGGTGACTTCGCTGACGCTGTGCATCGCCGGGACAGCGAACAGATTCAAGGCGTTGAAGGCGGGCGTCAGGCCGCGCGACACGTGGCCGTCGGGACCGTGGAACAGCAGCAGGCCGCCCCATTCGATCCGCCACACCGGGGTCAGGCCGAACACATAAGCGGCCCGCCGGTCCTTCCCTTCGATACTGTCGTCATGCCCGGTGAGGAAATCGCCGGGACTGTAGGCGGTGCCCTGCGCATCGGCGAAGGCGATGTCGGCCGCGCCGGTGACCTCGCGCAGGAAGGCGCGCGCTTCGCCCTGCGACAGCCATTGCGCGAGCGTCGCCAGGGGATCATCCGATGCCGCCCGCGCCCGGGCCTCGTCCGGCACCCGGATCGTTTCGAAGCGGAACTGGAAGCCGGCCCGCGCCTGCGCATAGACCGCATCGTCCAGCGCCCGAAGCTGCTCCGGGGCCATCGCCGCGCGGGTCGCCCGGTCCAGCTCGACCGCGCCGCTGTCACTGCTCACCACCTGCCGCCAATCCTGTCGTTCCCGCAGCATCGCGTGCAGCCGCGCGGCCGTATCGCCTGCCAGGAAATCCGGGATGTGCACGAAGCCGTCCGCCGCGAAGGCGCGGGCCAGCGCCGCCGCGTCATGGCCGCCCAGGCGGAAGTCGAAGCTGTCATTCGTCACGCCGCGCACTTGTAAAGGCTGAGCCGATTGTGGGAAGTGGCGCGGCGATGAGCGGCCCGATCCGATTGTTCGATATCAACCCGAAGCTGGACCGCCGGTTGCTCGCGGCCGCGTTCGCGCAGACGGGCCGCGTGCAGATCCGTGACGTGCTGACCGAAGAGACCGCTCGCAATCTCCACCAATTGGTCAGCCGCCAGACGGAATGGGGCCTCGCCTGGCATGCCGGTGCGGACGGCCCGCACAATGTCCCCGCGCCCGACCTGCGGAAGATGCCGCAGGCCGAGCAGGCTGCGATCCAGCAGAAGCTCCACGCCGCGCTCAAGGGCCGCGATTATGGCTTCCTCTATGCGCAATATCCGATGGTCTGGGCCTATCTGCAGGGCTGGGCGCCCGGCGGCCCGCATGAGGCGGTCGTCGAGCTGATCAACGACGACCCGCTGATGGCGCTGGTCCGCGAGGTCACCGCGATGAACGACCTGATCAAGGCCGACGCGCAGGCGACGCTCTACGCCCCCCATCACTTCCTCGCCACGCATGACGACAGCCATGTCGCCGAAGGCTGGCGGGTCGCCTATGTGCTCAATCTGTGCGCTGAGGATTGGCGGCCGGAATGGGGCGGCTACCTCAATTTCTACGATGACGAGGGCGACATCATTCAAGGCTTCAAACCGCGCTTCAATGCGCTGAACCTGTTCCGCGTGCCGCAGCGCCACGCGGTCAGCTACGTGCCGCCCTTCGCGCCGCATGCGCGCTTCGCCATCACCGGCTGGTTCCGCAACAAATGAACGTCGTGGCGACGAAGATCGCGGCGGCGCAGCGCGCGTTGACGGTGGGTGACGTGGTCACGGCGCTGAACGTGCTCGCCGGCCTGAGCGACCCGGCCGCGGTGCATTTGCGGGCGCTGGCGCTGCGCCGGGCAGGGCGGAACAGCGAAGCGCGCGCCGCCTTTGAACAGGTGCTCTCGACATCGCCGGACGAGCCGCTGCTGCTCAACAATTTCGCCAATCTGCTCCGCCAGACCGGGGAGCAGGAAGAGGCGCTGGCGCTCTACGTTCGCGCGCTTGCGGCGCAGCCCGGCTATCGCGACGCCGCCTTCAACAAGGCGCTGCTGCTGGCGGAGTTGCGGCGGCTCGACGAGGCGCTGGCGATGCTCGAGACGCTTTGCGCGAGCCATCCCGGCGATGCCCGGGCCCATTCGGTGCGCGGCGCAACCTTGCGCGAACTGGGGCGGCACGGCGAGGCGGCTGAGGCTTATGAGCGCGCGATCGCGGTCGACGGACGGTTGCCGACCGCGCTGAAGGGCCGCGCCCAGATCGCTCTGGAGCGGGGCGAGGAGGATGCGGACGAACGCTTCAAGCTCGCCATCGCGGCCGATCCTACCGATTTCGGCACGCTTCACCTCTATGCCGAAGCGCTGGAGGCGGCGGGACGCCCGGACGTGACGGAAATGCTGGAGAATCTGCTCACCATCCGGCCGGATTGGGTGGAGGGCCACGCTTTGCTGGCGCGGATCAGGGCCGAGCAAGGCGACGAGGATTGCGCCGCGCCGATGCGGGCGGCGGCAGCGGCCCAGCCCGGCAATCGCGATCTCGCCATTGCCCTCGCCAACACGCTAGCCGCGGCGGAGCGGTGGGAGGAAGCGGTCGCGGCGCTGCCTGCCCGCGACTCGACGCTCAGCGGCCTGCGCGCCCAATATCTGGTCGAAGCGGGCGAAGCGGATGCGGCCTTGCAATTGCTGGGCGACGGCGCCGGCCAGGCGGCCAATCTGATCACCATCGGCCGCGCGCATTATTATCGGAAGGACCCGCAAGCGGCGATCGCCGCGCTGGAACGCGCGGTCGCGCTGGCACCGGACGCGATCGGCGCCTGGGGCTTGCTGGAACTGGGCTGGCGGCTGACCGGGCACGAGCGGTCGGAATGGCTGTCGGGCCAGCCGGGGCTCGTGGCGGCGCGCGACCTTGGCCTGAGCGCGGATGAGCTGGTTGGCTTCGCGGAGTTGCTGCGGAGGTTGCACCGCACCCGCGCCCACCCGATCGGCCAGTCGCTGCGGGGCGGGACGCAGACTCGTGGCCGGCTCTTCCTGCGACAGGAGCCCGAGCTCGCGCGCCTCCACGAAGCGCTGAGCGATGCGGTCGCGGCCCATATGGCGGCGCTGCCGCCTGCGGATCCGTCGCACCCCCTGCTCCGCCACCGCGACGCGCCGGTGACCATCGCCGGCTCCTGGTCGGTTCGGCTCAGCGGGTCGGGTTTCCACGTCAATCACATCCACCCGAGCGGCCTGCTCAGCTCGGCCTGCTATATCGGCCTGCCCGAGACGATCGGCGGAGACGAGACTCGCGACGGCTGGCTCGAAATCGGCCGTCCGCCAGCCGAGCTGGGCCTCGAGCTCGAGCCGCTGGCCAGCATCGAGCCCCGACCCGGCCGGCTGGCTTTGTTCCCCAGCTTCCTGTTCCACGGCACCCGGCCCTTCCGCGACGGCGAACGCCTCACGGTGGCCTTCGACGTCGTCACCCGGTGAGCGGCGAGGCCGAGCGCGCGGCCTGGGCCGAATATTGGACCAGTGCCGGCGGGGCGCGTCCTGCCTGTTTGCCGAATGCGAAGAGTGGCGTCGAAGCGGCGCAGCGGCTCGTCTGGACGGCCTTCGCCAAGACCTTGCCCCGGCGAGCGAAGGTGCTCGACATCGGCACCGGAGACGGCGCCGTTCTGGCGGCGCTCGCTGCCCGACGCGATCTCGACCTGACCGGGGTCGACAATGCGCCGGCGCTGCCGCGCGCGCCGAAGGGCATGCGGCTGATGGCCAATGTTCCCGCCGAGCAACTGCCGTTCGGCGATGGCAGGTTCGACGCGGTCGTGAGCCAGTTCGGCTTCGAATATGCCGATACGGCGCGCGCGGCCGTGGAAGCGGGGCGGGTGCTGCGGACGGGCGGCGCGATCCACCTGATCATTCACCATCGCGACGGACCCATCGTCGCCCACAATCACGCCCGCCGGGAGGCCCTGCTTTGGGCGGTCGGCGAGCGCGAGCTGATCGGCCGCGCGCAGGCTCTGGTCGCGGCGCGGCGCGTGACGGCACTGCCGACGCCCGACGCCTTTCGGTCCGCGATCATGGAAGCGCGGGCCCGGTTCGGACCGGGCACCGGCGCCGATGAACTTGCCGAAGCGATCTGGCGGACGCTCGAAGGGGGACGGGGACGGCCCGCGGCGGAAGTGGGCGGGATGCTCGCAACTTTGGCCCAGCGGGCGGAGGCGGAGATCGTGCGGATCGGCGCGTTGCTCGGCGCGGCCCGCGATCAGGATGAGGTCGCGGCGCTGAACCTTCAGCTGCACGCCGCCGGGCTGGTCATGGCGCCGCCGCAGCCCTTGCTCGAAGCGCAGGCCACCCGGCCCTTCGCCTGGCTGCTCGATGGGCGGAAGCACGAGACGTCCGCGATTTGCTAAATTGCTGAACTGGCGCAGTCGCGGCCGCAGGGGCGCTCAGCTGCTGCGATAGACCGGGCGCCCGCCTCACTCGGGCGGACCCGCCGTATGCCATCCGGCACCTTCCCAGCACGCCAGATCCACAAATAGAAAAGGCGGCGGGCCGAAGCCCACCGCCTTTCCATGCTTGCAATCGGTGAACCGATTAGAAGCGGAACTGAGCCGAAACGAAGAAGTCGCGGCCGAGGACGTCGAACACGCCCGGATAGGTGTTGGCCTGCTCCTGGTTGCTGCCGAGGATCGGCGGCTGGGTGTCGAACAGGTTGTTCACACCGATGTTCAGGGTCAGGTTGTCGCTCACGTTGAACGCCACCGCGAGGTCGATCAGATCGTAGGCCTCGATCTCTTCCACGATGAAGTCCGTCGTGTCGTCGTCGTCGCGAGTCTCGCCGACATGCCGCCAGCGCAGGCTGGTGGTGACCGGACCGTCGATCCACGACAGGCGGCTCGACCACTTCCACTCAGGCGTCGGATTGCCGCAGTTCAGACCGAAGCGACCGGCGCACTGAACGACTTCCGGCACACCAACGGTCGGAGTGAAGTCATTCTCATCCGAATAGTTGAGCAGGAAGAAGAAGTTCAGGCGCGAGTCGCCGTTGCCGGCGAGGCTGAAGTTCAACGGCACGTTATAGTCGACCTGGACGTCGATGCCGCTCGTCGCCAGCGAGGCGAGGTTGGCATTGCCGGCGCTGACCACGAACGGCGGGCCCGAAATGATGCCCTGGGTATCGCGCGAGATCAGCTGACAGATCGGGCTGTTGGCGTCCTGAATCACGTTGTAGCAGAGGTTCAGGATGCCGGCCACGCCGCCGCCGGCGGTCGCGATCGCGCTCTCGATCTCGATGTCGTAATAATCGACCGTGATGTTGAGCCGCGGGATGAAGCTCGGACGGAGCACCACACCGTAGGTGATCGTGTCCGCGACTTCTTCCTGCAGGTTCGGGTTGCCACCGAAGGCGCCCTGAATCTGCGAGTTCGGCTGCAGGAACGGCTGACCGACGCTGGCCGCCGGAACACCCGTCGCGATGCAGACCGCGCGCGCAGCAGCGCTGACGCCCGGCTGAGCGCAGGGATCCTGCGCCGGCGGGAAGCCGACCGACTGGCCACCGAACAATTCACCGACGTTCGGGGCACGAACCGCGCGCTGATACTGAGCGCGGAATTCGATGTCCCGGACCGGCGCGAGGCGAATGCCGGCCGCGTAGGTTTCCACGCCACCAACATTGATCAGCGAATAGTCGGAGTAACGGCCGGCCGCGTTCAGTTCGAGGCGGTGAATGAAATTCTCCTCCACGACCGGAATGCGAAGCTCGGCGAACACTTCCTTGACGCTGTAATTGCCTTCGGTCGACTGGCCGGCGTTGAAGCCGACGACGTCGCCCGACTGAAGCGCGGTGTCAGGAATGAACTGGCCTTCCATCTCACGCCATTCGACACCGGCCGCGAAGGCGACCGGCTCGTTCGCGGTGCCGAACTGGAACAGCGAACCGTTGACCGAGGCCTGAGCGACCTGCAGCGTCGAGATGTCGGTGTTCTGCGCCAGGATGGACACGCCCGCGATGCAGGCCGCGCTATACTGGTTCAGACCGAACGGGTTGCAGGTGCCGTTGCCCGCGAGCCGGGTGAAGGCGCTGCGCGAGACGTTGCCTTCCTGGATCGACGAGTTCCGGGTGCGGGAGTACATGTAGTACGCCTCATACCCGATGTCCCCGGTGATGTTGCCCTTCAGGCCGGTCAGCACGCGGAACGCGTTGCGATCGTCCGACACGTTGCGGTTGGCGATCTGCACGAAGCGCGAGTTCACCTGGAGGCGGACGAAGCCCGGCGCGAGCGCGCCGAACTGGCCGGTGCCGGCGGTGAACGCCGGGAAGGCGCTGTTGCCGCCCGGGCTGGCAGCCTGCGCCGCCTGCTGGCGCTGCGAGATCAGAGTGATCTGGGCGCAGTCAGCGGCCGAGAGGCTGCCGTTGGAGCAGAGCTGCGCGACGTTGAAGTCGACATTCTGCGTCAGCGGGGTCGCCGCCAGCTCGTTTTCGACGCGGTTGTTGATGAAATTGACTTCGGCGAAAGCGGTGATGCCTTCGGAGATTTCATATTCACCATAGCCGCCGATCGTCCAGCGCTCCTGCGGGACCATCAGGAAGTTGGCGGGCGCGTAATTGTACGAGTCGGTCGCGCCAACGTACGCCGTGCTGCGGCCCGGCGTGCCGAAGAAGGCGCCGCCGCCGACATAGTTGGTGCCAGCAGCGATCGTGGCCGCCGGAGCGGCCGCGCTGCCGACCGCAACGATACGGCCCTGCGGAACACCGGCCGAACCGCCCGGGACCAGCCCGTTGGCGCCGTCGCCGAACGCGGTGCGCGAGAAGTCGCGGGCGCCCTGGCTGATCGAGCCTCGGTTGGAATATTCCGCGAAGAGCGCGATGTTGCCGCGATTGTCGGCAAAATCGGTGCCCATGGCGACATAGGCGCTGTAGCGGCGGCCATCGCCTTCACCCGTGATGCCGTACTGGGCGCCGGCGATGATGCCGTCCAGATCGGTGCGCAGGTTGAAGTTGATGACGCCCGCGAGCGCGTCGGAACCGTAAACGGCCGAGGCGCCGCCGGTGACGATGTCCACGCTGCCGACCAGGAAGGACGGGATCGTGTTCAAATCGACGACCTGACCGGCATCGAAGAAGATGTAACGGCGGCCGTTGACCAGCACGAGGTTACGCTGCGAGCCGAGGCCGCGCAGGTTCAGGGTGGCGACGCCGCCGCCCGGATTGTTCGAGAAGCTGGTGGCGCCCGGAACGACCTGCGGCAGGGTGTTGATCACCTGCTCGACGTTGGTCGCACCGGAAAGGGTGAACTCCTCCTGGGCCACGACGGTGACCGGGCTGGTCGAGGTGAGGTCGCGACGCTGAATGCGCGAACCGGTGACGGTCATCACCTCGCCCTCGTTCCCCTGATCCGTCTGAGCGGTCGTGGTGACGCTGGGGTCGTCCTGCGCCTCAGGCTGCGCCCAGGCCGGCGACGCGAAACCGGCAGTGCCGATCACGAGCGTCGAAGTCAGCAGGCGCCGACGGAAAGTGGAAGCCATAAAAGTAGTCCCCTTCTGCATTTAACGGCCGTCCCGCGACGGCCGCGTTCACACACGCAGCCCAAATAGAGCTGCGTCCACCTTCCCCTATGCGAGCGGAGTGGAATCCGCGCAACGGACACGAGCATGTGCGCACCATCTTTGTCGCCAATTGTAGTAAAAAGGCCACATTCCCGCTGCCTTGTGCCTGCTATGCTCAGGCGGCTAAGCTTTGCCGGCACATTTGGGGGTAAAGACAATGAAGCGGTTGGCGGCTGTTCTGTTCTTCTTCGCCGCGGGTCCTGCCCTCGCGCAGCCCGCCCAGGCCCCGCGACCGGCGACGCCCGAGGCGTTCAACCGCGCCGTGCAATGCCGCGCCGTCGCCGACCCCCAGGAGCGACTCGCCTGTTACGACCGCGAAGTAGCGGCAATGGCGGCGGCCGAAGCCTCGAACGAGATCCGCGTCGTCGATCGCCAGCAGGTCCGCAACACCCGCCGCACCCTGTTCGGTCTGACCCTGCCCGACCTGAACGTCTTCGGCAGTGGCGACGACGATCCGATGGACGAGATCAACGGCACGATCCGCAGCGTGACGGAGCTGCCCAGCGGCCAATGGGCGTTCACACTGGAGGATGGCGCGCGCTGGGTGCAGATCGACAACCGCACGCTCAGTTCTTATCCGCGCGCCGGCCACACCGTCCGCATCCGCCGCGCGGCGATGGGATCGTTCCTGGCGAACATCAACCGCAACACCGCGATCCGCGTCCGCCGGAGCAATTAGACGTTTTTGTTGAGGGCCGGTGCAGAACCGCGCAGGCGGACAATCAGCCGATCGCCCTGGCGACGGCCTTTTCCGCTTCCGTGAGCAGCGGGTTCCAGGCGTCGAGGATCAGGATCACGCGCGGCTCGTCGCTATCGTTCCAGGCCTCATGCTCGATCGTGTCGTCGAACGCCCAGGCCTCGCCCACCTGCCATTCGCGCGTTTCCGAACCGACCCGGAAGCCGCAGCCCGGCGGCACCACTAGCGGCAGATGCACCGTCGTGCGCACGTTCGAACTGCCGGTATGCGCCGGAATGCGCGTGCGCGGCGCGAGCACCGAGAACATCACCGTCGGCCCCTTGCCAGGATGATCGAGCATCGGCAGCCGCTCCAGCAAGGCGGCGGTGGCGGGGCAGCGGGCGCAATGCGCATCGTTGCGCACGCCATTTTCCCACAGGAACCAGGCGCCCCAGCGGGGTGAGTGATTGAGCTCGCCCCACTGATTGGCCGGCTGGGTCGCGTCGAACGCCACATAAGGCCGGAAGCCCTCCGCATCGTCCGACCAGATCGCGAGCAATTCCTCGCGGATCGTCTGCGTCCCCGCCTCCAGTTCGGCGAACCAGGGAAAGAGCGCGCGGTCGAAATATTCGAAGGCGGGCAAATAGGGGAAATGCCCCGCCGTCGGCTCCTGCACATAGACCTTGCGCCGGCCGGCGAGATGATCGGCATAGCCCCGCGCCCGGACCAGTTCCTCCGGCGGATAAGCGGCCAGCACCGCCGCCAGTTTCGCGTCGATCGCCGCGCCCTGACTCGCGTCCGCCGCCGCGACCAGCGCGCGGCCATGATCGAGCGCCACCCGGATCGGTTCGGGCAGGCCGCCGCTATCCGGTGAGGCGGCCAGCAGATTGCGCCAGGTTGCGATCGCGCCCGGATCGCCTAGCCGCTCCTGCGCCTGCGCCTTCTTGAGCAAAGCGGGCAGCAGATAGGGATCGAGCGCCAGCGCGCCGTCCAGCGCCGCGATCTCCGCCGCGGCGTGCCCGGCCCGCCGCCGCGCTTCTGCAAGGTTCAGCCAGAGTGGCGGCGCCTTGGGGGCTGCCGCCACCGCTTGCTCCAGCGTCGCGGCCGCAGCAGCGGCCTCGCCGGCTTCCAGCAGGGTCAGACCAAGGGCGTTGAGGGTCGGGCCGTGGTCCGGGCGCTCGGCAAGCGCGGCCTTCAGCAACGCCACCGCGTCGCCGAACCGCCCCTCCCGTCTTGCCTGTGTCGCCGCCCCCAGCCGATCCATTGTCTATTCCATTGCCGGGACGACCCGCTCCGGGTCAAGTTTGGCGCCGTTCCAGGTCAGCGCCCAATGGAGATGCGGCCCGGTCGCGCGGCCGGTCGCCCCGACCAGGCCGATCCGTTCGCCCTGCCGGATGGTCTGGCCCTCGCTGACGTCGATCCGGGACAGATGCAGGAAGGAAGAGCTGAGCCCGGCGCCATGATCGAGGATCACCAGATTGCCTTCCAGGCTGAAGCCGGGCGCGGCCAGCACCACCACGCCGTCAGCGGGCGCGACCACCAGCGATCCGGTCGCCGCCGCGACATCGACTCCGCCATGATAGCTGCCCGGCTCGCCGCGATAGATGCGCTGCGACCCGAACCGCCCGCTGATCCGGCCGCGCGCGGGCCAGATGAAATCCTGCCGCCAGCCCTGCGCATCCGTTTGCCGAGCCCGCGCCGCCTGCGCCCGCAGCACTTCCGCCTCGCGCCGGGTCCAGGATTCGTCACCCTCGCGCGGCAGATTGCGCGCGACATTGACGCGCTGGAGGTTCCAGCGGCGGGGCGCGACCCGAAGACTGCTGGGAAGAACGGTCTCGCCATCCCGGCTCACCCACTCCAGCAAGGCCTCCGACGGCGCGTCTCGATCGAAGCCAATGATGAAGTGGCCGTCAGGGCTTACCGGTATCGACGTCCCATTGAATCGAACGGAACTTCCTCGCGAAACGCAGCCGCGCAGCAGCTTGCCCTGCTCGGGATCGGGCTCGTAGCTCATGCTGGCAGGGCACGCGTCGCGAATTCTCCACATCGTCCGCGGCTGTGCCGCCGGATGAGCGAAGAGAGTCAGCGCTGCTGCCAGAGCCAGGCTCACTCCCGCCCTTCCGCCTTCATCACCGCTTCGGCATCGACATAGGCTTCCTGCCGCTCGGCGCTCCAATATTTGAGCTCGCCGAGCGGGATCGCGACCTTCGTCACCGCGCAGACGACATGGTCGCCGGAGGACAGGATGCGGTACGTGCCCGGCTGGTAGAAAATCTTGGCCGGGCGGCCGCTGGCGGACATCAACATCTGGTCAAACTCCTCAGAGCAGGCTCCCCTGCTCGCCTTGCGGCGGAATATGGCGCTTGCGCGCCACCGGCTCAAGCGCGCCGTCGACACTGGCCGGCAGCGGCCCGTCGGCGAAGACCAGTTTGAGCCTGCCCGCCGCCTTCGCCGCGGCCGCCGACGTCAGCGTATGGCCGTCACGATCCTCGACCCGCGCGAAGCCCCGCTTCAGCGGCGTTTCGGGATGCACGAGGTCCAGCAATCGCTCCAGGCTCGACAGCCGCTCACGCGACCGGTCCAGCCGCTGGCTGAGCAGCCCCGGCCGCAACGCTCCACCAGCCCGGCCCAGATCGGCCCGCGCCCGGTCCAGCCGCCCACGCAATCCGCGCGGCAGCCGCTCGGCCAGATCATCCAGCCGCTGCTGCTGCGGCGCCAGCAATTCCTCCCGCGCCGGCCAATGGCGCAACAACGCCTCCAGCCGCTCGCCGGCCCGCTCCGCCGTCCGCGACGCGCAGCGCTCGGCCCGCAGCCCCATCTGCCGCACCTGCGCCAGCAGATCGGCGCGCACCGGCACCGCCAGTTCCGCCGCCGCAGTCGGGGTGGGCGCGCGCATGTCGGCGGCGAAATCGCAAAGCGTGGTGTCGGTCTCGTGCCCGACGGCGGAGATGGTCGGGATCGGCGAGTCCGCCACCGCCCGCACCACCACTTCCTCGTTGAACGCCCACAAATCCTCGATCGAACCACCGCCGCGCGCGACGATGATCAGGTCCGGCCGCGCCACCGACCCATCCTTGGGCAAGGCCCCGAAGCCCCGCACCGCCGCCGCGACCTGCTCGGCCGCGCCCTCGCCCTGCACCGCGACCGGCCAGAGCACGACATGGCAGGGGCAGCGATCTTCCAGCCGGTGCAAGATGTCGCGGATCACCGCCCCGGTCGGCGACGTGACGACGCCGATCACCTTCGGCGCGAACGGCAGCGCCCGCTTGCGCTCCTGATCGAACAGGCCCTCGGCCGCCAGCGCCCGCCGGCGCTGGTCGAGCAATTGCATCAGCGCGCCCTGACCGGCCAGTTCCAGCCGCTCGACCACGATCTGATATTTCGACCGGCCCGGATAGGTGGTCAGCTTGCCGAGCGCGATCACCTCGATCCCGTCCTCGGGGCGGAATTGCAGGTTCGCCGCACTGCCGCGCCAGATCACCGCGTCCATGTTCGCGGCATCGTCCTTCAGCGTGAAGTAGCAATGGCCCGACGCATGGCGCTTGAAGCCGGAAATCTCGCCGCGCACCCGCACCTGCCCGAACGCATCCTCGACCGTCCGCTTCAGCCGCGACGACAATTCGGACACCGACATCGCCTGCGCGTTGTCGCCGGGAGAAACATTGGACAACAGGCCGGACGAGGAGGCAGAGGGCTCGGTCATGAACGTGCTTTTATTGGGATCGGGCGGGCGCGAGCATGCGCTGGCGTGGAAGCTGGCGCAATCGCCGAGCGTAGATAGGCTGTATGCCGCACCCGGCAATCCGGGCATCGCGGCGGAGGCGGAACTGGTGCCGCTCGACCCGGCCGATCAGGATGCCGTTGTCACTTTCTGCCAGGCGCAGGGCATCGGCCTGGTGGTGATCGGCCCCGAACAGCCCTTGGTCGACGGCCTCGCCGACCGCCTGCGCGCCGAGAATATCCCGGTCTTCGGCCCCAGCGCCGCCGCCGCGCAGCTCGAAGGCTCGAAGAGCTTCACCAAATTGCTCTGCGCTCGCCACGACATCCCGACCGCCCGCTTCCGCCGCGCCACCAACGTCGCAGAGGCGGAGGCCGAGCTCGACCTGTTCGACCTGCCGGTGGTGATCAAGGCGGACGGGCTCGCGGCCGGCAAGGGCGTGATCATCGCCGAGACCGCGGCCGAGGCCGAGGAGGCCGTCGCGCACATTTTCGGCGGCGCCTTCGGCGACGCCGGGGCGAGCGCCGTGATCGAGGAGTTCATGACCGGCGAGGAAGTTAGCTTCTTCGCCTTGACCGACGGCACGACGGTCGTCCCGTTCGGCTCGGCCCAGGACCATAAGCGCGTCGGCGACGGCGATGTCGGCCCCAATACCGGCGGTATGGGCGCCTACAGCCCGGCGAGCATTTTCACCGCCGAGCTTGAGGCCCGCGTGATGGCCGAAATCGTCGGGCCGACGGTGGCGGCGATGGCGAACGAAGGCGCGCCGTTCAGCGGCATTCTCTACGCTGGGCTGATGCTCACCGATGAAGGGCCGAAGCTGGTCGAATATAATGTCCGCTTCGGCGACCCCGAATGCCAGGTGCTGATGGCCAGGCTACAGGGCGACCTCGCCGAACTGATGCTCGCTGCCGCCACCGGCCGCCTCGCCGACGCCCAGCCCCCACGCTTCAGCGACAAGACGGCGCTGACCGTGGTGATGGCGGCCGAGGGCTATCCCGGCACCCCGGCCAAGGGCGGCGCGATCGAGATCCCGCCGATGGACGAGGCGCTTGTCTTCCACGCCGGCACCGCGTTGAGCGACAGCGGGCTTATCGCCAATGGCGGCCGCGTGCTTGCCGTCACCGCAACCGGTGCGGACGTCGCCGAAGCGCAGGCCCGGGCCTATGCCGCGGTCGACGCGATCGACTTTCCCACCGGCTTCTGCCGCCGCGATATCGGCTGGCGGGAGATTGCGCGGGGGCGCGGCTGATGCGTAAGGTGCGCATGTGCTCAAAGCTGCCAAGTTCCTGACCGGCCTCCTGCTCGCCCTCGGCGTGGGCTGGCTCGCGCACGGCCCGCTCGGGCGAGGCGAAGCCTTCGTCGACCGGCTCGATCGCGACCTCCAGCTCGTGATCAACAATGTCGAGGTGCCGGGCGTCACCGGGACGGTCCAGCGCGACCCGCTCGCCCGCACCACCATCTATTCGGGGCCCGCCAATTGCTTCCAGCGGCTCGGCGACGTCAGCCTCGGCGGCCATACCGACGGCTCGCTTCCGGGCCTCGACCAGCGCGCCCTCACCGTTCCCGGCATGGCCCGGGTGGAGTGGGCCAATCCGCCGCCGGGAGGCGAACCATGCCGCTGATCGCGGAAACCCTGATCCTGTGTGCGCTCGCCTTCCTGCTCGGCTTCGGCCTGATGACCTGGCTGATGAAGCGCCGCCGCCGCATCAGCTTCCTGGACCGGGAGTGAGCGCGCGATGATCGACCTGATCCTGTTTCATGGCGCGACCTTGGCGGTCTGCGTCGCTTTGGGCGTCGGCACCGCCTGGTGGATGTTCCGCGGCGACCGGGCCGCCCGGCCGGCGAAGAAGACTGAAGGGGACGAGGCATGAATTTCGACACACAGACCATGTTGATCGTCGCCGGCGCGGTGCTGGCGGTCGTCATCCTGCTCTGGCTCGTGCTGCGCCTTGCCCGCCGCCGCCAGTCGATCGCCGCGACCAGCACCGCGCGGGTCGGCAAGGACGACGATCCCTATGCCGTCAGCCGCGACCGGCCCTATCACAAGGAAGCGGCGCCGGAGCCGGAGGCGTCGGTGGCAGCGGCGGTTTCGGAGGTGCCCGAGCCCCCCCTCGACATCTCGCAGCCCGCCGTGCCTTTGCCCGGCGACATTGCCGGCATCGCCTTCCCGCCCCATTCGACCGACCATCCGGACGAACTGACCAGGCTGAAGGGCGTCGGCCCGAAGCTTGAGACCTTGCTGAACGAGCAGGGCGTGACGCGCTACGAGCAACTCGCCTCGCTCGACGAGGCCGGCCTTGCCGCGCTCGAGGAGCGGCTCGGTGCCTTCAAGGGCCGCCTCACCCGCGACCGCGTCGTCGAACAGGCCCGCTTGCTGGCGAGCGGGGAGACCGAGGCGTTCGAAGAGAAGTTCGGCAAGCTGGGCAGCTAGGCGCGCGCCATCGCCTCGCGCCAGCGGGCAAAGGCGCCGACTAGCTCGTCGATGTCGCGGTCGAGCGCATTGGTGGGGATCGCCACGTCGCCGGTCCCCATCGACCGGTTGGCGCCCGCCGTCAGCCGCAACACCGGACTGCGCGCCGGGTAGCGGGCCGGGTCGTGCAGCCGCAGGCACAGCATCGCGTTCGGTCCGACCTTCGCGGTCCAGCTTTCGGCGATCGCCGCGAACGGGATCGGCTCCAGCGACCAGCGGCTCCACATCACGCCGCGCCGGTCGATGCGGATCTGCGGCCCGCTCGACAGGAGCATGCGCCCCCATCCGATCAGGCAGATGCTGAAGAAGGGCAGGCCGACCCACGCCACCGCGTTGACCAGCCAGGGGGAGCGGCGGGAGCCGTCCAGCGCGCCCGGCACGAACAGGATCCACGCGCAGCCTGCAATGAAGACGAGGCAACCCAGCAGATAAAGGATCAGCCGCGACTTCTTCGGTCGCGCTTCGAACGGCTCCGGCATCCCCCCTCCTCAGCCCCGTCGCCGCGCCTTCACTTCGCTGGCGAGCAATTTGTCGATCTTGCGGCCGTCCATGTCGATGATCTCGAACTGCCAGCCGCCGAAACGGAATTTCTCGCCGACCTTGGGCAGGCGGCGCAGCACCGACAAAGCGAAGCCGGCGGCGGTGGCATAATCGCGCTCGGCCGGGATCGCGATGCCGAGCCGGTCGGACAGCGCATCGGCGGAAACCGATCCCGACACCAGCCAGCTGCCGTCGTCGCGCTCCACCAAAGGCGCGTCTTCGTCCAGATCCGCATCCGACGCGAACGCTCCGGCCAGCGCCGTCAGCAGATCGGCCGGCGTCACCAGCCCGTCGAAATGGCCATATTCGTCATGCACGAACAGCATCGGCACGTCGGAAGCCTGGAGCACGACCAGCGCATCCATCGCGTCCATCCGGTCGTGGATGATCTGCGCCTCCTTCATCAGCGCGCGCAGAGCGACGGGGCGGCCCTCGACCAAAGCCACCGCGATATCGCGGGTCGCGACCACGCCGATCAGCTGATCGACCGAGCCTTCCGCGACCGGAATGCGGCTGTGCGGGGTCTGCTGAAGGAAGGCGCGAAGCGTCTCCGGATCGGCATCGGCATCGATCCAGTCGACCAATGTGCGCGGCGTCATCACTTCGCGCGTCGGCCGGTCCGACAGGCGCACGACGCCGGAGATGATCGCCCGCTCGCTCTCGTCCAGCACGCCCGCATGGGTGGCCTCGGCGACCACCATGTGCAGATCCTCCGCCGTCACCTGATCGTCGCTCTCGCGCTTCATCCGAAGCAAGGCGAAAACCAGCCCGGTGGTCTTGTCGAGCAGCCAGACGAACGGCGCCGTGATCCACGCGATCCACTGCATCGGCCGCGCCACCAGCACCGCGATCGGCTCCGGCGAGCGCAAGGCGAATTGCTTGGGCACCAATTCGCCGATCACGAGGCTCAGATAGGTCACCAGAGCGATCACCAAGGCGAAGCCCAGGCTCTGCGCCAGCTCCGGGTCGAGCCCCAGCAAGGCCAGCCGCTCGCCGACCGGCGTGCCAAGGCTCGCGCCCGAATAAGCGCCGTTGATGATCCCCATCAGGGTGATGCCGATCTGCACCGCGGACAGGAAGCGGCCCGGATCGGAGGCAAGCTTCAGCGCGGCGGCGGCGCCCTTGCTGCCATTCTTCTCCAGCGCCTTCAGCCGCGGCCGGCGGGCGGAGACGATCGCGAGCTCGGACATGGCCAGAAGGCCATTCGTGCAGACGAGCAGCACGATGATGACGAGATCGAGCCAGGGAAAGGGCGTGAGAGGCATAAGCGCTGCCTTCCCTTAGCGGCAGCGCGGCCCACCGCACAATGGCTGGATGCGCTGCCTGGATCTTGCTTGGGATCAAGGGAACCGCTTGGGATGCGAACAGTTACTGGAACGCAACGACCTCAATTTACCAATCGACGAAAGGATGTCGCATGCCTGTATCCAAGCGCTTTTCCGCCCTGCTCGTAGCCTCCACCCTGCTCACCACCGCCTGCGTGACCAACGAAAATACCGGTGAGCGCGAGTTCGCCTGGCGGACCGCCGGCGGTGCCGGCGTGGGCGCGGTCGCCGGCTATCTGCTCGGCGATCTGATCGGCGGCAATCGCACCGCCGCGATTATCGGCGCCGGCATTGGCGGCGTCGCCGGCGGCGCGGTCGGCAATTATATGGACCGCCAGGAAGCCCGTCTGCGCCAGCAGACCGAAGGCACCGGCGTCGACATCATCCGCCAGGGTGACGAATTGATCCTGCGCATGCCGGCCGGCATCACCTTCGCCTTCGACCGCGACGATGTGCAGCCGCAATTCCGCACGACGCTGGATCAGGTCGCGACGACGCTGAACGAATATCGCTCCACGGCGATCGACATTTACGGCCACACCGATTCGAGCGGCACCGATGCCTACAATCAGGGCCTGTCCGAGCGCCGCGCCCAGAGCGTCGCCAATTATCTGACCTCGCGCGGCGTCGATCGCGTCCGCATCGCCACGCGCGGCTATGGCGAATCGCAGCCGATCGCCGACAATTCGACCGAGAATGGCCGCGCCGCCAATCGCCGCGTCGAAATCCGCCTCGTGCCGATCCGCCAGTAAGCGCTTCATCCCTTGCCGCCGGCCGGGTCCAGGTGCGGGCGGCGGACGGGATCAGGCCCGGCGCGGGCCGACGAGGGCGAACATCGCGCCCTGCGGGTCGGTCGCCTGGACGATATACTGGCCGCCCGGAATCTCGCCCGGCCCGTAGAGCAAAGTGGCGCCATGCGCCTGGGCGGCCGCCAGCGCGGCGTCGATGTCCGGCACGTTGAGATAATAGAGCCAGATCGGGTGCGGCATGTCCGGGCTGGTCATCATCGCGCCGATCGCCCGATCCGTGCCGCCCGCCTTGAACATCTGGTAGAGGCCCATCGGCCCCATATCCAGCGCATCGCTTTTCTCCCAACCGAGCTGGTCGGCATAAAAAGCGAAGGCGGCCGCCTGGTCGGTCGCATGCAATTCGTTCCAGGCAACGTGGCCGGGCAGCTCGGGATCGTAGCAGCGGCTTTCCATATCCTGCGCTCCCGGCGGCGGCGCGGGCGTCATCAGATAGAGCGGCGCGCCCTGCGGATCGGCGATCATCGCGATTCGGCCGGCGCCCGGAATGTCGCTTGGCGGCATCAGCAGGGCGGCGCCCGCCGCCTGGGCCTGCGCGACCGCCGCATCGACGTCGGCAACGCCCACATAGCCATACCAGCCGGGCAGCGCCCCGCCGGCCATCATCTGGGCCGACAGCTGCATTGCCCCGCCGACATGCAGGCCGCCGGGGGTCTCGATCATGCGATAGTCCATCGGCCCCGGTGTCGCCTCGCGAGCGATGCTGATGCCCGCAACCGCCTGATAGAAATCGGCGGCGGCGGCGATGTCGGTGGTCAGCAGCTCGTACCAGATGAAGCTGCCCGGCGGATTGGCCATGTCATTCCCCTCAAAATGAAAACCCCTCCCACGGCGGGGAGGGGTTCAACTGCCGATCAGGCCTTGGTGTCGAGGATCGGCTTGAAGCCGCCCCAGAACATCCTCTTGCCGTCGAAAATGTCCTTGTCCGCCTCGTTCGGCTGCATCTCGGGATCGGCCATGATCTTCGCCCAGGCCGCGTCGCGCGTGTCCTTGTCGGGCCATTCGACGAAGGAGAAGACGACGCCCTCGCCGTCCTTGGCGTGGGCGGCCTTGCGATAATCGGTCAGCTTGCCGTCGGGCAGTTCGTCGCCCCAGGCCTCGACCACGCGGACCGCGCCATGTTGCTGGAACTTCGCGCCGACCCGCTCGGCCATGGCGAAATAGCGGTCCTTGTTCGCTTCCGGGACCGGCAGGATGTAGCCGTCCGTATAGCCGCCCTGACCGCTGCCCAGATCGACGATCGGGTCGAAACCGCCATAGATCATCCTTTTGCCGTCGAACGGCATGGTGGAACCCATCTGCTCCATGCGCGGATCGGTCATCATCTTCTGGCCGGCGGCGTCGCGGGCCGCCTTGTCGCTATATTCGGCCCAGCTGAAGACGACGATCTCGTCATCCTTGGCCTGCACCGCGCCCTTGAAGTCGTTCAATTTGCCTTCGGGCACGTCATCGCCCCACGTCTCCACGAGCCGGTCGCAGCCGAACTCCTCGAACAATGGCGCCGCCTCATTGGCGTGCTTGCGATATGCTTCCTTGTTCCCCGCCGGGACCGCGAGGACGAACCCATCGATATAAGCCATAATCTCTCTCCTGCTTTCCGTGTTGCTCAGCTTCCGGTGTCGACGATCGGCGTGAAGCCGCCGAAGATCATGCGCTTGCCGTCGAACGGGCGATTCTTGCTGGCGTCCAGCCGCTCGTCCGACATCAGCACCTCCCAGGCGGCGTCGCGAACCGCTCGGGAAGGCCATTCGACCCAGGAATAGACGACACTCTCATCGTCCTGCCGCAGCGTGGCGCGATGATAATCGGTCACTTTCCCCTCGGGCACGGCCACGCCCCAGGCGTCGACCAGCCGGGTCGCGCCCTGCTCGAGGAAGGGGATGGCGATCCGCTGCGCGAATTCGAGATAGGCCTGCTTGTTGGCGGTCGGGACGGGCAGGATCACCGCGTCGATGAAGCCGGGCACGCCGCCCGGCCCGATTTCCGAGATCGTCTCAAAGCCGGCGATGATCATCCGCTCCCGATCGAACGGCACCTCGGCCGGGCGCGGCAATGCGCTCGACCTCGCAATCGCGGCATCGCGGGCGGCGCGGTCAGGGAATTCCATCCAGGTGAACAGGATCGCTTCGTCGGGCGTCGCCCGGACCGCCTGTTTGAGGTCGTTGAGCTTGCCGTCGGGAACGTCCTCGCCCCAGGTCTGGACCATGCGGGTCGCGCCCGCGCCGCTGAACACGCCCGCCATCTGCTCGGCATGGGCGGTGTAGGCCGCCTTGTTGGCGACAGGGCAGGGGATCAGGAAGCCTTCGATATAGGTCATGGTGTCTCGGACTGGCTGGGTGCATCGAAATCGGCGCGGTTGGCGGCCAGCGCGCGCTGGAATGCGGGCCGCGCCTCGCCGCGCTTCACGAAAGCGAGCAGATTGGGAAAGGCATCGACGACGCCCGACCCGCGGATATGACGAATGACGGAGACCATCATCAGGTCGCCGACGGTGAAGCGGCCTTCCAGCCAGTCCTTGTCGCCGAGCGCTTCTGACACCGTCTTCAGCCGATCCTGCGCCGCTTCGATCATCGACGGCCGCGCGGCATCGGCCCAGTCCGGCTTGAGGAAGTGAAGCATCAGCAAGCTCCACGTCGCGGGCTCTACCGTGTTCAGCGCCGCGAAAAGCCAGGACATGGCCCGGGCCCGCGCCCGCGGGTCCACCGGCAGCAAGGCCTCGCAATCTTCCGCGATGTGCAGCACGATCGCGCCGCTTTCGAACATGTCGACCGTGCCATCGCGATAGGTCGGGATCTGCCCGAACGGCTGTCCCTCCGCCCGCGCCTGCTCGTGCGAGGCGAAATCGATCGTGTGGGTTTCGTAGGGCAGCCCGGCTTCCTCCAGCGCCCAGCGCACCCGCATGTCGCGGGCATTGCCTTTCGCGCCCTCGGGGCCGCTGTGAAAAGCGGTGACGATCCGGGTCATGGCCTCAGCCTTCCCACCCCTTGGGCGGATCGCCGGTGAAGCCCGCCATGTGGTCGGCAAGCGCTTGGGCGAAGGCCGGACGCGCCTCGCCGCGCGCCTGATAGGCGGCCAGATTGGCATGTTCCTCGACCAGCCTGCTTCCCCGCAGCCCGCGCAGCACCGTCACCATCAGCAAGTCTGCAGCCGAAAAATCGCCGTCCAGCCATTCGCTTTCGCCCAAGCGCCGCGACAATTCGGCCAGCCGCTCGCGGATCCGCTCCTTGACCACCGTCAGGCGCGGCTTGGACCAGGGCTGGTCGGCTTCGAAGATCGCGGTGAGGGCGAAATCCGTTACCGTCGGTTCGACCGTATTCAGCGCCGCGAACGCCCATTCCTGCACCCGCGCGCGCGCATCGGGCGCGGCCGGCAGCAAGGTCCCGAACCGTTCGCCGATGTGCAGCACGATCGCGCCGCTTTCGAACAGGGTCAGCGCGCCATCCTCATAGGTCGGCACCTGCCCGAACGGCTGCAGCGCGCGATGCGCCTGCTGCTTCTGCTCGCCCTGGGGAAGGAGGCGGACGGCATAATCCTGCCCGACTTCCTCCAGCGCCCAGCGCACCCGCAAATCCCGGACCAGCCCCTTGGCGAAGTCCGGCACCCAGTCATAAGCGGTGATCGTGATCGCGGCGTGCGGATCGACCGGCATCGCTCAGGCCCCGACCGTTTCGCCGGCCGCGGCCCGCTCGATCGTCGCGATGTCGATCTTCTGCATCGTCATCATCGCCTCCATCGCCCTTTTGGCGCTGGCCGGATCGGGATTGGCGAAGACGAGATCGACCAATTGCTTCGGCGTGATCTGCCAGCTCAGGCCCCATTTGTCCTTGCACCAGCCGCACTGGCTTTCCTGGCCGCCGTTCTCGACGATCCGGTTCCACAGCCGGTCGGTCTCTTCCTGGTCGGCCGTCTGGATGACGAAGCTGATCGCCTCGCTGTGGGTGAACAACGGCCCGCCGTTCAGCAGCATGAAACGCTGTCCGGCCAGCTCGAACTCCGCGGTGATCACGTCGCCGGCCTTTTGCGACGGCGTGTCGGCCGGCGTCCGGTGGATGCCGAGCACGCGACCGTCCGGCAGCAGGGAGGCATAGAATTCGACCTGCTCTTCGGCCGTGTAATTGGACCAGATGCATGTGGTGAACTTGGCCATCGTCTCTCTCCGATTCATCCGCGCCTAGGCCTTTGCCGGTCCGCCGATCGACCAGCTGTGGCCGAACGGATCCATCAGCTGGCCGTAACGGTCGCCCCAGAATTGATCGGCGAGCGGCATGCTGACCGTCGCGCCCGCCGCGACGGCGCGGTCGAACCAGGCGTCGGCATCGTCCACCTGCAGATGCAGGGTCGTGTGCGCCGGGATCGCCTGATGATCGGCCGCGCCTTCCGTAAATTCCGGGAAGGCGTCGTTCAGCATCAGCGAGCCGCCATTGACTTTCAGATGCGCGTGCATGATCCGGTCGTCGCCCTCGGCCATGCCCGGCACGCCCCCGGCCATGCCCGGCACGCCCCCGGCCAGATGCGGCGGCATCGCTTCGGTAGCGGCGAAGGCCTGCTTGTAGAATTTCACCGCCTCGTGGCCGCGCCGGTCGAGGATGGTGAGGTGCGGCGTGACGCCCGTCGTCGGGCCCTGATTCTCGTGCAATGCCATGGTCAATGCTCCTTGCGAGGGTTTCAGTCGGCCGCGCCGGGCGTCAGCAAGGCACGCAGCCGGGGCAGGCGCAGCCAGAGCCCGGCCCACACAGCGATGCCCAGATAGAGGCCGAACAAGGTGTGGCTGAACAATGGGCTGTCCACCCGGGCATGGCTGGCGATCGCGCCGCCGAGATAGCCGGTCAGCAGGATCGCGCCGATGATGGCGGTGCGCGGCACGAGATAGAGGATCGTGGCCGCGCACAGGATCGCGCCAATCATCCGGTAGAAGCCCGGATCGGCGGGCAGCTGCAGCTGCGGCGGCGTGCTCGCGATCATCATGTCCGTCGCGACCAGCTTCATTCCGCCATCCAGCAGTAGCATGGCGGCGGCGAGGCCGCTGACCACCCAGCCGGCGCGAAGGGCGCCTTTTCCCGGCACCGGCGCAAGGCTCGCGGTCGCCACGATCAGGCCGCTTCGAACGCGGCCGCACCGCACTCGGCAGCCGCAGCGTCCATCCACATCACTTCCCAGATGTGGCCGTCCGGATCCTCGAAGCTGCGGCCGTACATCATCCCGCCCATGTCCTGCTTCGGCGTCGGATCGGGCCTGCCGCCAGCGGCCTGCGCATCCCCGACCATCGCATCCACGGCGGCCGGGCTGTCCGCCGACAGGCAGAGCAGCACCTGCGCGCTTTCATGGGCGTCGGGAATCGTCTTGGTCGTGAAGGTCCGCCAGAAGTCGTGGGTCAGCAGCATGACGTTCACCTCTTCGGAGAATCTCATCATCGCTGCCGCTTCGTTGCTGAACTTCGGCTCGTTGACCGCGCCGACCGCAGCATAGAAGGCTTTGGAGCGCTCCAGATCGGTCACAGGCAGGTTCACGAATATCATGCGGCTCATCTTTTTCCTCCCAATGCTGCTCTGCGGCAGCGAATCGGCCCTTGGCTTTGCTGCGCTTGAAGGTTACTAAAAGCAACTATGAAGTTACAAAAGGAGACGAAGCGAGCCGATTGGCCGGACAAGAAGCGTTACGACGATGCCTGCGCCGCCGCCCACGCAATGGATCTGTTCGGTGAGCGCTGGGCGATGCCGGTGATGCGCGAATTGCTGCTGGGCCCGCGCCGCTTCTCCGGCCTGAAGACCTCACTCAACGGGATCAGCGCCAAAGTGCTGACCGAGCGGCTGGAGGGTCTCGAGGCCGCCGGCATCCTCGCCCGAAAGAAGCTCCCGCCGCCCGCCTCGGTGCAGGTCTATGAACTGACCCGCTGGGGCTATGAAGCCGCGCCGATCTTCCAGGCGATGGGCCGCTGGGCGGTCCGCTCGCCCCGCCACGACAAGACCCGCCCGTTCAGCCCGGTATCGCTGATGCTGTCGCTCCGCACCATGTTCAGCGCCGACGCCGCCGGTGATTGCGCCGGCCGCATCCAATTGGTCATGCACGGCGAGGATTATTTCTGGATCCGCAAGGATGGCGAGATCGCGATCGGGCGCGGCGCGATCGAACGCCCGGACGCGGTGCTGACCGGCGACCCGATGGCGATCGCCAGCATCATCTATGGCAACCGCCCGCTCGATGACGCAATTGCCGACGGCGAGATCACGATCAGCGGCGATCGCGGCCTGATCGAGCGCCTGCCCGCTTGCTTCCCGATGCCCGCTCCCGCCGCTTGAACGTTGCGGCTGCGCAGGGGAGCCTCTAGGCAGCCTGCAACATCGTCTCCAAGAGTTCTCGCCATGGCCAGCCTGCCCAACGTCAATCCCGACAGCCGCTCCTCCACCGTGATGGACGCACCGGACCAGATGAAGAAGGTTCGCGAGCTGTTCGGCATCGACAGCGATCTCGAAGTCCCGGCCTTCTCCGAAGCCGACGAGCGCGTGCCCGATCTCGATCCGGCCTATGTCTTCGATCACGACACCACGCTCGCCATCTGCGCCGGCTTCTCGAAGAACCGCCGGGTGATGATCCAGGGCTATCACGGCACCGGCAAGTCGACCCATATCGAGCAGGTCGCGGCGCGGCTGAACTGGCCTTTGGTCCGCATCAATCTGGACGCCCATGTCAGCCGCATCGACCTGATCGGCCGCGACGCGATCGTGCTGAAGGATGGTCAGCAGGTCACCGAATTCCGCGAAGGCCTGCTGCCCTGGGCGCTGCAGACCCCGACCGCTCTGGTCTTCGACGAATATGATGCCGGCCGGCCGGACGTGATGTTCGTCATCCAGCGCGTGCTGGAGGCGGAAGGCAAGCTGACCCTGCTCGACCAGAATCGGGTGATCCGCGCCAATCCGTGGTTCCGCCTGTTCGCGACCACCAACACGATCGGCCTGGGCGACACGACCGGCCTCTATCACGGCACCCAGCAGATCAATCAGGGCCAGATGGACCGCTGGAACATCGTCGTCACCCTGAACTACCTGCCGGCCGAGACCGAGGCGCGCATCGTCCTCGCCAAATCGGGCGAATATGATCACGAGGGCGGCCGCGAAGAGGTCGACAAGATGGTGAAGGTCGCCAGCCTCACCCGCCAGGGCTTCATGAACGGCGACATCTCCACCGTGATGAGCCCGCGCACGGTGATCAGCTGGGCGCAGAACACGTTGATCTTCGGCGATGTCGGCTTCGCCTTCCGCCTCACCTTCCTGAACAAATGCGACGAGGCCGAGCGGCCGGTCGTGGCGGAATATTATCAGCGCGTGTTCGGCAAGGACCTGCCCGAAAGCGCGGCCAACAAGGCCTGAAATGGCCGAGCGCGACTCCCCCGTCGAAGCCTTCCGCCACGCGCTCGCCAGCGCGACGCGGGCGCTCGCCGGGGAGCCGGAAGCGGAAGTCAGCTTCACCAGCGACAACCCCTCGACTCAGGGCAAGAGCATCAAAGCGCCGATGCCGGGCCGGACCATGTCCGCCCGCGATGTCGCCGAGGCGCGCGGTTTCGCCGATGCCGCCGCGCTGAAGCTGCGCCATCACGACCCGAAGCTGCACGCCCGCAGCCAGCCCGGCGACGATGTCGCCCGCGCGGTGTTCGACGCGGCGGAACAGGCGCGGGTCGAGGCGCTCGGCGCGCGGGCGATGGAGGGCGTGCGCGCCAATCTGGACGGCCTCACCGAAATGCGGCTGCGCACCGATCCCCTGGTCCGCGCCCGCACCCGCGAAGAAGTGCCGCTGTCGAGCGCGGTCGGCCTGCTGGTCCGCGAACGGCTCACCGGCCAAGCCCCGCCCGAAGCGGCCCGCGCCGGGCTGAAGCTCGTCGCCGACTGGATCGAGGACAAGGCCGGCGCCGACCTGGATGCGCTCGCCCTCGCCCTCGACGATCAGCGCGCCTTCGCCGACCTGGTCGGCAAATTGCTCCGCGACCTGGAACTGACCGAAGCTGTGCCCCCCGGCGACGACCCCAGCGATGGCGGCGACGAGGATGAGGGCGGCGAATCCGAGGCCGAAGGCGACGACGATGCCGATGGCGACTCCGCCCAGGACGGTGAAGCCGAGATTCGCGGCCAGCCGGAAGAAGGCGAGGGCGATAGCGAGGACGAAGGCAGCGCCACCGACCAGGATTATGACGAGAGCGAGGGTGGCCTCGGTGACGACGCCGAATCCGGCGTCATGCCCCAGCGCCCGAACCGGCCGCTTTCCGATCTGCCGCCAAGCTTCGACTATAAGGTCTTCACCACCCGCTTCGACGAGGTGATCAGCGCCGCGGACCTGTGCGACGAGGAGGAGCTTGGCCGGCTGCGCTCCTATCTCGACCAGCAGCTCGTCCATCTGCAATCCGCCGTCACCAAGCTCGCTAACCGCCTGCAACGCCGGCTGATGGCGCAGCAATCGCGCTCCTGGGCCTTCGACCAGGAAGAAGGCCTGCTCGACGCCGCGCGGCTGGCGCGGGTGATCGTCAATCCGGCCCAATCCCTGTCCTACAAGGTCGAACTCGACACCGAATTCCGCGACACCACCGTCACCCTGCTGATCGACAATTCAGGCTCGATGCGCGGCCGCCCGATCTCGATCGCGGCGATCAGCGCCGACATCCTCGCCCGCACGCTGGAACGCTGCGGCGTGAAGGTGGAAATCTTGGGCTTCACCACCCGCGCCTGGAAGGGCGGGCAGGCGCGCGAGACCTGGCTGTCCGAAGGCCGCCCGCCGACGCCCGGCCGCCTCAACGATCTGCGCCACATCGTCTACAAGCAGGCGGACGAGCCGTGGCGCCGCGCCCGCAAGAATCTCGGCCTGATGATGCGCGAAGGGCTGCTGAAGGAGAATATCGACGGCGAGGCCCTGCTGTGGGCGCACAATCGCCTCATCGCCCGCCCTGAGGAACGCCGCATATTGATGGTGATCAGCGACGGCGCGCCGGTCGACGATTCGACGCTCAGCGTGAACAGCGGCACCTATCTCGAGCGGCACCTTCGCCAGGTCATCGCCTGGATCGAGCAGCGCTCGCCGGTGGAGCTGATCGCGATCGGCATCGGCCATGACGTCACCCGTTATTATGCCCGCGCCGTCACCATCATGGACGCCGAGCAATTGGGTGGGACGATGGTCGAGCAGCTCGCCGCCTTGTTCGAAACCGACTGAGCGATGCGCCGCCTCGCCCGCGCGGTCGGGGCCCTGCTGGCATTCTTCTTCCTCGCCACGCCCGTGCCGACCGTACCGCCGCCCGGCCCGGGCGAGATGGCGGGCGCGCGGCTGATGGTGGAGCCGGTGCCGCTCAACCCCGACGACCCCGCCCAGGACAGGCTCGGCCCCTTGCGCTATCTCGGCGGCTGGCAGCTCAAGAGCGACGATCGCCGCTTCGGCGCCATTTCAGGGCTGGCGGTCGATGGCGACCGGCTGCTGGCGCTGAGCGACCAGGGCATCGTCTTTCGCTTCGCCCCGCCGCCGCACGGCGACCGCGTCGAGATCATCCCGTTGATCGAAGGCCCGGGCGAGCGCGGCAGCAAGGCCGACCGGGACAGCGAATCGCTGGTCCTGCACAATGGCCGCCTCTGGATCGGCTATGAGAATAGCAATCAGATCTGGCGCTACCGGCTCGGCGATTTCGCGGCCGAGAGCCATCACCGTCCCGACGCAATGCGCCGATGGTCCGGCAATCGCGGCGCCGAAAGCCTCGTCCGTCTCGGCGACGGCCGCTTCCTGGCGATTCGCGAGGATGTCGATGATGAGGGGTTGAGCGATGCGATCCTGTTCGCCGGCGATCCGGCCGAAGCCGGCACCGCAACGACCGCCTTCAAGGTCGATCCGCCGCCGCAATTTCGCTTCACCGACGCGGCTTTACTGCCGGATGGCCGCCTGCTGCTGCTCGCCCGGAGCGTCGGCCTGCTGAGTGGCTGGACCGGGCGGCTGATGATCGCGGAACTGCCGGCGCGGTCCGGCGAGCAACTGCCCGTGCGCGAACTCGCGGCCTTCGAATCGCCGCTCACCCGCGACAATTATGAGGGGCTGGCGATCGCGCAGGAAAATGGCCGCACGATCATCTGGATCGCGTCGGACGATAATCTCTTCGGCCTTCAGCGCACTTTGCTGCTGAAGTTCGAATGGATGGGATGAAGGAAGGGCCGTTCGCGGCCCTCCCGATTCGGCTTAGGCCGCGGCCTGCTCGCTGCTCGCCTTCTTGGCGATCTCGCGCTTCAGGCGACGGACGCGAAGGCTGAGCTTGTCGTCGTTGGTCTTGGCCAGCCAATTGTCGAGGCCGCCGACATGCTCGACCGAGCGCAGACCGTGCGTCGACACCTTCAGCTTCACGCCGCGGCCGAGCGAATCGGACAGCAAGGTCACGTTCTGCAGGTTCGGCAGGAACGTCCGCTTGGTCTTGTTGTTCGCGTGCGAAACGTTGTTACCCACCAGCCGGCCTTTGCCGGTCAGCTCGCAAATGCGCGCCATGATCGAATCTCTTTTATAGAATGTGACGGTCACCCGAAGGTGCCCGGAAACCGGGGGCGCATAGCGAGCGGTGCCGAGAGCGTCAACCCGGAGGCGCACTTCCGGCCGCCGCTCGAAGCCGCATGGACTGATCGTTGCGCCGCTGCAACCGATCCGCCATGCACTCGTTGACGAGCCGAAATCAGATTGGAGACGCGTCATGCTTCGCACTGTTCTGCTTGTCGTCGCCCTGCTCCTGCTCGTGGCGATCGGCCTCGTCTATACCGGCGTCCTCGGCCTCCAGCAGAAGGATGACGGCTCGGTCAAGGTGACCACCAATTCCGTCGAACTCACCACCGAGCCGCGCACCGTCCAGGTCCCCGTCGTTCGCACCGTGCCCAACGAGCCCGCGCCCGCGGCTCCGGCCGCCCCCGCCAACACGCAATAAGGCGCCGCGCCGCATGGCCTTCCCCTTGCCGGAACCCATGCGGCGCGCCCTCGACGAAGCGCAGGCCGCCGCCGCCGCCGGGGAAGTCCCGGTCGGCGCGGTGGTGATGCGCGGCGATGCGGTCGTCGCTGTCACCCGCAACGCGATGCGCAGCGGCCGCGACCCGACCGCCCATGCAGAGATGGAAGCGCTGCGCGCCGCCGCCAGCGCGCTCGGCACCGAACGGCTGGACGAATGCGATTTGTGGGTGAGCCTGGAGCCCTGCGCGATGTGCGCCGGCGCGATCGCTCTGGCCCGCATCCGCCGCCTCTATTTCGCCGCCCCCGATCCGAAGGGCGGCGCCGTCCTGCACGGCGCACGCTTTTTCACCCAGCCGACCTGCCACCACGCGCCGGAAGTCTATTCCGGCATCGGCGAGGAGGAGGCGGCGGCGATGCTGCGGGAGTTTTTCCGGGAGCGGCGGACCTAACCCAACTCCGCTCATCCTGAGTAGGGACTGAGTAGGCGAAGCCGTAGCGAAGGCCCGTATCGAAGGACCGTCCGGTTTGTCCTTCGACACGCGTCTTCGACAAGCTCAGCCGCTACTCAGGATGAGCGGAGACGTGGACGGACTACGCGAAAGCCGGCCGCCCTTTCAGCGCCTGATAGGCCGAAATCACTTCCTGCAACGCCCGCTCGTGGCTGCGGTCGCCACCATTGCGATCGGGGTGAAATTTGCGGACCAGTTCGGTGTAGCGCTCGCGCAGCGCCCGCCGGTCCGCATCGACGGGCAGCGACAGGATGCGCAGATGCTTGCGGTCCGCCTCGCTCAACTCGCGCCCATCCGCGCGCTTCTGCGGCATCGTGCGGGCGAACCGCGCCCCGATCGCATCCAGCGGATCGGAAAAGTCGGCCCAGCGCGGCGGCCGGTCCGCGCCGCCGCTGGCGAAGGCCCGGGTCTCCCGGTCCCAGCCGCCATAAGGCGTGTTCGCCGCCTCGATCTCGTCCGGGGTCATGCCGCTGAACCAATTGTAGCCGCTGTTGAATTCGCGGACATGTTCCAGGCAGAACCAGCGCCATTTCCCCGGCCCGTCGAAGCTTGAGCCCTGTCCGGACGGCGCGCGAAATTCGCCGGCCGCGTCGCAGCCGGGATGGTCGCAACCGCGCCCCGTCTCGATCCGCCCGTGGAACCGCCCCCGATTCTCGCCCGCACTTGCCAACTTGCCACTCCGCTCCTTCGATCAGCCGTCCTATATAGGCGTGATGACGGATCAGATCACCGGGCCGATCGCGGCCGAAATCCACCAACGGCTGACCGCCGCCTTGTCGCCGACACGGCTCGTCGTGCGCGACGACAGCGAGCGCCATCGCGGCCATGGCGGCTACAACGCCGAAAGCGGCGAGAGCCACTTCACCGTCGAGATCGAGGCCGAAGCCTTCGCCGGCCAATCCCGCCTCCAGCGCCAGCGCGCCGTGAACGAAGCGCTCAGGGAATTGCTGGTGGAACGCGTCCACGCCTTGGCGATCGTGGCGAGGGCGCCGGGGGAATAGGCCTTTCAGCCCGCCAAGGTCACCGACGCGCGCAGATCGGGGCGGGCCTGATCGACGGCGGGTGCCTTCGGCACCTCCGCTGGGGCAGCGATCCGCTCTCCGCGATGCGCCGGTAGACAGAGCAGGCTGAGCAGATAGCCAAGGATCGCGCTCCCGCCATAGCCGACCAGCGGAGTCGGATGATTGCCGATTGCGGCCGCGAGGATCACGGCGAGCCAGACCGCTCCGAACATTGCGTGGATGGGGCGATGGCCCGCATCCCGAAGACAGCCCACCACCGCCGGGACGAGTATCAAGGCGGCGCCCGCGATCACCGCGAGACCGGCCAGCGGATGCACCCCGAAGGACGAGTAGAAGATCTGGTCCACGAACGGCATTGCGGGCGAGGCGTCGGCCCGGAGCAATGTCGCCACGAAGGCGGCCAGCGATGCGCCGAGCGCGAGCAAGACGTTCCGCTCGGGTCGCGCCAAAGCCAGTACGACTGTGCCAGCCGCCAGCGCACCCGCCATCGCCCGGTCCGGCTGCAGCGCCAGCCCCAGCGCGGCGATCAGTACGGCCAGCAATATCGCCCCGCCGCGCCGCTGCGCGAAGCCCAGGGCGATGGCCGGCACCAGGATCAGCGCCGGCTGGAGCGAAACTCCGCCCACCGCCAGCCAACGCGTGACCCCGTTCGCGGAGATGCCGAGCAGAGCGGTGAGCAGGACGATGCCGGCGAAGAGAAGCAGCACACCCTCCCCGGCCGCGCGCCAGATTCGTTTGGCGTCGTGCAATATGCCGATCGCGAGCAAGCCGATGGCGAGCGCCGCGGCATTGATCGCGAGATGGGAGGAGGGCGCGCCCGCCGCGACCAGATAGGCCAGGCCCAGGCCGACCGCGCCGATCGCGCACAGCATGCCGAGGCTCCGGGCATGCACGGGCCGACCGACGGTCACGGCTTGATTCAGCGCGGCGGCAAGGCAGCCAAAAGCGAACGAAAGCGCCGCCCCCGGCCGTTCGATCGCCGCAAGTTCGGTCACCATGGCACGGCCCCACGCGCTGTGACGTGCGGGCAGGACGACCGCGGCGAGCCGGACGATCGCGGCGGCGAGCAGGCGCCTCATGCCAGCTTCCCCGGAACACCGCCGGCCAACGGTTGCGCCGCGACCGGCGGGTTCGCCCGCGCCAGCGCACGGCCTTCGGCGGTGAGACGATAAGCGTGGCGCGGCGGCCGGCCTGGCTCCGCCGGCTCCTGCCACGCCGCCTCGAGATAGCCCTGCTCCTCCAGCCGGATCAGCATCGGGTAGAGCGTACCGGATTTGATCTGGCCGAGGCGGCAAAGTTCATAGCCGTGAAGCCATTCGCCGCCGCCGCCGGCCATGAGCGAGAGGATCGTTCGGGTCTGGGGGGAGAGGGTTCGGGTTCGGATCATCGGGACATAACTCTACATATGTAGAATTATGTCAACGCGGAATGTCGAGAGCGTTAGCGGACAGGCAATACGGCGTTGCGCCTCTCCCGGCTTCGCCTGCCCCGCAATCGCGGGTAAGGATACGGGCATGACCGACGATCCCTTCCTGCTCACCCTCAATCCCACCACGCACGATCTGGGCGGCTTCAAGGTTCACCGCACCTTGCCGCATCGCGAGCGGACCACCGTCGGCCCCTTCATCTTTTTCGACCAGATGGGTCCGGCGCATCTACCGGCCGGCGAGGGGATGGACGTGCGCCCGCATCCGCACATCAACCTCGCCACCGTCACCTATCTGTTCGAGGGCGCGATCGACCATCGCGATTCGCTCGGCACCTTCGCCACCATCCGTCCCGGCGCGGTCAATCTGATGACCGCCGGCAAGGGCATCACGCACAGCGAACGCTCCCCGGCGGCCGAACGCACCGCCGGCCCGGCCCTGTCCGGCATCCAGACCTGGATCGCTCTGCCCAGCGCCAAGGAAGAGATCGACCCGGCCTTCGAACATGTCTCCGAAGCGGACCTGCCTTTGCTTGACGACGGCAAGGCGCGGGCGCGGATCATCATGGGCAGCCTGTGGGGCGCGACCGCGCCGGTCACCCAGCACAGCCCGATCATCTATGCCGACATCCATCTGCAGCCCGGCGGCAGCATCGCCGTGGACGACGAAGCGGACGAGCGGGCGCTGTACGTGGCAGAGGGCGAAGCCAGCCTCGACGGCCTGACGCTGGAGCCCGCTACGCTCTACGTGCTGAAGCCCGGCATCCGCGCCACCCTGCGCTCGGAGCGGGGCGGCCACGTGATGCTCTGCGGCGGCGAGCCGCTGGACGGCCCGCGCCACGTCTTCTGGAATTTCGTCTCCTCGCGTCGCGACCGGATCAATCAGGCCAAGGACGATTGGCGCAATGGCCGCTTCGCGCTGCCGCCCAATGACGACGGCGAGTTCATTCCGCTCCCCGAAGTCCCCAAGACGGTGAGCTATCCCTGATGGAAACCACCCGCATCAGCCTCCCCACCGGCGTCACGCTGAAGGTCGCGCAGGCCGGGCCCAGCGACGCGCCTGCGATCATCTTCCTGCACGGTTTCCCCGAATCGCACCGCACCTGGCGCCACGTCGCGGCCGCCCTGGCTGATCGCTACCGGGTGATCGTCCCCGACCAGCGCGGTTTCGGCGGCTCCGACAAGCCTGAAGGCGTGGACTCCTATCGCGCGCAGGAGGCGATTGCCGATCTGGTCGCGCTCGCCGACGCCTACGGCATCGACCGCTTCAACCTCGTGGGCCACGATTGGGGCGGCGCGGTCGCCTGGGGCGCGGCGCTGACCCGGCCCGAGCGGCTGGAGCGGCTGGTGATCGTCAACGCGCCGCACCCGTACATCTTCCAGCGCACCCTGATCGAGGATTCGGCCCAGCGCGCCGCCTCGCAATATATGAACGCCTTCCGCAACCCGATGATGGAGCGGAGCATCGACGCGATGGGCATCGAGGCCTTCTTCGCGAAGAGTTTCGGCGGCCATGTCGACCTCGCCACCATCCCGGACGAGGAGCGCCAGGCCTATATCCACGATTGGAGCCAGCCCGGCGCGCTCACCGCCATGCTGAACTGGTACCGCGCCAGCCCGCTCATCATCCCGGCCGTCGGCGAGGGCGAGCCGCGCCCCGGCTGGAACCGCGATCCCTTCCCCGCGATCACAGTCCCGACGCTCGTCCTGTGGGGCATGAAGGACAAGGCCCTGCTCCCCTGCCAGCTCGACGGGCTGAACGTGATGGTGGAAGATCTCACCATAAAGCGGATCGAAGATGCCGGTCATTTCGTGCCGTGGGAAAAGCCCGAACCGCTGATCGCCGCGATCGGCGCCTTCATGGCCCGGGCCTGATCCTTATTCGTCATTCCAGCGAAAGCTGGAGCCGTAGACGAGCGAAGCCAGAGACAGGGAGAATCCAGCTTTCGCTGGAATGACGGTTTGAAACCGGGGGGACAGGCTCTAAGTCCGCCGCATGGCCAAACCATCCGCCCGTTCCCGCTCCCGCTCCGCCGCCCGCCTCGCCGCGGTGCAGGCGCTCTATCAGCGCGAGATGGAGGACACGCCGGTCCCGGCGCTGCTGCACGAATTCCACCATCACCGTCTCGGCGGGACGATCGACGGTGACGAATATGCCGATGCCGAGGTCGATTTCTTCGACGATGTGGTGAAGGGCGTCGCCGCCCGCGCCGAGGAGCTGGACGGCCTGATCGCGGGCAAGCTCGCCAAAGGCTGGTCGCTGGCCCGACTCGACAAGCCGATGAAGGCGATCCTGCGCGCCGGCACTTATGAGCTCGCCGCCCGCCCGGACGTGCCCGTCGCAAGCGTGATCAGCGAATATGTCGATGTCGCCAAGGCCTTTTACGACGCCCGCGAATCCGGTTTCGTCAACGGCCTGCTCGACGCCATTTCGAAGCAGGTTCGCTAGCGGCCGCTCCGAAGCGGACCAGTCTCCGCTTGCACGATAGGATTGCGGCTGTTCGTCTTCCGTTCCGGTAATCGGAAGGGGAGGATGACGTGGCGTCGATTCGGCAGATCCAGGAAAAGCTTCTTGCGCGCGGCTATAATCCGGGGCCGATCGACGGCATCTGGGGGCGGCTGACGCTCGCCGCCGTCCGCGCCTTCCAGCGCGCCACGGGGCTGACCGCCGATGGCATTGTCGGCCCGCGCACGCTCGAGCAATTGTTCGTCGGCACCCCCGAGCTCGCCACCAGCAGCACGTCGCCGGTCTGGTATCAGGAGGCGGTGCGGCTGCTCGGTGTCCGAGAAGCGCCCGGCGCCGCGGACAATCCCGAAATCCTGGACTGGGCGAACGCACGAAGCCTGCCGCTCGCCCATGATTCCATTCCCTGGTGCGGCCTGTTCGTCGCCCATTGCATCGGCGCGACCCTGCCGGACGAACCTTTGCCCGCAAATCCGCTCGGCGCGCGCTCCTGGCTCAATTTCGGCGACGGCTGCCCTGCGGCGCTCGGCGCGGTGCTGGTGTTCTGGCGCGAGCAGCGCGCGGGCTGGAAGGGCCATGTCGGCTTCTATGCCGGCGAGGACGACGCCGCTTACCACGTGCTGGGCGGCAATCAGGGCGACAAGGTTTGCATCACCCGAATCCCCAAGGGCCGGCTGCTGGCCAATGGCGTGCGCAAGCCCAAGTCGGTGAAATTGCTCGCGGGGGGCGCAGTGCAACGGCCGGCCTCCGGCGGCTATTCGCTGCGGGAGGCGTAGCCGTCCCGTCCGCACGCGGCTAATCGGAAGCGGTGACGGCTGAATCCGATTTCCATGCCCTGCTGGTGGCCATCGCGAGCGACCCCGCCGCGCGCGGCCTGGCCGACGACACGGCCGTCCTTCCCGTCGGCGGCCGCAGCCTGGTGCTGACCAAGGACATGCTGGTCGAGGGCGTTCACTATCTTCCCGGCGACCCGCCGCAGGACGTCGCCTGGAAACTGGTGGCGGTGAACCTGTCCGACCTGGCGGCGAAGGGCGCGCGGCCCCTCGCCATATTGCTCGGTTATGCGCTCGGCGACGAGGCTTGGGATCGCGCCTTCGCCGCCGGCCTGCGTACCGCCCTCGATGCCTTCGCCTGTCCCTTGCTCGGGGGCGATACCGTCTCGGCGCGCGGCGCACGCACGCTCAGCCTCACCGCGATCGGCGAGGCGGACGGGCCGGTCCCCGCTCGGGCGGGCGCCCAGCAGGGCGACGACCTCTGGGTCTCCGGCACGATCGGTGATGCCGGCGCGGGCCTCGCCATCCTCACCGGCGCGCTGCATGGCCCCGACGCCCTGGTCCGCCGCTACCGCGCGCCGCGCCCCAGGCTCGAGGCCGGACAGGCGCTGGCCCCGCTCGTCACCGCGATGATGGACGTCTCCGACGGCCTGCTGATCGACGCCTCGCGCCTCGCCACGGCGAGCGGGATCGGCGTTGCCATCTCGCTCGACGCGATCCCGCTCTCCGACCCCTATCTCGCCACCCTCGGCGATGACCGCGCCGCCCGCCTGCGCGCGGCGGCCGCCGGGGACGATTACGAACTGCTCTTCGCCGCGCCGAAGGACGCCCGCCACCGCATCGTCGAAGCCGGCGAAAGCCTCGCTCTACCGCTCACCCGCATCGGCGTTTGCACCGGCGGCGCGGGCCTTTCCCTCACCGACGCCGACGGCCCCGTCCCGCTCCCGGACAGCCTCGGCTGGGAGCATGATCGGGGCTAAATACTTCGCCTGCGCACGAACCTTGCCAGCCTCTGGACCAGCTTCTAAGACTTTGCCTTCCACGGGCGCCCGAAGGGGGCTTCAGGCGCCTCTCCCGCATTCGGAATAGGGGATAAACGAATGACCGTTGTGCTCGCCGCCATCGGCTGTGGCCTGCTCGCCGTATTGTACGGCATCATCACGTCACAGCGCGTCTTGTCCGCACCCGCGGGCAACGAGCGCATGGTCGAAATCGCCGGCGCGATCCAGGAAGGCGCGAAGGCCTATCTGGGCCGCCAGTACACCACGATCGGCGTTGTGGGCGTCATCGTCGCTGCCCTCGTCTGGTATTTCCTCGGCACGATCGCCGCGATCGCCTTCGCGACCGGCGCGATCCTGTCGGGCGTCGCCGGCTATATCGGCATGAACATCTCGGTCCGGGCCAACGTCCGCACCGCCGAGGCCGCCCGCACCAGCCTGCAGAAGGGCCTCACCATCTCCTTCCAGTCGGGTGCGATCACCGGCATGCTGGTCGCGGGCCTCGGCCTGCTCGCCATTGCCGGCCTGTTCTACGTGCTGGTCAGCATGATGGGCCGTGAAGCCACCAGCCGCGAAGTGGTCGACGCGCTCGTCGCCCTCGCGTTCGGCGCCTCGCTCATCTCCATCTTCGCCCGCTTGGGCGGCGGCATCTTCACCAAGGCCGCCGACGTCGGCGCCGACCTGGTCGGCAAGGTCGAGGCCGGGATTCCGGAAGACGCCCCCCGCAACCCGGCCGTGGTCGCCGCTAACGTAGGCGCCAATGTCGGCGACTGCGCCGGCATGGCCGCCGATCTGTTCGAAACCTATGTCGTCACCGTCGGCGCCACCATGGTGCTGATCGCCCTTCTGGTCAGCGGCACGCCGTCCGACCTCACCGCCCTCATGAGCCTGCCGCTGATCATCGGCGGCGTCTGCATCGTCACCTCCATCCTCGGCACCTTCATGGTCCGCCTCGGTGGGAAGCAGTCGATCATGGGCGCGCTCTACAAGGGCTTCTGGACCACTGCGGTCCTGTCGGTCCCGGCCATCTACTTCGCCACCGTCTGGGTGCTCGGCGACATCGGCAATCCGTTCGGTTCGTTGAACGACCCGATCGGCGCGATCGAGCGCACCGGCACGGCTTACACCGGCATGGACCTGTTCTATTCCATGCTCGTCGGCCTCGGCGTTACCGGGCTCCTCGTCTGGATCACCGAATATTATACCGGCACCAACTACCGCCCGGTCCGCTCCATCGCCAAGGCGTCGGAAACCGGCCACGGCACCAACGTCATCCAGGGCCTTGCGATCAGCCTGGAATCGACCGCTCTGCCGACCCTGGTGATCTGCGTCGGAATCATCCTTTCCTACATGCTCGCGGGCATCATCGGCATCGCCTTCGCGGCGACGGCGATGCTGGCGCTGGCCGGCATGGTCGTGGCGCTCGACGCCTACGGTCCGGTCACCGACAATGCCGGCGGCATCGCCGAAATGGCGGGGCTGGACGATGAGGTGCGGACCCGCACCGACGCGCTGGACGCGGTCGGCAACACCACCAAGGCGGTGACCAAGGGCTATGCGATCGGTTCGGCCGGCCTCGCCGCGCTCGTGCTGTTCGGTGCCTACACCGCGGATCTGGACTATTTCGGCGCGGCTCTGGGCATCGGCCCGGCGGGCGTCGATTTCTCGCTCAGCAATCCGTTCGTGATCGTCGGCCTGCTGCTCGGCGCGCTCCTGCCCTATCTGTTCGGGGCCTTCGGCATGACCGCGGTCGGCCGTGCGGCGGGCAGCGTGGTCGAGGACGTCCGTGCGCAGTTCCGCGACGATGACGGCATCATGGCCGGCACCACCCGCCCGAACTATGCCCGCACCGTCGACATCGTCACCCGCGCCGCGATCAAGGAAATGATCATCCCGTCGCTGCTGCCGGTGGCGGCGCCAATCGTCGTCTACTTCGCGATCAACGCGGTGGCCGGCCCGGCCGACGCCTTCGCGGCGGTGGGCGCATTGCTGCTCGGCGTGATCGTCTCCGGCCTCTTCGTCGCCATCTCGATGACGAGCGGCGGCGGCGCCTGGGACAATGCCAAGAAGTATATCGAAGACGGCAATCACGGCGGCAAGGGCTCGGAAGCCCACAAGGCCGCGGTGACCGGCGACACGGTCGGCGATCCCTACAAGGACACGGCCGGCCCGGCGGTGAACCCGATGATCAAGATCACCAACATCGTGGCCTTGCTGCTGCTGGCGATCCTGGCGCACTGAGCGGCGTCAACGACACGAGACAAACCCCGCGGCGCGAGCCGCGGGGTTTTTGTTTGATGGAGCGGACGCGCCCACCACGTCATTGCGAGCGCAGCGAAGCAATCCAGAATCTTTCCGCAGATGCAGTCTGGATTGCTTCGTCGCCACGCTCCTCGCAGACGGAAGTGGCGCTACTGCACGTCCATCTGAAGGCCTTCCTTCTGGATGATGCCGGCGAACTTCTTCGTCTCGGCGTCCACGAAGGCGGCGAACTGCTCTGGCGTGCCGTAGTCGGCGCGGGCGCCCATGGCGGCGATCTGCTTCTTGACGTCGTCGCGCTCCAGCATCGCCTTGATCTGGAGATTGAGCGCGCTGAGCACCTCGGGCGAGACCCCCTTCGGAAGGAAGACGGAGAACCAGGAGGACACGTCGAAATTCGCCAGCTCCGGCGCGCTCTCGCGCATGGTCGGCAGGTTCGGCGCGAGCTCGCTGCGCTCGGTCGTGGTGACGCAGAGGCCATTGAGTGTGCCGTTCTGCACCTGCGGCAGGCTCGGATAGAGATTGTCGAACAGGATCTGGATGTCGCCGGCGAGCGCGGCCTGGAGCGCCGGGCCGGCACCGCGGAACGGAATGTGCGTCATCTTCAGCCCGGTGAGCTGGAGGAACCACGCGCCGGTCAGATGAGGGCTCTGGCCGACGCCGGAGGAGGCATAGCTGAGCTTGTCCGGATTGCCCTTCAGGTAGGCGATCAGCTCGGGAACCGACTTGATGCCGGTTTTCGGATGCGCCGAGACGATGTTCGGGATCCGGATCATGTTGGAAACCGGCTGCAGCTGCTCCGGCTTGTAGCTGAGGTTCTTGAAAATGCTGTAGGCGATCGCGTTCGGTCCGGGGTTGCCGACCAGGATGGTTTGACCGTCAGGCTTGGCGCGGACCGCCTCGGCGGTTCCGATCGTGCCGCCGCCGCCCGAGCGGTTTTCCACGACGGCCGACTGCCCCCAGGCCGTTTGCAGATGGGCAGCGAGCAGCCGGCCCATGACGTCGGTCGAGCCGCCGGCTGCGGCCGGTACGATGAGACGAACGGTCTCGGTCGGCTTCCAGTCGGCGAGGCTCGATCGCGGCAGGATCGCTGCGGCCGAAAGGCCGGCAGCACCGGCGAGCACGCGACGGCGGGACAACGAAATGTTCTGAAGTTTCCTGGGCACGAATCCACTCCCTGCTTCTTGCTTTGCAGGGAGCGTAAGGGAACGCAGCGTGCGGCGGCAAGTCGCGCATGGCGGCAAGGGCCGCGTGGACAGCGGCAGGACGCCGCAGGCTGGAGCGATTTACCTTCCGACGGAATTGGAGCGGGCTTTAGATCTTGTTTCGCCGCGTTTTGTTCGCGCGAAGCGGTATCC
>JAFAEG010000001.1 GCA_023424095.1 Pseudomonadota bacterium | reverse complement strand
GCGCCGCGCGGCGGGCGGCCCGCTGGCCGGCGGTGCGCGGCAGGGTGACGGTGAACTCCGCCCCCTCGCCCGGCGCGCTCTTCAGCGCGATCGCGCCGCCATGCGCCTCGATGAACTGCCGTGCCAGCGCCAGCCCGAGGCCCGCGCCGCGCCCGCCATTGGCATCGCCATCCTCGCTGCGCTGGAAGCGATCGAAGATCCTGGTCTGGTCGGCCGGGGCCACGCCGGGCCCGGTATCGGTGATCGCGATCCGCGCCGCATTGTCGTCACCGTCGCAGGTCAGCCGCACCGCGCCACCCTCCGGAGTCACCTGCACGGCATTGCGCAGCAGGTTCATCACCGCCTGGCCCAGCCGCGCCCGGTCGCCGGTGATTGTCCCGGCCGATGGCTCGACCACGGAGGAAAAGACGATCTTCTTCTCGTCGGCCAGCGCCCTGCCCTGTTCCAGCAGCCCGTCGACCATCTCGGCGACGTCCACCTCCTCCTCGGCCAGCAGCAGCCCGCCCGTGTCGCTCTGCGTCAGGTCCAGCACGTCGTCGATCAGCGCCGAGAGGCGGCCGACGCTCGTCAGGATCGCGGTGACATAATCCTTGGCGCTGTCCTCCAGCGGCCCGGCATAGCCCCCGGCCATCATCTCGGCGAAACCGGCGATCGAGGTCAAAGGCGTGCGCAATTCATAGCTGATGTTGGAGACGAAGGCGGTCTTGATCCGGTCCGCTTCCTCCAGCGCCGCCGTCCGTTCGCGCAGCGCCGTCTCGACCCGCGCGCTGTCCGTCACGTCCAGCGTCGTGAACAGCACGTCCTCGCCCGCGATCGGGATCGCCGCGAGGTTGAATTCCCGCCCGTCCGCGAGCGCCAGCCGCCCGGCCCGCGAGCGCCGGCTGACGATCGCGCCGCGCACCAGATCGCGCACCAGCATGCCCTGGCGCTTGGTCCGTGCCCGTGGCGCCATCTCGCTCGCGAGCGTCTCGACGAGCGGCCGCTCGTTCAGCAGCTCGGCCTCAAGCCCCCAGAGCGTGCGGAAGCGGTCGTTCCACAGCTTCAGCCGCCGGTTGGAAGAGAAGACGGCAATCCCCTCGGCCAGGCTGTCGAACGTGGTGTTCTGCACCTGCACCATCCGCTCGCGGTCGGATTCCAGCATGATCTGGCGGGTGCGGTCCTCGAAGATCACCAGCAGGCCGCCATCGGGCAGAGGCTGGGCCAGCACGCGCAGATGGCGGCGGTCGGGCAGCTCCCAATCCTCCTCCACCGCTTCCGTGCCGGCCAGGAACCATTCGCGCTTTTCCGCCTTCCAGCTGGGGAAATCGCGCGGCTCGGGCAGCTTGCGCGCCTCGCGCATGGCGTCGATCACCCGGTCGAATTCCGGCCCGTCGGACAGGAAGTCGGCGCTCAGCCCGAACAGGTGAGCGAAGGGCTGGTTGAAGAAGATCAGCCCGCGGTCGCGGCCGAATTGCGCCACGCCGGCCGACAGCCGGTCGAGCATGTCGCGCTGCGCCGCCTGGAACCGGGTCAGTTCCGCCCGCGCCTGTTCCTCATCCTCGATGTCGATCGCGAAGCCGGCAACGCCGCGCGTTCCCACCGGCAGTTCGACAATGCGCAGCATCCGCCGCTCGCCCGCGATCGTCGCCGGCAAAGTGCGGTGGCTCGGCGCGCCGCTGGTCCGCACGTCCGCCGCTTCCTCGATCGCATTGCGGCCGTCGGCCTCGTCGACCAGCTCGATCCCGTCGCTGACCACCTGGCCGCCGCTCTCCGCCTCGACGGCGGCGACATAGGCGCTGTTCACCATCGCCAGCGCCAGGTCCGGGCCGCGATGCCAGATTGGGAATGGCGCCGCCTCGATCAGCCGGGTGAGTGAATCCAGCGCCTCGGCCCGCCGCTCCGCATCCTCGGCCGCCGCCGCAGCGCGCGATTCCTCGGCCGTGACGTCGATCATCCACAGCAAGACGGTGCCGCTACCGAAGCCCGCCGGCGCCGGCGACACCTCGATCCGAACGATCGCGCGCGCGCTGGTCGGCCGCAGCACCAGGATGCCGCTTTCTCCCGTGCGCGAGGCCGCCCGCACGCGCTCGCGCAGCAACAGGCGGTCATCGGCGGACAAGGCGCCGTCCGCCAATTCCTCGATCTTGTCGGGCAGGCTTGCGAGCCCAAGCAAGGCCGCAGCCCGCTCCCCGCCCTCGACCGCGCCGCCGCGCCTGACCACGACCGGGACGGCCGGGCCGCAGGCGAGCAAGGCGTTCAGCCGCGCCGCTTCCTTCTTCGCCCCAGCCACCTGCCCCGACGCCTGCCGGCCCCGCCAGGCAAACCACAAGGCGACCGCCAGCCACGCGCCGGCAAACAGCGCCAGCGCCACGAAGGCGATCGGGTGGACGGTGATCATCGCTCCCTTCTTAGGGGCAGTTCGACCCGTTCGGAAAGGCCGTGGCGAACCTCCCCAAAACAAGAAGGGCCCCGGTTGCCCGGAGCCCTCCTCGTTAGTCTGGGTCGCGTCTCGCTTAGAAAGCGAAGCGGGTGTTCACGAAGAACGTGCGGCCCTGGTAATCGTAACCCGAATAGAGCGGCGCGTTGCCGAGCACGGTCACCGCCGCGGAGATGCGGGGGGGAGCCGTGTCCATCAGGTTGCGAACACCGGCGGTCAGCTGGAACCGATCGCTCACGTTGAACTGCACCGACGCAGAGTGGAGGAAATAGTCGGGCACTTCGAGCAGATAGTTGTCGCGGTAGAGCTGCGCGAGCGCCTCATCCACCGTTCCGGTCTGCTCGTCGAAGGCGAACAGGTCATAGGTGCCCGAGCTGCTGTCGGTCCAGTCGAGGCCGTAACGGATGGTCACGGGACCGGTCCGGTAGGAGGCGTCGAACGAGCCGACCAGGTCCGGCGTCACATAGGTGCCGTTCGCATCGGTCAGGAACTCTTCCGGGAACAGACGCGACGACTGCTCGAAATACTTCGTGACGTTGGCGTTGAGGGTGAAATTGCCACCCAGCAGCTCCGTCGCGAAGCGGGCGTTGAACTCGACGCCCCGAACGATGTCGGTCGACAGGTTCACATAGTCGCTGTTCACCGTCAGGATGTTGTTCGCATCGCGGGTGACGAAGCGGCAGAAGCCCGCATTCGGATCGAACGCCGTGTCGCCGTAGCAGCGGTTCAGGATCGTGCCGGCACCAAGGCTCGACACACCATTCTCCACCGTGACGTCGAAATAGTCGGCAGCGAAGCTGAACGAGCCGAACGAACCGAGCTGCGGACGGATGACCGCACCGGCCGACCAGTTGGTCGAGGTTTCCGCTTCCAGACCGAAGGCCGCGCCACCACGGGTGAAGGTGGTGATGCCGTTGTTCTGGATGAAGGTGGCGACGTCGATCCCGATCGCGGCGCAGTTACGCGCAGTGATCGTGTCGTTCGGCGAATAATCGGCCGGATCAGCCGGGAAGTTATCGCCGTCGCACGGATCGGTACCGGCACCCAGGAAGCCGCTGGTCGCGCCGAGGAACTGCTCCGCAAGCGCCGGGGCGCGGTAGGAGGTGCCATAGCTGCCGCGGATACCGAAGCCCCGGAAGAACTCCCACTCGCCCGCCACCTTGTAGGTGATGTCGCTGCCGTACGAATCATAGTCCGTGTAGCGGATCGACGCGTTCATGCTGAGGTTGTGGAAGAACGGACGGTCGGCCAGCAGCGGCAGGAACACCTCCGCAAAGCCTTCGCGCACCGCGTCCGTGCCGCGGGTCGGCAGCGAGCTCGTCAGGCCGAGCAGGTTGCCGTTGATCGCGTTCACGTCCGGCGTGTCGTCGATCCGCTGCGAACGATATTCCACGCCGACCGCCAGCTGAGCGTCGCCGCCCGGCAGCCGGAAGATCGGACCGTCGATGGCGGCAACCGCCGTCGTCTCGCGGAATTTGTTCGTGCCGATCGTGTTGGCCAGGATGTAGTTGCGGAACGCCTGCGGCAGGCGGCCGCCGATCGTGTCGGCATTCAGCACCGGCGCAGCGACGCAGCCCGGGTTCGACGCCTGGCTGACGCAGCTGAAGCTGCCGTCCGGATTCTGCACGACGTTCAGCGAGTTGGAGAGACGATCCGTCAGGAACGATTCGATCTCGTACGTGCCGTCGGTCCACGACTTGCCGACGTAGACGTCATAACGCCAGCCGTCGAAGAAGAAGTCGCCACGGATACCGGCGCCGGCGCGGACATAGTCCACTTCCTGCCGCGAATCGGTGAGACCGAAGCCGATGAAGGCGCGGGCCGCGATCTGCTGGCCGCTCGACGTCTCGTTCGGGTTGGCGAACAGGCCGTTGCGGAACTCGATCGGAACCAGCGGGCTGCCGCGCAGATAGTCGAGCGAGAGCTGACGGTAGAGCGGCGCCTCCGAGGTGCGGCGGGTGGCGAGCACTTCACCGTACAGCTCGGCATTGCCCAGCATGTTCAGGTCGTAGGTCGCCGACAGATAGCCGGTGTAGATCTCGGTCGGGGTGACGACATATTCTTCCTGGCTGGCCGGGTCGAACGAGTCACGGTCGTAGGTGCCGACGCCCAGATAACCCGGGGTCGCGCCGCCGCCCTGGCCGGGAGCCGGGACGAAGCGGTTGAAGTTGCCGAGCGCGCCGCTGGTGCGGCCGATGCCCTGGCGGGTCGGCAGGCCGAGCGTGTTGATCGTCACGCCGCCATTGTCGATCGTGAAGCAGTTGCGCGGATCGCCGAGCGGGAACGGATCGCCCGAACCCAGTTCGCTGCCTTCGCCGTTCAGGAAGCCGGGGATCGGGCAGTTGGCGAAATCGACATCGCGCAGGCGGGTGCCCTCGCGGTTGCGATACTCGATCGAGCCGACGACGTTCAGGCGGTCATTGCCGAAGCCGAAGGTGGCGGCCAGGCGGCGGTCGATGCCGGCGCCGTGCTGCGGCACGTTGACCTGCGCCTCGAGCGCCAGGCCGCGCACGCGGCGGTCGGTGATGATGTTCACCACGCCGGCGATCGCGTCGGAACCGTAAACCGACGACGCGCCGGCCTTCAGCACTTCGATGCGCTGAATGATCGAGGTCGGCAGCACGTTCAGATCGGCGGCGAGCACCGAACCGCGGGTACCGGCCGGCGACAGGCGGCGGCCGTTCAGCAGGATCAGCGTCCGCGCCGGGCCGAGGCCGCGCAGGCCGAGCGTGTTGGCGCCGGTGCCGCCATCGGTGACGAAGCCGGCGAAATAGTTGTTGATCTGGCCGGAACCGGCGGTGACGGCATTGCTCTGCAGCGCGTCGGTCGCGCTGTTGAAGCCGGCCTGGGTGATCTCTTCACTGGTGATGACCGTGACCGGCTCCGTCGTGGAGAATTCGTCGCGGCGAATGCGCGAACCGGTGACGACCATTGTGCCTTCGGCTGCGGGAGCCTCGGCTTCGGCGGGCGCCTGTGCCGCATCGGTGTCGGCTTCGGGCTGAACGTCCTGCGCGAAAGCAGGCGCGGCCATGAATGTCCCAGCTCCGATAAGCAGCGACGAGGTGAGCAGGAGCTGACGATAAGTTCGCATTTAGACTGATCTCCGCAATTTGGACGCACGGGTCCCCAGGCTGAAACGGGGATTTCAGCCTCGAAACGTGATGCCGATTGAAACTTGCGGCCGGGGGTGGAGGTCGGCGCAAGGTCGGGGGACGCGCTTAGGGAAGGCGACGAACGATACGCATTGATTTCAATCAGTTCGCGAAAAAACCTGGCGCAGTGTGTTGCCTCGATACGTCACTTTCGATCAACTTTGGCCTGTTGCACCTGCTCACTCGCTCCCCGGTGCGGTCCGGGCACGCCCAAGCCCCTACGGGGCAGTCACACCGTGTTGCAGAATCGCGACACCAGCTAACTTTCTCCTAGGGAAACGGCCAATTTCCTTTGCTTGCACGGCCGTTCCGGTCAGGGATGTCCGCTGCTTTCGGCATTAAAGCCCACTGGGGAAAGGCATAACAGGGATGAGAACACTTAATTTCCGTCGCGCGGCGCTGGGGTCGGCGTCCTTTATCGGACTGGCCATGGCCTTCGCGAACCCCGCTCTGGCGCAAGGCTCGGTGACCGCCGATGCGGCTCAGCCCAATTGCGACCCGAACGATCCGAACGATCCGGATTGCGCCCCGCCCGCAGCCGACCCGGTCGCGCCTGAAGGCACCATGGTCGTCACCGGTTCGCGCATTCGCAACCCGAACGTCACTGCCGACGTGCCGATCACCTCGGTTGGCGGCGAAGCGATCTTCCAGACCAGCGAGCAGAACGTCGGTCAGCTGCTGAACGACATGCCGCAGCTGCGCAGCACCTTCGCGCAGCAGAACCCGGGGGCGGGCATCGGCATCGCGGGTCTGAACCTGCTCGATCTTCGCGGCCTCGGCACCGCCCGCACCCTGGTGCTGGTCAACGGCCGTCGCCACGTTCCGGCCGACATCCTCGCGAACGCCGTTTCGCCGGACGTCAGCTCCATTCCGAACGACCTGATCGAGCGCGTCGACATCGTCACCGGCGGTAACTCGGCCGTTTACGGCTCCGACGCCATCGCGGGCGTGGTCAACTTCGTCCTGCGCCGTTCCTATGACGGTATCCAGGTGCGCGGTTCCGCCAGCGTCACCGGCGCCGGCTTCGGTGCGTCGCAATACGCCTCGATCCTGGCCGGCCAGAACTTCGCCGAGGGTCGTGGTAACATCACCCTGCACGGCGAATATTCGACCACCGATCGCGTCTTCGCGTCGGACGTGCCGTGGTTCCGCAAGAACGAAGGCCTGTTCACCGTCGATGCCGACGTCGGCGGTCTCCCGAATGGCAGCGACGGCTTCCCGGATGCCGTGTTCCTGAGCGACGTTCGCAGCGGCACGATCCACCCGTTCGGCCTGATCCCGATCAACCAGCGCACCGGCGCGAACGCGCTGTGCGGCAATGCGACGCTGTCCAACAACGGCCCGAGCAACAATGCCGGCGCGCCGTTCAACTGCACGTACATCTTTGACGGCAGCGGCGCTCTGCTCGAGCAGACCGGCGCCCGCTTCGGCACCGGCATCAACGCCAGCCGCATTGGCGGCAACGGCCAGACCGGCCGCGAAGCCAACACGCTGTCGGTTCTGCCGTCGCTCGAGCGTTACAACTTCAACCTCCTCAGCCGCTTTGAATTCAGCCCGGCGTTCGAAGTCTTCTTGGAGGCCAAGTTCAATCGGGTCATGGCGCTCGGCAACAATGCCGGTCCGTCGTTCATCCAGACCGGCTCGGGCAACCAGGGCAATATCGGTGACTTCCGCGAACGCCCGCGGCTGGACAACCCGTTCCTCGCTCCTGCGGACCGGACCCTGCTGTCGAACCTGATCCTCGCGTCGGGTTGTAACACCAGCCTGACCGTGCAGTGCCCGGCCGGCGGTAACCTCACCGCGGCTCAGCAGGCCGAAATCGCAGCCGGCACCTATCGCTTCATCCTGGCGAAGAACCTGCTCGACGTCGGTCTGCGTGACGAAGACTTCCAGCGCGACACCTATCGTGGCGTGCTCGGCGTTCGCGGCACGTTCAATACCGACTGGAACTATGAAGTCTCGGTCAATTATGGCCGCTTCGATCAGTCGCAGGTCACGAACGGCTTCATCGATCGTCAGCGCTTCTCGCTGGCGATGGACGCTGGTCGCAACCCGATCACGGGCGAGATCCAGTGCCGCTCGCAGTTCGATCCGGCCGCGGCCATCGTCGATCAGCGCACCGATCCGGTTGCGGCTGCCAACCGCGCGGCGAACCAGGCTCGCCTGGCCGCCGACATCGCGGCCTGCCGTCCCTACAACCCGTTCGGTCAGCCCGATAACCGCGCTGCGATCGATTACTTCAGCAGCACCTTCTCTGCCGAAGCCAGCCTGGAGCAGCTCGTCGGTCAGGCCTTCGTCTCGGGCGACCTGAGCCAGCTGTTCGAACTGCCCGGTGGTCCGGTCCGCTTCGCGATCGGCGGTGAATATCGTCGCGAGAAGGCGTTCTATCAGCAGGATGCTGTGACGACGCAGGGCTTCAACAACGGCGTCTCGATCCCGGTCTTCGCTCCGCCCACCTTCGAAGTGAAGGAAGCGTTCGGCGAACTCCAGATCCCGCTGCTTGCCGAAATGCCCTTCTTCCACGAGCTGACGGTGACCGGCGCGGCTCGCGTGTCCGACTATGGTGGCGGCACCGGCACCGTGTGGGCCTATAACGGCGGCGTGCAATGGTCCCCGATCCGGGACATCCGCATCCGCGGTAACTACGCCCGCGCGGTTCGTGCGCCGAACGTCTCGGAAACCGGCTTCCCGCTGGTCCCGAACTTCGCGAACGGCATCGTCGATCCGTGTAACGTCGTGGCGATCAACAGTGGTTCGGCCCTGCGTCGCACCAACTGCACCAACTCGGTCGGTGCCGGTAACCTCGGCAACCTGCCGAGCGTCTCGGCCTCGCTGCCGATCGTCAGCGGTTCGAACCCGAACCTGGCGGCCGAATCGTCCGACTCCTACACCCTGGGTGCGGTGATCCAGCCGCGCTTCCTCCCGGGCTTCGCGTTCTCGGTCGACTATTACAACATCACCGTGAACGACATCATCTCGAGCGTCGGCGCGCAGGTCATTCTCAACAACTGCGTCGATCTTCCCCAGCCGAACGTGTTCTGCACCGCCTTCCAGCGTTGGCAGGGTCCGGGCCTGGGGCCGAATGGTGAGCAGCCGGGTGCCGTCCTAGGTAACTCGTTGATCGTGGCACCGCTGAACTTCGCAAAGCGCGAAGCTCAGGGCATCGACTTCAACCTGCAATACCGTACCCGTATCGGTCAGGACGTCCGTCTGGGCGCCAACCTGATCTACGTGCACACCCTGAAGCGGAGCAACTTCGAGGATCCGACCAACCCGAACTTCGAGAATCGCATTCTCGGCGAAGTTGGCGATCCCGAGGACGAATTCCGCTTCGACATCGACCTGGGTTACCGGAACTTCACCTTCGGTTACCGCCTCCGTTACATCGGTCAGCAGCTGCTGGTCGCCTACGAAGCGGTTCGCGATGGCATCAACGGCCTGCCGGCTTCGAACATCGATGCCGCCAGCCCGGAAGCCTATCCGGTGATCACCTATTCGGACATCCGCTTCGAATGGAACATCGGTTCGGAAACCGGCGCGCGTGACAGCGACCGGGGCCTGCGCTTCTACTTCGGTGTGGACAACATCTTCAATCAGCTCCCGCCGCTGGGTACCACCGGCACGGGCGTCGGCACCGCGATCTACGATTATCGTGGTCGTAGCTTCTACGCTGGCGCTCGCGTCCGCTTCTAAAGCTGAACCACTGACTTTTAAGGGGTGTCCGGGACTTGTCTCGGGCACCCTTTTTCTTTGCGCGAAAGAATTCAGAAGCCGCAAATCTGGACAGCAAGCATTCGCTCACTAGGCTGAGCGGTGCCGGTTGCAGGCCGGACCTTCTGCAATAAGGTCGTGATATGCTAACCAATGAAGCGGCCCAGCGCCTGATCGTCGAGGGTGTGACTGCGCTGCAGCAAGGCCGGCCGGCCGAAGCGAAGACGCGGTTTGAAACGATCACGCAGACCGGCCGGGCGAACAATCAGATCTGGCTGCTCCTCGCCACCGCCTGCCACGGGCTGGGTGACCTCGAAGGCAAAGAAGCCGCCCTCGACTCCCTCCTCGCGCTGGATCCGCGCACCGTTCGCGGCCGGATCATGAAAGCCGATTGCCGCCTCCAGGCCGGCGATGAAGGCTCCGCGCTCGGTTTCTACAAAAGCGCCATGAGCCTCGCCGTCGGGCAGCAATTGCCCGACGATCTGGCAGCGGAGTTGCGCCGCGCGGAAGCTGCGGCGGCGGACCTCGATGCCCGTCGTCTGGAACGGCGCGAAACCTTCTTTACGGCAAGCGGCTTGCCCCCGGAACAGCGCAGCAGGCGCTTCCAGCACTCGCTCGACATCCTTTCGGGGACCAGGACGGTCTATACGCAGGAGCCGACGGGCTATTTCTTCCCCGAGCTCCCGCACGTCCAATTCTTCGAGCCGGCGGACTTTTCATGGGTGCCCGCGATCGAAGCCGCTGCGGATGATATTCGCAAGGAACTCAAAGGCTTGCTGGCAGCGGGTCTCGACGGCTTCCGGCCCTATATCCGCACCGATGCGAACCGGCCGCGGCTCGACGACAGTCCGCTTGCCGACAATAAGGACTGGAGCGCCTTCTTTCTGTGCGAGAATGGCGCGCGCTTCGAAGAGGCGATCGCGCAATGTCCCGTGACCTGGCAGGCGGTGCAGTCCGCTCCCCTGCCCCAGATCCCCAATTCGCCGACCGTGATGTTCTCATTGCTGCGCGCGGGCGCGCGGATCGCCCCGCACACCGGCACGCACAACACGCGCCTGGTCTGCCATCTACCCCTCATCGTTCCGCCCGACTGCCGTTTCCGGGTCGGCAACGAGACAAGGGAATGGGAGGAAGGCAAGATCCTCGTCTTCGACGATTCCATCGAACATGAGGCCTGGAACGACAGCGATCAGGATCGCGTCGTCCTGATCTTCGATATCTGGCGCCCCGAGCTCAGCGAGCAGGAAAAGCGCGAGGTCGGCGCGCTGTTCGGCGCCTACGCCCTGGAATAAGGCCCGGCCCCCTTGCGGGGACCGGGCCAGAATTCAGCACAACGGCCGGCCGCTTTCGCGACCGGGCCGGCGCTTAGTAGCGGTAATGCTCGGGCTTGAACGGGCCGGCCACCGGCACGCCGATATAATCGGCCTGCTTCTGGTTCAGCGTGGTCAGCTTCACGCCGAGCTTCTCCAGGTGAAGCGCCGCTACCTTCTCGTCCAGATGCTTCGGCAGGACATAGACGTCATTGCCGTAAGTTTCCGACTTGGTCCAAAGTTCGATCTGCGCCAGCACCTGGTTGGTGAAGGACGAGCTCATCACGAAGCTCGGATGGCCGGTCGCGCAACCGAGGTTCACGAGGCGGCCCTTGGCCAGCACGATGATCTTCTTGCCGTCCGGGAACTCGACCTCGTCCACCTGCGGCTTGATCTCGGTCCACTTCATATTGTTCAGCGCCGCGATCTGAATCTCGCTGTCGAAATGGCCGATGTTGCAGACAATCGCCATATTCTTCATCGCCCGCATATGGTCGAGCGTCAGCACGTCCATATTGCCGGTGGCGGTGACGAAAATGTCGGCGCGGGTGGCCGCGTCTTCCATCGTCACGACTTCATAGCCTTCCATCGCCGCCTGCAGCGCGCAGATCGGGTCGACTTCGGTCACCAGCACGCGGGCGCCGCCGTTGCGGAGCGAGGCGGCGCTGCCCTTGCCGACATCACCGAAGCCGGCAACCACGGCGACCTTGCCGGCCAGCATGACGTCGGTGGCACGGCGGATGGCGTCGACCAGCGATTCCTTGCAGCCGTAGAGATTGTCGAACTTCGACTTGGTGACGCTGTCGTTCACGTTGATCGCCGGGAAAGGCAGCTTGCCCTTCTTGGCCAGCTCATAGAGCCGGTGGACGCCGGTGGTGGTCTCTTCCGAGACGCCCTTGATCGCGGCAACGGTCTTGGTGAGGTAGCCCGGACGCTCGGCCAGGAAGCGCTTCAGCGTGGCGACGAAGATTTCCTCTTCCTCATTGTCCGGCGTGAACAGCTCTTCGCCGGCCTCGACGCGCGCGCCCCAGAGCGCGAACATGGTGGCGTCGCCGCCATCGTCGAGGATCAGGTTGCAGGTCTGCTCGGGATTCTCCTGGGTGCTCCAGTCGAAGATGCGGATCACATAATCCCAATATTCCTCGAGCGTCTCGCCCTTCACGGCGAAGACCGGCACGCCCGACGCGGCGATCGCGGCGGCGGCATGGTCTTGGGTCGAGAAGATGTTGCAGGTCGCCCAGCGCAGTTCGGCGCCCAGCTCGGCCAGCGTCTCGATCAGCACCGCGGTCTGGATCGTCATGTGCAGCGAACCGGTGATGCGTGCGCCCTTCAGGGGCTTGGCCGCGCCGAATTCCTCGCGCAGCGCCATCAGGCCTGGCATTTCGGTCTCGGCGATCTCGATCTCCTTGCGGCCGAAACCGGCGAGGGAGAGGTCGGCAATCACATAATCGTCGAACGCGTCTTTGGGCTGAGTCGCCACGGGCTGCTCCTGAGGTGAGTTATCGATGAAAGAGGTCGGTATCCGGCGCGGGCCTTAGCGGAGCGCGCACTCGATTTCAAATATAAAGATATCTTTATATGCGCAGCTCAGGCGGTGCCGTAGTCCGCTGTCAGCAGGCGCGGATCGATCCCCGCGCCCTGAAAGGCGCTCGACCAGCGATGCTCCGCCTCCACGTCGAACAACAGCGCCTCGTCGCCCTCGGTGACGAACCAGCCATGCCGGCTCAATTCGCCATCCAATTGCCCGGCGCTCCAGCCGGCATAGCCCAAAGCCGCGACCCAGCGGCTCGGTCCCGTCCCCGCCGCGATCGCCTTCAATATGTCGATCGTCGGGCTCATCGCCCAGCGGCCGGCGACGTCGACGCTCTCCTGCCCGCCCCAGTCGAGCGAATGGATGATGAAGCCGCGCGACGGCTCCACCGGGCCGCCGACATGGACCGGCGCGTTCGGCGCGACGCCGAGCTCGATGTCGCATTGCTCGAGCAGATCGTGAAAGCCGAGCCGCGGCACGATGCGCCCCAGGCCGATGCCCAGCGCGCCATCCTCGTCATGCATGCACATCGCGATCACCGACCGCTCGAAGCGCGCGTCGCCAATGCCCGGCATGGCGAGCAGGAACTGACCGACGGTGAAAGGAGGCGCATCCATCCCCGTCGCCTTAGGCGCGACGCGCCGGAGGCGGCAACCCGTCTGGCGAGCGCCGCCGCGACTTGCTAAGGCCCACGGCAACAGGATCAGGAGAGTAAGATGACCATCAAAGTCGGCGATTCCATTCCCAGCCTCACACTCACCAAGGTCACCGCGGAGGGCCCGGCCCAGGTCGACTCGTCCGAATATTTCCGCGGCCGCAAGATCGCGCTTTTTTCGGTCCCCGGCGCCTTCACCCCGACCTGCTCCGCCCGCCATCTGCCGAGCTTCGTCGAGAAAGCGGATGAGCTGAAGGCCAAGGGGGTGGACGAGATCGCCTGCACCGCGGTCAACGACGCCTTCGTCATGACCGCCTGGGGCAAGGCCTCGGAAGTCGGCGACAGCGTCACCATGCTGGCCGACGGCAATGGTGATTTTGCCAACGCGCTCGGCCTCACCATGGACGGCTCGAAGTTCGGCATGGGTCAGCGCGGCCAGCGCTGGTCTGCCATCGTCGATGACGGCGTGGTGAAGGAACTGAACGTCGAGGAGCCGGGCGGCTACGGCGTCAGCGGCGCCGAACATATGCTGGGCCAGCTCTAGGCGCCCACAGGCCGCGGCGCGCGGCGATGTGCAACGAGACACGGCGGCAGATCGCGCTCGGCCAGGTCCGGGACGATTTCTCCGAGGTTCGCATTCCCTTGCGCTTTCCGGAGGGGCTGCCGAACCTCGCGCCGCTGGACTCGATCCGGATCACCGATCCGAACGCCATCATCCGCGCCGCCGCCGATGCGCCGGGCGAAGCGGAACTGGTCACCCGCCGCTGGTCCTGGCCGGCGCAGGGCGGCCGCCCGGTCTATAATTATCGCGCCGACGATCGGCAGCTGGAGAAGGGCCGCTGCCTGGTCGTCGCCGACGGCTTCTATGAATTCACCGCGCCCGCCGATCCGGCGAAGAAGCGCAAGGACAAGTGGCTGTTCACGCTGAAGGGCGAGGACTGGTTCTGCCTCGCTGGCCTGTGGCGCCGCGACGCCACCGTGGGTGAGGCCTATACCTTGCTCACTTTACCGCCCGGTCCCGACGTCGCGCCCTATCACAGCCGCGGCGTCGTGCTGGTGCCGCGCGACAAGTGGCGCGACTGGCTCGACCCCGAAATCCCCTCGCGGGAACTCCTGCAGCCAGCGCCCGCCGGGAGCTTCAGGGTCGAGCAGGTCGGCTAGGCGCTCAGCTGCTCCAGCCGCATTGGCGGCCCTGATTCTGCTCCTCGAGCCAGCCCAGCAGCGGCCGGAAATATTCCACCATCGGCTGCGCGCTCATCTCGCGGCTGCCGGTGAACGCCTCCAGCGCCTCCGGCCACGGCCGCGACGAGCCCATCGCCAGCATCGTGTTCAGCCGCTCGCCGACCTGCCGGTTGCCGTAGAAGGAGCAGCGGTGCAGCGGCCCGGTCCAGCCGGCCTGATCGCACGCCGCCTTGTAGAATTGGAACTGCAGGATGCGGGCGAGGAAATAGCGGGTGTAAGGCACGCTCGCCGGCACGTGATATTTGCCGCCGGCGTCGAAATTCGCCTCTGTGCGCGCGACCGGCGGGCGGATGCCCTGATATTGCAGCCGCATCTCGTCCCACGCCGCCTGGTAGCGATCCGGCGCGATCCGGCCCGAGAAGATGCCCCAGCGATAGCGATCGACCAGCAGGCCGAACGGCAGGAAGGCGATCTTGTCGAGCGCCTGACGCAGCAGCAGACGGCGGTCCTGGTCCGGCGTCGGCAGCTGGTTTGGCCGAAGCAGGCCGACCTGCACGAGATATTCCGGCGTGACCGACAATGCGATCATGTCGCCGATCGCCTCGTGGAAGCCATCATTGGCGCTGTCGAGGTAGAGGAAGCCCTGCTGATTATAGGCGCGCTGGTAGTAATTGTGGCCCAGCTCGTGATGGACGGTGACGAAATCGTCGCCATTCACCCGCGTGCACATCTTGATGCGCAGATCCTCGACATTGTCGACGTCCCACGCCGACGCGTGGCACTGCACCTCGCGGTCGCGCGGCTGGGTGATCATCGACCGTTCCCAGAAGGTCTGCGGCAGCGGCGCAAAGCCAAGCGACGAGAAGAAGCTCTCGCCCTGCCGGACGATCCGTTCCGGCGTGTAATTGGCCTGGGTCAGCAATTGCGTCAGGTCATAGGCTTCGCGCCCGCCGCGCGGCGCCACGACCTCATAGATATTGCCCCATTCCTGCGCCCACAGATTGCCGAGCAGATCGGCGCGGATCGGCCCGGTCGCGGGCTGCACCTGATCGCCATATTGCCGGTTCAGCCCGGCGCGGGTGAAGCAATGCAGCGCCTCGTAGAGCGGCTTCACCTCGTTCCACAGCCGCTCGGTGGTCGCCTCGAACTCTTCCGGGCTCATGTCGTAGCGCGAACGCCACATCGCGCCGGTGTCGGGATAGCCCAGGTCGCGCGCGCCTTCATTGGCGATTGCGATCATCCGCTCGAATTCGTCGCGCATCGGGCCGCCGACCGAATCGTTCCAGCTGGTCCACATCTCCTGCAGCTGGGCGGGGTTGCGGACGGTGCCCATCCGCGCCTCGATCTCGTTGCCGGTCAGCGTCTCGTTGCCCAGCCGGCCCCGGCCGCGGCCATATTGCGATTGCAGGTCGGTTGAGTGGTTGTTCAGTTCAGCCGCCGCGCCCTCGCGCGACGGCGCCGGCAGGACGAGCGAGGAGCGCAGGATGTTGAGCTTGCGCTGGGTGTCGTAGGACAAGCCGGGAACGTCCTGGAAGCGGGCGGCCTCATTGGCGTAGCGCACGCCCATTTCGGTGCCGATCGTGCCGAAATAGGCGGCAAGCGCGTCGGTATCCTGGGTGATGTAGGTGGCGTTCACCCATTGCGCGCGGCCGCTGATCGTCGAGAATTCCCGCGCCTCGCGCTCGACCCGGGCGATGAATGCGTCGGCCTCGGCCGCGGTCGGCGCGACAGGCGTGGTCGTGTCGGACTGGTCGGGCCCGGGCTCGGTTGCGATGGTCGTATCCGCGCGATCGCCCGCCGAGGCGGTGGCGCAGCCGGCGAGCGCGAATGCCGCCGCCAGCAGCGAGGCATTGGCGATGAGGGAAACCCGAGCTTTCATGTGACGCATCCTCGTGCCTGTTATTCGTTACCAGCCCCCACGCTTTCCTTGCGCTGGGCGGGGTACCGGTCAAGCGAAGAAGTCCGCGAGCGCCTGCCCCAGTTCCGGCTTGGTGACCGCGCTCATATGCCCGCCCGGAATCTCGACATAATTGGCGTTCGAAAGCCGCTCCGCCAGCGCCGGCGCCGAGCCATTGTCCAGATCCTCGTCGCCCGCCACGATCAGCGTCTCCATCGCCAGCGCGTCGAGATCGGCCTCGCTCACGTTCACGAAGCTGTCGAGCAAGGGCAGCAAGGCCTGCGGATCGCCCTTGGTGGTCTTCAGGAACGCCTCGGCAAACCATTCCGGCGAACCGCGTTCGTGATTGCCCAGATTTCGCAAGATGTGGCGGAAATGGTCCGCCCGCCCGGCCGTGCCGAGCAAACCCTCCAGCCCCATCCCGCACAGCGCCAGTCTCCCCGGTGTCGCGCCATGGGCGATCGCCCGCACCGAAGTGCGCGCGCCGAGCGAGTAACCGGCCAGATCGTATTCGGTGAGTTCCAGATGCGCGATCAGCGCCAGCACGTCGCTCGCCAGCACATCCTTCGGATAGAGCGCCGGATCGTGCGGCTTCCCGCTTTGCCCATGCGCACGCAGATCCGGTATGATCACCCGCCGCCCGGCCGCCGCGATGTTCGCCGCGTGGCCGTAACGGATCCAGTTGGTGGAGGCGTTGGAGAACAGGCCGTGGATCAGCACCAGCGGCTTGCCCTCGCCCAGTTCGTGCCAGGCAAGCTCGACGCCATCGTCTGCGATCAGGAAGTGAGTTGTCGGTTGCATGAGAAAAATCCGTCACCCCGGCCTTGAGCCGGGGCCTGCCTTTCTCCCCTCGGCAAAGAAGAAGGCGGGTGCCGGGTCAAGCCCGGCATGACGAAGTGATGCGGCCCGCACGGCCGGACAGTGGACGTTCATCCGGATTTGCCATAAGTGAATGGCCGTGACCCACTCGATCGCCTTTGCTGCTCCGATCTGCGCCTCCACCGCGCCGGGTTGCTATTATTATTATCGCCGCCGGGAGTCCCGAACGGGCTGAACCTCGACGTTCAGTACCTCCGGCCTCCCGCGCCCGCCCAGCATCCGCTCGGCGGGCTTTTTCTTGTCCCACGCAAAGGCTTTTTCAGATGTTTCAGGATTTCACCGCCCAGACCGCCGAAGCCCCTCACTGGAGCGACCATGTCGTGTCGCAGGGCTGGGAGAATTTCACCGCCGAAGATCATACCGTCTGGGATTTGCTGTTCGCGCGGCAGGTGGAATTGCTCGGCACGCGGATCGTCACGCCCTTTCTCGATGGTCTCCACCTCCTGAACCTCTCCCGGCCCGGCGTGCCCAACCTCGACGAGCTGAACGCGATCCTCACCCCCCGCACCGGCTGGCGGACCGTCGCGGTGCCCGGCCTCGTCCCCGACGCCGCTTTCTTCGCCATGCTGAGCGAGCGGATCTTTCCGATCGGCAATTTCATCCGCAAGCGCGAGGAGCTGGATTATCTCGAAGAGCCGGATTGCTTCCACGACATGTTCGGCCACATCCCCATGCTCGCCCATCATGGCTTTGCGGCGATGACGCAGCAGATCGGCCGCCTCGGCCTCGCCGCCATCGCGCGCGGCGACGGCGAGAGCATTGCCCGGCTCTACTGGCACAGCGTCGAATTCGGCCTCGCACGCGAAAACGGCGCGCTGAAGATCCTCGGCGCGGGCCTCGCCTCCAGCTTCGGCGAGGCGCATTTCTCCCTCGAAAGCGAGGCCGTGGAACGCCTGCCCTTCTCGGTCGAACGAGCTATGGCGACCGGCTACAAAAGCGACGCCTTCCAGCCCCGTTACCTGGTCTCCGCCTCGCTCGACGCGACGATCGCGGACATTGTGGCGCTTTAGCTCAGTCGGGCAGCTTGCCGGTCGCCTTCATCCAGCGCTCCACCGTGCGGGGATTGTCGGCGATGCGATATTCCGTCAGCCCCTCGGTGTTCAGCCAGGCGCGGTGCATCGTCTCAACGCCGAAATGGAATTTGGGCACGAAGGGCGATGGATCGTCGAACGAGGCGACCGTCAGGTCGAGATTGTCGCTGTCCGGATATTCGAAGCCGAGCGACGTCCCGCACTCGCAGCAATAAGGCCGTCGGGCGATCGGCGAACTTTCATACCAATCGGGCTCCCGCTCCCAATCCACGTCCGCCCGCTTCAGATTCTTGAAGGCGATCGACACGCTGCCGGTCGCCCGCTGGCACATCCGGCAATGGCACAAATAGGCCTCGTCGCTGTCAATCCGTGCCGAGAACCGAATGCGGCCGCACGCGCAGCCGCCGTCCATCCGGTCGCTCATCCTTGGTCTCCTCCTGCTCCAGCGGCAGCGTCGGCTCGGCGGGCGCCAGGATCGACTCGAACGTCCGCCGCCAGGCGATTGGCAGCTCGACCGGCCGGCGCGAGGCGCGGCCGACATAGACGTGGACGAAATGCCCCTCGGCCGCCGCTTCCACCTGCCCCTTGCCGAAAATGCCGATCCGGTAGCGAACGCTCGATTTGCCCAATGCCTCGACCGCCAGCCCGATCTCTACCGGCTCCGGATAAGTCAGCGAACGCGCGTAGCGACAGCCCGTCTCCACCACGAGCCCGATCGGGTCGCCGCTGGTGATGTCGAGCAGCCCTTGCTCGATCAGCCACTGGTTCACTGCGGTGTCGAAGAAGGAATAATAGACGACATTGTTGACGTGGCCGTAGGCGTCATTGTCCGCCCAGCGCGTCGCGACTTCGCGCCAGACCTTATAGGCATCGCGCCCTTTCAACGGCGCCTTCACAACGCCGCCTCATACAGCCGCCGCGCATCGTCCTGCGTGATCGGGCAAGGATTGTTCACCAGCAGTCGCTCCTGCTTCATCGCCTCGGCCGCGAGCAGATCGAGATGCTCGGGGCCGATGCCGACTTCGGAGAGCCGCTGCGGCACTCCGGACGCGGCCGACAGCAGCGCCATCGCCTCGATAAAGCCCTGTGCGCGCCCCTGTTGCCCCTGCCCCTCCAGTCCCCGATCGAGCAACGGCCCAAGCTCGGCATAAAGCGCCATCGCCGCGTGCAGATTGTGGCGCAGCACATGGGTCAGCATCAAGGCGTTGGCCGCCCCATGCGGCACGTGGAAATGGCCGCCGAGCGGATAAGCCAGCGCATGCACCCCCGCCACCGGCGCATTGGCAAAGGCCACTCCGGCGAGATGCGCGCCGAGCAGCATCGCCCCGCGCGCCTCACGATCGCTCGGCCGGGCGATCGCGACGAGCAGATTGCCGGAGAGCAGCACCAAAGCCTCGCGCGCCAGCAGGTCCGACATCGGGTTCTTCAGCCGCGCCGAAGTGTAAGCCTCGATCGCATGCACCATCGCGTCGATGCCCGTCGCCGCGGTGACGCCCGCCGGCATGGTCAGGGTCAGGTCCGGGTCGAGGATGGCCAGGTCCGCGAGCAAAGCCGGGCTGTTCACCGCTTTCTTCTCGCTGCCGCCGACCGTGATCACCGACACGCCGGTCGCTTCCGATCCGGTTCCGGCCGTGGTCGGCACCTGCGCCAGCGGCAGCCGCTTGCCCGTCGCCTTGCCGACGCCCCAGAGCGTCTCGATCTCCTCGCCCGTGCCGAGCAGATAAGCGGCCAGCTTGGCAACATCCATCGGGCTGCCGCCGCCAATCCCGACCACGCTCGCACAGCCCTCCCCGGCCGCCAGCGCCGCGTTCAGCGTCGTCAGCGACGGATCCGGCTCCACCGCATCGAAAATCACCGCCTCGATCTCGGCCGCCTCGAGCGAGTCCAGAGCCGCATCCGCAAGCCCGAGCGTCCGGACCTGCTGGTCGGTCACGAACAGGCAGCGCCCCGCCGGCAAGGCCGCGCCGAGCCCGGCGACGCTCCCTGCCCCGAACATGACGCGCGGTCCATAAGTGAAGGCGAAGGCCATGCCGCACCTTTAGCCAAAGCGGCAGGGCACACAAAGCGTGGATGGGGGCCTAAAACGCCCGTTCGAGCCGGCTCATCAGGCTGCGCGCCGGGCTGAACGTGTTCGGCGCCAGGCCGCTCACCCGGTCGAGCCGGCGGACCCGGCCGTACAATTCCTGGCTCGCCGCGATCAGCGCCCGCGCCGCATCGGGGAAATGCCGCATCAGCACCGGGTCGCCCTCCGGCGCCTCGCCCAGCCGGCGGTCCGGCTCCAGCGATTGCGCCTTGCTGATCTCGCCCGCCGAAACGGCGCGCTGGGTCAGCAGCCAGGCGATGATGTGCATCAGCCGCGTCGTCACCCTGAGCGACTCGCAGGCGAAATGCACCCGGATCGCCGGGTCCATCGCGGCCCGGTCTTCCTCCGCTAGGATATCGAAATAGGAGCGCGCCTCATCGGCCAGCACCATCGCCTCGACATAAAGCGAATCGACCAGCTTGGGCGTCAGCATCGCGCGGCGGCTTTCGTCACTCATGGCGCGAAGCTGCCACAGCAGGGCACGCGCACGAAGCTCCGAATAAGGTTAAGGCCCTGCGATTGTGGCCAATATTGGGAAAGCCGGTCGCGATCACGCGATGATGTCCGGCACCGCCAAATCTTCCAACTGGGCGATTTCGTCCTTCAGCCGAAGCTTGCGCTTCTTCAGCCGAGCGATCTGCAACTGGTCCGCCACCACCGACGCCCGAAGCGCCTCGATCGCCGTGTCGAGGTCGCGATGCTCCAGCTTCAGCAGCGCCAATCGCGCCGCATCGCTGTCCTGATTGGCTGCTTCCACGCGTGCATCCCCCGGTTCGCAGACCCGGCCATATCATGCTCCCAAACGGCTTGGCGCGCAAATTTGCGCTTTGGTCGGATCGTGGGAGACACGGGCGCGTTGAGGAGTCTAGCTTATGAGGTCCCACAGGCCTTCATTTTGAGGAGAAGGGAATGCAGAACGCGCACATGGATTCTTTGACCGCAAAGCATGCCAGCCTCGACGCGCGCATCGGCGAGGAAAATCTCAGGCCCTTCCCCGACACGACCGCCCTCGCCCGCCTCAAGAAGGAAAAGCTCAGACTCAAGGATGAGATCGTCGGCCACTGACGCCGACCGATCCAACAAAAAGGGCGGCCCTGCGGCCGCCCTTTTCGCTTGGTTCTTAATCGTCGCGCGAAATGCGCTCGTTACGCTCGTGCCGTTCCTGCGCTTCGACGCTCATCGTCGCGATCGGCCGTGCTTCCAGCCGCGCCAGCGAGATTGGCTCGCCGCTCACTTCGCAGAAGCCATATTCGCCAGTGTCGATCCGGCGCATCGCCGCATCGATCTTGGCGATCAGCTTGCGCTGACGGTCGCGGGTTCTGAGGTGGATGCCCCAATCGGTCTCACTCGAGGCGCGATCGGTCAAATCGGCTTCCTGGATCGGTCCGGCTTTCAGCTCGGCCATCGTCTCCGCGGCCTCGCGTAAGATTCCGTCCTTCCAGTCGAGCAACTTCTGTCGAAAATAGGCCAGCTGAGCTGGATTCATGAACTCTTCGTTGGCGCTCGGGCGATACTCGCCGAACTCACCGAACAGCACGTCACTATGTGCGGTCGCCATACCCCTCCACTCCTCGTCGGCCGGCATGTGCCGGCTGTCCGAACCAGGGACGGGAACTCGTGTGAGTCATCTCCATCAATCCTCCCGCCCGGCCGCGCCTATACGCTTGCGCGCAAGGCTCAACAAGTCACTCGAATAGCGATCTAAAATGAACTGTTGCGGAACGGCTGCACTCCGCCACCGAAACGACCGCGAATCACTAGGCCCGGGTCAAGTCGAGCGGCTCCGGCGACTGCCCGTCGCCCCGGCCAATCCTTACGCCTTGCCCGAACAACCGTCCGGGAATGGGACGAAGCAGCGCCCCAAGCCCCTCTGGAGGCCCCCAACAGGGTTAACGCGCTTGCGCTTAAACCAAGTGTTTGCATCTCCATCGCTACAGCCGCGGCGGGGCGGGAGAACCAGCAGGTTTCGCTCACCCTCAGCCGGAAAGCGGCAAGAGAAAGAGGTCGGGGATGTCTGTTCGTATGGCCATGGCGAAATTGTGCGCCTGCACGGTTGGCGGCGCCATTATCGGCGGCGGCGCGGTGCATGTCCGCGAGAACCCGCCCGAGCGGCCCGCAGTCGTGCACAGCACCAAGGCCCAGCCCGCCCGCACCGCCTCGACCCAGCGCCGCGTCGTGCGCCGGACGGTGCGCCGCACGGCCTGCGCCGCGCCGGCCACGGTGACCACCCGCACCTACACGCAGGCCGCGCCCGCGCCGATCCCTTACGGTCCCCCACCGATGCCGCCGCAAATGGGTGGCGGCTATGCGATGGGCGGCTCCGGCGGCGGTCAGCTGATCCCGGTCATGCTGGGCGGCGGCAGCACCACCAGCGGCGGTGGCGGCGGCTTCGGCGGCGGCTTCTTCGCCGGCGGATTCTTCGGTTCCAGCGGTTCGAGCGGCGGCTCGGGCGGCAACATCATCATTTCCTCCACCTCGACCGGCGGCTCGACCTCGACCTCGAGCGGCGGTTCGGGCGGCAGCTCGACCTCGACCTCGACTGGCGGCAGCTCCACCTCGACCGGTGGGAGCTCGACCTCCACGTCCACCGGCGGCAGCTCGACCTCGACCTCGTCGGGCGAAGTCTCCTCGACCAGCTCGTCGAGCGGCGACGTTTCGACCAGCTCCTCGACCAGCTCGTCCTCGTCGACCAGCTCCTCGACCTCGAGCAGCACCTCGTCCTCGACCAGCTCGTCGACCAGCAGCTCGACCTCGACTGGTTCCAGCAGCAAGGGCGGCCATCCGCCCAGCTCCAGCGGCGGTTCGAACGGCGGCACGCCGGTCCCCGCTCCGCCGATGATCATCCTGTTCGGCGCAGCCGCCGCGGCGCTCGTCGCCCGTCGCCGCCTCGCCAGGAAGGCCGCGGCGCCGGAAACCGCCGAAGCCTAAGCTCCAACGATCGAAAAAGAGGGCCGTCCCGTCACTGCGGGGCGGCCCTTTTCTTTGCTACTCCGCCGCCTGCAGCGCTTTTTCGATCTCCGGCACCGGCATGTTGGTCAGATCCTTGGCGATCTCGCCCTTCAGCCGCGCCTCGACCTCCTTGTGATAATGTTTGCGCATCTCGCCCAATGTCTTGGCCGGGGCGACGATAATCAGGCTTTCGATTTCGTTGGCCAGTGCCCGCGTCTTCAGCATCTCCGCGAGCTTCGCGGCGAAGCGGTCTTCCTGCTGCTGGTGAAAATCCACCTCCTGCATCGACCCGCCACCGGCGGTCCCGGCCGGCGGCGCGGCCCGACCGGCGAGATCGGTCGCCTGCTCGTGATGCGACGGATTGTCCTCCTCGTCCTGGCTCTCCACCTCCAGCTTCGGAAACTCGCCGTCGCCTTCGTTGCGGAAGAACAGCATCTTGCGGCCGTCGGCGACGAGGACATGGGCATTGTGGGGGATCTGCATGGCGATCTTCTCCTTTGCCTTCCGAACGCGGACCGGGTGGAGAAGGTTGCCGCTTGTGCGCCCCGGAACGACGCTCCATAGCCTCGCCTCGTGCGTATTCTCCTTACCAATGACGACGGCGTTCACGCCCCCGGCCTGGCCATCCTCGAACAGGTCGCCCGCCGCTTTTCCGACGATATCTGGATCGTTGCCCCGGCCGAGGAACAATCGGGCGCAGGCCACAGCCTGACCCTCACCGTTCCCGTCCGCCTGCGCAAACTCGGCGAGCGGCGCTTCTGCGTTACCGGCACGCCGACCGATTCGGTGATGATGGCGATCCAGCAGGTGATTCCGGACCACAAGCCCGACCTCATCCTGTCCGGCATCAATCGCGGCGCGAATCTGGGCGAGGACGTCACCTATTCGGGCACCGTCTCCGCCGCGATGGAAGGCGCGCTCGCCGGCATTCCCTCGATCGCGCTCAGCCAGGCCCATGCCCGCGAAGGCCTGGCCGATGGCGGCCCCTTCTCGGCCGCCACCGCCTGGGCCGAACGGGCGCTGACCCCCTTGATCGGCCGGCCGATGGACCATCGCACCCTGATCAACATTAACTTCCCGCCGCGCGAGCCCGATGCGGTGCGCGGCATCCGCGTCGCGCGCCAGGGCTTCCACGATTATGGCCGCTCGCAGATCGTCGAACGCACCGATCCGCGCGGCTATCGTTATTACTGGTTCGGCCTCGCCCCGATGGAACAGACGCCGGGTCACCAGACCGACCTTGAGGCGATCGCCGACGGCTATGTTTCGGTCACGCCGCTCCACCTCGATCTGACCCACGAGCCGTCGCTGCCGGTGCTCGAGGCGCTCTACGAATGAAGCGCCGCGGCCGCGATCTCGGCCACCTGCTGCTCCGGCGGCAATCCTCTTTGGGACCCTGGACGCAATTCGCCATCCGCGTCGCCCTGATGATCGGCCTTTTGGCCTTCATCGTCGGTTTCCACTGGTTCGAGCGCGAGAGCCTGCGCGACAATCTCGACGGCCACGTCAGCTTCAGCGACATCATCTATTTCACGATGATCAGCGCGACGACGACCGGCTATGGCGACGTCGTCCCGGTGACCGATCAGGCCCGTTTGTTCGACGCCCTGATCGTCACCCCGATCCGCGTCTTCTTCATCCTCATCCTGGCCGGCACGGCCTACACCTTCGTCATCAAGCGCGTCTGGAGCAAATGGATCATGCAGCGGCTGCAGAGCGGTCTTAAGGACCATATCGTCGTCGTCGGCTTCGGGGTCAGCGGCAGCCAGGCGGTGCGCGAGCTGATCGCGCGCGGCACCAAGCCTGGCTGCATCGTCGTGATCGACCGCAATGGCGGCAATCTGGAACAGGCGGAGGAGATGGGCTGCGCGGTGCTGCAGGCCGACGCGACCCGCGACACCACGTTAAGCGCGGTAAAGGTCGCCAATGCCCGCGCCCTGGTCGTCTCCGCCGGCAGCGACGACACCTCGATCCTGGTCACGCTGACCGCGCGCCATTTGGCGCCGGACCTGCGCGTCACCGTGATCGTCCGCAACGCCGACAATGAATTGCTCGCGCGCCAGGCCGGCGCGACGACGGTGATCAATCCGGTCAGCTTCTCCGGCCTGCTCATGGCCAGCTCGACCGACGGCCCGACGGTGCACGATTATATCGCCGATCTCGCCAGCATGTCCGGCCGCGTCCGGCTGGTCGAGCGCGCCGCCACGGCCGCGGAGGCCGGCCGGCCGCTCTCGGCGATCACCACCGGCCTGGGCGTCCGCCTCTACCGCGACGGCGCGCCGGTCGGCTTCTGGGAAGATGGCGCCAAGGCGGTGCGCGAAGGCGACACGATCGTCGAGATCGTGCCGACCTGCCGGGCCGAAGCCGCTACCTGAAGGCCGGCTCGTTGAACGCACGCAGCTTGCGGCTATGCAGCCGCCGGCTGTTCTTGCGCATCAGGTCGCAGGCCAGGATGCCGATCCGGACATGCTCCTCGATCGCCCGCTCGTAGAAGCGGTTGGCCTGTCCCGGCAGCTTGATCTCGCCGTGCAGGGGCTTGTCGGACACGCACAATAACGTCCCGTAGGGCACGCGGAAGCGATAGCCCTGCGCCGAAATCGTCGCGCTCTCCATGTCGATCGCCACTGCCCGCGACTGGTTGAACAGCAAGGCCGACGAGGAATAACGCAATTCCCAGTTCCGGTCGTCGGTGGTCACCACCGTGCCGGTCCGAAGCCGTTCCTTCAGCGCCTCCTCATCCTCGCCCGACACCATCAGGGCCGCCTGCTGCAGCGCCTGCTGCACCTCCGCGATCGGCGGGATCGGCACCGACCCGGGGATCACCGCGTCGAGCACATGGTCGTCGCGAAGATAAGCGTGGGCAAGGACATAGTCGCCGATCTTCTGACTGCTTCGGAGGCCCCCGCAATGGCCGATCATCAGCCACGCCTCCGGCCGAAGCACGGCCAGATGGTCGGTGATCGTCTTCGCATTGGCCGGGCCGACGCCGATATTCACCAAAGTAATCCCGGTCCCGCCCTCGGCGACCAGGTGATAGGCCGGCATCTGGAAGCGCTTGAACATGCCGTCCGCGACCGCCGCCTCGGCATCGTCATTTCCCGGCTCGATCATCATCCCGCCGGCGCCCGCCAGCGCGGTGAAGCGGCTGGTCGGGTCGTTCACCTGACCCACGCCCCAGCGGACGAAATGATCGACGTAGCGCTGATAGTTGGTGAACAGGATGTAGCGCTGGAAATGCTCCGGCGCGGTGCCGGTATAATGCCGCAGCCGCGCCAGGCTGAAATCGGTGCGCAGCCCGTCGAAAAGCGCCAGCGGATAGTGATCGCCCTCGCGCATCTCCCAGATGCCGTCAGCCACCTCGTCGCCGATATGGGCAAGCTCCGGCGCCGGAAAATTGCGCACCAGATCGGCCGCCATCACGTCCGCGACATCGACGCCCTCGCCCAGCACGTAGGCGAACGGGATTTCCTGCCGGCTCGCACCGATCTCGACCGTGATGTCATAATTGCTCGTCAGGAAGTCGAGCTGCTCGGCCAGATAGTCACGGAACAGCCGCGGCTGCGTCACGCTCACCGAATAGGTCCCCGCCTCCGCCAGCCGCCCCCAGGCGCGCCCGGTCTTCGACCGCGCCGTATCGCCGCCATAGCCGATGCGAATTTCCGGATAGACGAACGCCCCGGCCGCCCGCGCCTCCGCATCGGGCCGCTCCCCATGCTCGATGAAGCGCTTCAGCGCCTCGCGCAGATTGTTGGTTGAGCGGTCGAAACGATCGATCAGTTCGTCGATCAGGGCAGCGGTCGATGATGTCATGTCCCGCTCTAGCGCGAGTTGGGCCGGAGGCCAATCTCCCCTCTAAGCCTGGGCTTGATCCGGCGCGGCCCTTGCGCCTCAATGCCGCGCATGATCGAGCGCTTCGCCCCCATCGCCTTGTTGGTCGTCTCCAACATCTTCATGACCTTCGCCTGGTACTGGCACCTCAAATATAAAGGCGCGCCGATCCTGCTGGTGATCGCGATCAGCTGGCTCATCGCTTTGCCCGAATATCTGCTCGCGGTGCCGGCCAACCGCATGGGCAGCTACGTCTATTCCCCCGCCGAGCTGAAGGCGATGCAGGAGGTCATCACCCTCTCGGTGTTCGCGATCTTCTCGGTGCTGTATCTCGGCGAGAAATTATCGCTGAACCACGCCATCGGCTTCGCCCTGATCGCCGGTGGGGCGTGGTTCGTGTTTCGGGGGTGAGGATTGGCACAGTCGGACGATTGGGGGTGATATGACGCCGAAGGACATCTTAACTTGGGCTGCGGTTGTCGCCCAATGCGTCGCAGCCGTACTTTGGCTGCTCTCGACAATCGTGAAGGTGAGCGCAAAAAAAGTTGAGGCAGAATATCAGAAAGTTCACGGGCCGGGATCTGGCCCATTTCAGATCGTTGACGATGCAGACGGCAGCGACTTTATCGCGACTTTGCAACGTCAGGTCCGCTGGAATCGCTCGGCGGCGCTAATGACGGGCCTCGGGATGGGCCTGCAGGCGACAGCCACAGCACTCTAGTCGCAATGCCGTCATATCGAAGCGATCTTCGCCGCCTAGCTTTCGCCACCTTCAGTCCCTATCTGCGCCCGCAATCATGGCAACGCGACTCCCTGAAACCCCGAAGGTGGGCATGGTGTCGCTCGGCTGTCCCAAGAATCTGGTCGACTCCGAGCGTATCCTGACCAAGCTCCGTTCCGACGGCTATGCCATGTCGGCCGATTATGCCGGCGCCGACGTGGTGCTGGTCAACACCTGCGGCTTCCTCGATTCCGCCAAGGAGGAGAGCCTGGAGGCGATCGGCGAGGCGATCGCGGAGAATGGCCGCGTCATCGTCACTGGCTGCATGGGCAAGGAGGCGGAGGTGATTCGCGCCCGCTTCCCCAACGTCCTCGCCGTCACCGGCGCGCATCAATATGAAGAGGTTGTCGGCGCGGTCCACGAGGCGGCGCCGATGCCGCCCAATGCCTTCCTGAACCTGGTGCCGGACAGCGGCCTGAAGCTCACCCCGCGCCACTATAGCTATTTGAAGATCTCCGAAGGCTGCAACCACCGCTGCGCCTTCTGCATCATCCCGTCCCTGCGCGGCGACCTCGTCAGCCGCCGCCCCGACGCGATCCTGCGCGAGGCCGAAAAGCTCGTCGCCGCGGGCACGAAGGAATTGCTGGTCATCAGCCAGGACACCTCGGCCTACGGCGTCGACATCCGCAAGGAGCCGCGCGTCTGGCGGCCTAAAGACGGGGAGCCCCGCGAGGTCATCCCCCACATGACCGATCTCGCCCGCGAGCTCGGCCAGATCGCCCCTTGGGTGCGCCTCCACTACGTCTACCCCTATCCCCATGTCGATCAGGTCATCCCGCTGATGGCCGAGGGCCTGATCCTCCCTTATCTCGACATCCCCTTCCAGCATGCCAGCCGCGACGTGCTGCGCCGCATGCGCCGCCCGGCCAACGAGGCGAAGGTGCTGGAGCGCCTGAAGAACTGGCGCGAAATCTGCCCGGACATCGTCATTCGCTCGACCTTCGTCGTCGGCTTCCCCGGCGAGACCGAGGCCGAGTTCGAATATCTCCTCGACTGGCTCGACGAAGCCCAATTGGACCGCGTCGGTGCCTTCCGCTTCGAGCCGGTCGAAGGCGCCTCGGCCAACGCCCTCCCCGACCCGGTGCCGGAAGAGGTCAAGGAAGAGCGCTACGCCCGGATCATGGAGAAGACCGCAGCAATCAGCGCCGCCAAGCTCCAGGCCAGGATCGGCCGCGCGCTGGAAGTCATCATCGACGAGGTCGACGGCGACGGTGCCAACGCCCGTTCGCAGGCCGACGCCCCCGAAATCGACGGCACAGTCTTCCTCCGCGACGCCGGCCATCTCACGCAGGGCGACATCGTGAAGGTGACGATCGAGGATGCCGACGAGCACGATTTGTTCGGCGTTCCGGTCTAACCCCCACCGACCCCCAAGCACCGTCATGCTGAACTTGTTTCAGCATCCATAGCGAAACGCGCTCCCTGGCGTGGGTCGGACCATGGACCCTGAAACGAGTTCAGGGTGACGGCAGACTGGTGCAGCCAGACCCATCTATCGCTTGTCCCACCACCTGCTAGTCTCCCCCAATGCGCCGCCTGCTCCTCGCCCTCGCCTTCTTCCTCGCGCCGGCGAGCCTTTCGGCTCAGGATGCGATCGACGCCGACATGCTGATGCAAGACGTTCGCGCCCTGTCGGCCGACGACATGGCCGGGCGCGCCGCGAACACGCCGGGCGGCGAACGCGCGCGCGATTATATCGAGCGGCGCTTCACCGAACTGGGCCTGCAGCCTCACCGCGGCCCGTTCACCTACCCGATCGACCGTCGCACGACCGGCCGGGGCACGAATGTCATGGCGGTGATCCGGGGCAGCGATCGGCCCGACAAATTCATCATCGTCAGCGCCCATTACGACCATGTCGGGGTCGAGCGCGGGCGAACCTACAATGGCACGGACGACAATGCCTCGGGCGTTTCGGCCCTGTTCGCCTTCGCCGCCGCGCTTCGACAGACGCCGCCCAAGCACAGCGTGCTGCTGGTCGCCTTCGATGCGGAGGAGCTTGGCCTCTACGGCGCGCGCGTCTTCATGCAGCAGCCGCCCGTCCCGGCCGCGTCGATCCTGTTGAACATCAACTTGGATATGGTCGCGCGCGGCGACCGCGAATTGCTGTGGGCGGGCGGCCCGCGCCTCTATCCGGCCCTTCGTCCGGCGATCGAGGCGGCGGGAGTCTCCTCGCCCATCCCGCTGCGCTTCGGCCGGGATTCGCTGCGACCCGATGCGGAATTGGAAGACGATCTGACCTTGCGCTCTGATCAGGGCGCGTTCGGCCTGGCCGGCATCCCGTTCGTGCTGTTTCACGCCGGCGAGCATGACGATTATCACGAGCCGACCGACGATGCGGACAAGATCGATCCGCGCCGTTACGCCGGCATCGTCGCGACCATGCTCGATGCCCTGCGCCGGCTCGACGCGGACGGGGCGACGCTCGACCGGGCCCGGCGCGAAGCCCGGCCCGTGCGGCCGCGCTGAAGCCGTTGCAGCCGCCCCGCCCCCGCCTGGCCGCCCTGGATACCTTCCGCGGCCTCACCGTCGCGGCGATGATCCTGGTCAACACGCCGGGCTCGGGGCAGCATATCTGGTGGCCGCTCGGCCATGCCGAATGGCACGGCTTCACTCCCGCCGACCTCGTCTTCCCCGCCTTCCTCTGCGCGATGGGCGTGGCGCTCGGCCTCTCTTTCCCGCGCAATATCGACACGGCGCTCTGGCGGCGCATCGCCTGGCGGGTCTTCGCCTTGATCGCGATCGGCTGGGCCTGGCAGATGCTGGCGCGACCGAGCATCGAAATGTTCCGCGTCTTCGGCGTCCTTCCCCGGCTCGGCCTGTGCTTCGGGCTCGCTGCGACCTTCGTCATCCTCACCGCGCGCCGCGAAGCGGACGGCAAGGCGAACCTCAACCTCACCGCCATCCTGCTCTGCATCCTCGTCCTGCTCGGCGGCTATTCGGCCGTGATGGCTTTGGGCGGCGATTACACGCCGGAGGGCAATGTTGCCGGCTGGGTCGACCGCGTCACGGTCGGCACCAACCATATGTGGCGCGCTGGGCGCGATGCCGCCGGCAATATCGTCTATGACCCCGAAGGCCTGCTCGGCACCCTCCCCGCCACCGCCAACGTCCTGTTCGGACTGCTCGCCGCTTTCGCCTGGCAGCGCGCACCCGAGCGCGCGACCTTGTGGATCGCCCTCGGCGGCGTCGCTTTGGTCCTCCTCGGCCTCGCGCTCTCGCCCGTCGAACCGATCAACAAGCGCATCTGGACCAGCAGCTATGTCCTGCTCACCTCGGGCCTCAGCGCCTTGCTGTTCGCCGCCTGCATCGTCGCGGTCCGAAGCATCGCCCTCCGCCGCCTGCTGAAGCCGTTCGACCTGTTCGGCATGAACGCCATCCTGGCCTATGTCGTCTCCCTGCTGATCGGCCTGGCGGGGATCAGATCGGGCTTCCAGACGGCAGCCTTCGAAGCGATCGACGGCCTGATCGCCGCGCCCTTCCTCACCTCCTTCCTCTACGCCCTGGCGGTACTGCTGATCGTCGCAGCCCTGCTGCTACCACTGCACCGGCGCGGCATCTTCCTGCGCCTCTGACCCTCACCGTCATGCCGGGCTAGACCCGGCACCCGCCTTCTTTGAGCGGGGCGCGAAGAAGGCAGGCCCCGGATCAAGTCCGGGTGACGACACCAGCTTTCCTACTGGCACCAGAGCGCCCATATCCAACCCATGCCGGTCGCAAACCTTCCTCTTGCAGCAGCCCGTTCGATGCCCGCACGCCCGTCCCGAAAGTTCCCTTGGTTTTTCTTCCCAGGGGGTGTGAACCTTCAGCACCTTCGGAACCTTCCGCCCGCCGTTTTGAGCCCGCTCGAACCTTCCGCTAAGGCCCGTCCATGACCCGTCCTGCCGACCTGCTCCTGCCCGATCGCGGCCAGCCCGCCACCGCGCTCCATCTGACCGACAAAAAGGGCTTCGACGCCTGGCTGAAGGGCCAGCCCGGCCGGGTGCGCTCGGCGGTGAAGGCGCAGGGCTTCAAGGGCGAAGGCTTTCAGCTCGCCATCTTGCCCGGCGAGAAAGAGGATTGGTCGGCGGTGCTGGGCGTCGCCGACGCCGCGAGCCTGTCCGAATTTTGCCTCGCCAAGGCCGCCGAAGCGCTCCCCGAAGGCAGCTATCGCCTCGCCGAAGGCGCGCCCGGCACCGCCGCTCTGGGCTGGCTGCTCGGCCAATATGCCTTCGATCGCTTCAAGAAGGAGCCCAAGACCAAGGGCCCGCGCATCCTGCTCACCGCCGAACCCGCCCGGATCGAGGAGCTTGTGCGCCTCGCCGAAGCGACCTTCCTCGCCCGCGACCTGATCAATCTCCCGGCCGGCGATCTCGGCCCGGCCGAACTGGCCGACGCCGCCGCCAAGCTCGCGTCAGACCATGACGCGAAGCTCAGCGTCGTGAAAGGCGAAGCGCTGGCCAAGGGCTATCCGATGGTCCACGCCGTCGGCGCCGCCGCCATGCCGGCGCGCGCGCCCCGCCTGATCGAGCTGGAATGGGGCCGCGCCACCGATCCCGTCATCGCCATCGTCGGCAAGGGCGTCTGCTTCGATTCGGGCGGCCTCGACCTCAAGCCCGCGGCCGGCATGCGGCTGATGAAGAAGGATATGGGCGGCGCTGCCCACGCTTTGGCGCTGGCCCATTTGATTATGGCCAATCGCCTGCCGGTGCGGCTGCAGCTGCTCATTCCGGCGGTCGAGAATGCGGTCAGCGCCGAAGCCTTCCGCCCCGGCGACGTGCTGAAGAGCCGCGCTGGCCTCACGGTCGAGATCGGCAATACCGACGCCGAAGGCCGCCTGATCCTTGGCGACGCCCTCACCCGCGCGGGCGAACACAAGCCCGAACTGATCCTCGATTTCGCGACGCTCACCGGCGCCGCCCGTGTCGCGCTCGGACCCGATCTTCCGGCCCTGTTCGCCAATGACGACAGCCTGGCGACCGATCTGATCGCCGCCGGCACGAAGGTCTCCGACCCGTTGTGGCTGCTGCCGCTGTGGAAGCCCTACGAAGAATTCTTCGCGTCCGACATCGCCGATTTCGCCAATGCCGGTGACACGCCGTTCGCCGGCACCATCACCGCCGCTCTGTTCCTTCAGAAATTCGTTCCGGCGGGCCTGCCCTGGGCGCATCTCGACACCTTCGCCTGGCGGGCGAGCGCCAAGCCGGGCCGGCCAAAAGGCGGCGACGCGGTGGGCTTGCGCGCGGTCTGGACCATGCTGGCGGGACGTTATCCGCCGCGCGACACGTGAAATGCGATCGGTTTGGCAACGAAACGGGTTCTGGGCGGTTTCTAACCAGAGTCACCCCGCGCCAGAGAGCTTCAAGTGTCAAACCAATCCCTTACCAGCTGGATGAGTGCCCTGATCGCTTATGTGCGCTCCGGCCAGCCGGACCTCACCAATCGCCAGATGGCGATCATGCTGCTCGTCCACGAAACGCCCGGCCCGCACACCGTTCGCGGCCTCGCCAATGTGCTCGGCGTGTCCAAGCCTGTCATCACTCGCGCCTTGAATACTCTGGGGTCGCTCGGCTATCTGCGCCGCGTGCGCGACGAAACCGATCGCCGCAACGTGTTCATCGCCAAAACCTCCACCGGGCAGGACTTTCTTGACGGATTCCAGCGCAATCTCGACCAAGACGGAAACGCCCGCCAGCAACGGCAAGGCGAGCGGGGCTTCGTCCTCCAGCACTAATGAAGGCGGCCGCGCCTTCGGTCTCGCCGGCCCGTCGCTGAACCTGGACCCGCGCGTCCACGCCTATCGCCGCGACATTGCCGACGTCGCCTTGGCTGGGCGTGTCATCTCGTCCCATTACGCCAAGCCCCTGCTCCGCGCCTGCGGGTCGCGCGCCACCTTCGTCTGGTCAGGCCCGGAAGCCGAGGGCGAGGCGGTCTCCGAACTGCTCCCTGGCGAAGGCTTTGCGGTGGTCGAATATACCGGCCCCTGGGCCTGGGGCTATTCCACCGCCGATCACCGCGTCGGCTATGTCGAGGCGATCGAGCTGATCGCGCCGATCATCGCCACCCACATCGTCTGCGAGGCCAAGGCGCCGATCTGCGCCGACGGCAGCATCGGCGCGACGACGCTGGCAATCATGCCGATGGGTGCGCTGCTGACCGGCCATGAAGAAGGCGCCTGCCTGATGAGCGAGATCGGCTGCGTGCCGATGAGCCACGTCCGCGCCCTCGCCGAGCCCGAGAACGACCCCGCTGCAATCGCCATGCGGCTGAAGCATGCGCCGTATCTGGCGGGCGGCCGCAGCCATCACGGCGTCGATGCTGCCGGCCTGATCCAGCTGGCCCTTGGCATGTGCGGCGTCAGCGTCCCCCGCGACCTCGACCAGCAGCGCGAAATCGGCGAGCCGGTCGAAGGCAAGCTCCGCCGCGGCGACATCGTCATCGCGGGCGATGAAGGCGGCATCATGATCGACGATCTGATGCTGATCCACGCCAGCAAGGATGCGGGCAGGGTCACGGTCGAACCCGCCGCGGTCGTCGAAGCGCGCGGCGACAGCGTCCGGCGCCGCGCCGCAATCTAGGGCCTAGCGCTCCCCCCGCTCCCGCAGGATCGCATACCAGCGCTCGACGTTGGCATTATGCTCCTCAAGCGTCCGCGCAAACGCATGCCCGCCCGTGCCGTCGGCGACGAAATAGAGGAAATCATGCTGCTCGGGATCGAGCGCGGCGGCGATGCTCTCGCGGCCCGGATTGGCGATCGGCCCTGACGGCAGACCGCGCCGCGCATAGGTGTTGTAGGTGTTCGACCGGTCGTTCAGCTCCGAACGCAGGATGCGCCGCCCCAAAGGCCGCCCGCGCGTCACCGGATAGATGACGGTCGGGTCGGCCTGCAGCGGCATGCCGATGCGCAGGCGATTGGCGTAGACGCCCGCTACCCGGCGCCGTTCCTCGGGCTTGGCCGTTTCCTTCTCGACGATCGAGGCGAGGATGATCGCCTCGCGCGGGCTCGACACCGGCGCATTCGCGCTGCGTGCCGCCCAGAGCCGCTCCAGCTCGACGTTCATGCCCTGCTGCATCCGCGCCAGCACCGCGGCCCGGCTCTCGCCACGCCGATAATCCCAGCTGGCCGGCAGCACGGTCCCTTCCTCCGGCACCGCGACCTCGCCGGTCAGTTCCTCCGCCGCCATCAGCCGCTCGTGCACCAGCACCGACGGCAGGCCTTCGGGAATGGTCACCGCGCGGCGAACCGTCCGCCCCTCTTCCAGCGTCGCCAGATGCTGCGACCAGCCTTCTTGCGGATAGAATTCATAATCCCCGGCGCGGATCGCCGCCCCGCCGCCGAGCAATTTCGCCAGCAAGGTGAAGCGGCCCGCCGAGGAGATCACGCCCGCTTCCTCCAGCCGCTCCGCAGCCCGCGTGAGCGTGTCGCCCGGCTCGATGCTGACTGCGACCGGCTGAGCGCCCTCCGGCCGCTCACGCGCGAACCAGGGACTCAAGAACAGGACAAGGGCGATGGCGAACACGGCCACCGCCCCGCCAATGATCGGCCAGCGCCATTTGGCGAGGCGCGTGGCCGGTCGCGGTGCCGGCGTAGCGGATGGAGCTTCGGGGATTTCAGTCACGGGCGGACAACGTTTCCGCCGCTTATTGGTCCACTGCCTTCATCACGAGGCTCGCATTGGTGCCGCCGAAGCCGAACGAATTGTTCAGCACCGCCTTCACCTCACGCTGCTTGGCGACATGCGGCACCAGATCGACGCCCTCCGTGCCCTCGTCCGGATTGTCGAGATTGAGCGTCGGCGGCACGATCTGGTCGCGGATCGCCAGGATGCAGAAGATCGCCTCAACCGCCCCGGCGCCGCCAAGCAGATGGCCGATCGCCGACTTGGTCGAGCTCATCGAGACATTGCCGATCGCGTTGCCGAACAGGCTGCGCACCGCGCCCAGTTCGATCGTGTCGGCCATGGTCGAGGTGCCGTGGGCGTTGATGTAATCGATGTCGGACGGCTGCATGCCGGCCTTCTTCAGCGCCATCTGCATCGCCCGGTAAGCGCCCGAGCCTTCCGGATGGGGCGCGGTAACGTGGTGCGCGTCGCCGGACAGGCCATAGCCCACCACCTCGGCATAGATTTTCGCACCGCGCGCCTTGGCATGCTCATATTCCTCGAGCACCACCACGCCCGCGCCTTCGCCCATCACGAAGCCGTCGCGATCCTTGTCATAGGGCCGGCTCGCCTGCTCCGGCCGGTCATTATAGGTCATGTTCAGCGCCCGCGCCTGCGCGAAGCCGGCCACGCCGATCGGGCAGATCGTCGCTTCCGCGCCGCCCGCCAGCATGATGTCGGCATCGTCATCGCGGATCATCCGCGCCGCGTCGCCGATCGAGTGCGCGCCGGTCGAGCAGGCCGTGACGACCGCATGATTGGGGCCCATCAAGCCATATTTGATCGAGACCTGGCCCGAAATCAGGTTGATCAGCCGCCCGTGCACGAAGTGCGGCGAGACCCGGCCCGGCCCCTTTTCGGCCAGCAACAGGCTCTCGCTCTCGATGCCCGGAAGGCCGCCAATGCCGGAACCGATCGACACGCCGGCGCGCAGCCGCGTCGCTTCGTCCATCTCGGTCAGGCCGGCATCCTCGATCGCCTGCCCGGCCGCGTCGATGCCATAGATGATGAACGGATCGACCTGGCGCTGGATCTTGTGATCGACGCGCTTGCCCGGATCGAAGCCATATTCGTGATCGGCCGGCTTCACTTCGCAGGCGATCGTGCACTTCTGGTCCGACGCATCGAACTTGGTGATCGTTCCCGCCCCGCTTTTCGAGGCAAGGATGTTGCGCCAGCTCGTCTCGACGTCTCCGCCCAACGGGGTGACCAGGCCAAGTCCGGTTACGACAACACGGCGCATTTTACGTCTCCAAATGAGGAACAGGCCCAACCCCTGCGGGCCGAGCCTGTCCTGAGAATCAGGTCTTCGACAGACTCACGCCCTTTCCAGGGCAGAGCAAGCTGAGCGCGCGGCTCAGCTCTTATTCTTGTCGATATACTCGATCGCGTCGTTGACGGTGGCGATCTTCTCGGCCGCGTCATCGGGGATCTCGACGCCGAATTCTTCCTCGAACGCCATGACCAGCTCGACGATGTCGAGGCTGTCCGCGCCCAGGTCGTCGATGAAGCTCGCTTCTTCGGTCACCTTGTCGGCATCCACGCCCAGGTGCTCGACCACGATCTTCTTCACGCGATCGGGGGTATCGCTCATAGATATTCCTCCAGTTGTATCTTGGATTTCGCCCTAGCCGCACGAAGGGCGGTCGCGCAAGTGGGGCAGGAATGTGACAACGGCAAGCCTTCCTCTGACGAAAGCAGGTTTCAGTCCGCGTCAAGCGGCAGGCCGCGCTCGATCCGCTCCATCAGCACCAGATATGCGAGGTAGGCACTGACAGCTGGTTGCTGATCGCCCAGCGCATCAGGATCTGCCCCGGCCGCGCTCAGCGCCTGGCTCAAAGCCAAATCAGCAATCGTGTTCGTCTGTAGCGTTACCCGCATCTCAGGCGGCAATGATCGGAACCAGCGGTCCAGGGTCGCGACCTGAATGCCATCTCGGGCGAGGAGCGCCGTCGAATGCCTGGCGAGCATTGCCGCCATGCCTTCCACTACCGCCCGTTCGCTGCGGTCACGGTCCCAATTGTGATCTTCCACGCAATGTCTTACGGCAGGCACGACCAGTGCAGTCATCGCCTCCACATCAGGCGGCACCCTTGTCGCAGCAACGAAGAGACGCGCATCGTCGCTCGGCCGCAACCGGGAGAGAATGCACGCCGAATCCCGCTCCTTAGACTCCTGCTGCTGAGCAGCTGTCGGGACAGCGGTCGCCACCGGCAAGGCGGCGTACGCAGCGAGGTGAGTGAGCACCTTCAAAGCATCGCCATCCCGCCATTCACGTGCAGCGTCGCGCCCGTGACATAGCCAGCCTCACGGCTCGCCAGGAAGACCGCCGCCGCCGCGATGTCGCTGCCGGTGCCGAGCGCGCCGGTCGGGATCTTGCCCAGCAGCGCCTCCTTCTGCGCCTCCGGCAGTGCGTCGGTCATCGCCGACTGGATGAAGCCCGGCGCAATCGTGTTCACGGTAATGCCGCGGCTGCCGACTTCCTGCGCCAGCGCCTTCGACATGCCGATCAGGCCCGCCTTGGAGGCGGCATAATTGGCCTGCCCCGGATTGCCGGTGACGCCCACGACGGAGGTGATCGACACGATCCGCCCGAACCGCGCCCGCATCATCGGCTTCAGCGCCGCGCGGCTGAGCCGGAACGCGGCTTCCAGGTTGACCCGGATCACCGTGTCCCACTCCTCATCCTTCATCCGCATGGCGAGGTTGTCGCGGGTGACTCCGGCATTGTTGATCAGGATGTCGAGCTGGCCGAGCTTCTCGACCGCGCTCGGCACCAAAGCATCCACCGCCGCGGCGTCGCTGAGGTTGCACGGCAGGATCACATGATCACCACCGCCCAACTCACCCTGCACCGCCTTCAGCGCATCTTCCCGAGTCCCCGAAAGCGCCACCCGCGCCCCCTGCCCCGCCAACGCCTTGGCAATCGCCGAGCCGATGCCGCCGCTGGCGCCGGTCACGAGGGCGGTCATTCCGGAAAGATCAAACATGCTGTCAGGCTCCTGAAGAGGAAGAAGGATTTTGGTTCACGCGAAGGCGCGAAGACGCGAAGGCATGGTGGCCGTTCACGATGCGCTTCAGGCCCTCTTTCAGCGTTTCACCGCCGAAATTGATAAGCAAGCCGATCGGAAGCCCCATCAGCCGAAGATAGGTCAAGACCTGCTTGCCATGAACAGCCTGCAGCCGTTCGACGGACTTTATCTCCACAAGAAGGGAATTCTCGATGAGCAGATCGGCGCGGAACGCGCCCTCAAACCGCATGCCGTCAAACTCGATGCCGATCATTTTCTGTTGCTCGACCTGATAACCCTGGCGCGCAAGCGCGCCGGCGAGGACGGTCTCGTACACACTCTCCAACAGGCCGGGGCCGAGCTCACGGTGGATGCGTAACGCCGCATCGACGACGCTCGCTGAGATTTCTTCAGGATCGGCCATTCCAGGAAGCTCCCCGAAGGATGACGAGTCACTCTTCGCGCCTTCGCGCCTTCGCGTGAACCCCTTCCTTCTTGTCCGCGCCTCCGCGTGAACGACCTTCTTAGATCGACCCCACCAGAGCGTCGATGTCATCCATCGTCACCACGCTCGTCACGGTCGCGTCTGGGGCGATACGCTTCACCATCGGGCCGAGCACCTTGCCGCCCCATTCGACGAAATGCGTCACCCCTGCCGCGCTCATCGCCGCGACGCTTTCGCGCCAGCGCACCATGCCCGTCACCTGGGCCACGAGCAGGCGGCGAATCTCGTCCGCGTCCGACACCGCAGAAGCCGTCACATTCGCATAGACCGGCACCATTGGCGCGCCGATCGCGGTGTCGCCGAGCGCTTGCGCCATCCGGTCCGCCGCCGGCTGCATCAACGGGCAGTGGAACGGCGCCGACACCGGCAGCAGAACCGCCCGCTTCGCGCCCTTTTCCTTGGCGATCGGCAATGCCCGCTCGACCGCGCCGCGATGCCCGGAAATCACCACCTGCGACGGATCATTGTCGTTCGCGACCGTGCAGACCTCGCCCTCGGCCGCGGCCTCGGCAATCGCCTGGGCCAGCGCCAGATCGGCGCCGAGCAAGGCGGCCATCGCCCCCTCGCCCACCGGCACCGCCTCCTGCATCGCCGTCCCGCGCAGCCGCAGCAGCCGCGCCGTCGATGCCAGATCGAACGATCCCGCCGCGCACAAAGCCGAATATTCGCCAAGGCTGTGACCCGCGACGAAATCCGCCTTCGCCGCCAGGTCGATCCCCGACGCCCGCAAGGTCGCGATCGCATTGGCCATGATCGCCGGCTGCGCATTGGCGGTCAGCGTCAATTCCTCGATCGGCCCTTGTGCCATCAGCGCCGACAATTTCTGCCCGAGCGCCTCGTCGATCTCGCCCAGCACGTCCTTCGCCTCACGGCTCGCCTCGGCCAAAGCGGCGCCCATGCCGACCGCCTGACTGCCCTGCCCCGGAAAAATGAACGCGCGCATGATCGTCTCCTTCTTCGGGCCGGGCTGTTAGGCAGGAGCGCGCCTGTCGGCAAGCATGGCCCTCCGCTTGCTTTTACCCCCTCCTTCCGCCATAGGCCGCTCTCCCCTCGTCCGAGCGACTCGGGGATCACTACCAAGACGACAGCCGGAGGGGCGTCCGCAATGGGCGGCGTCAGCGATCGGCCAATATGAAGGAAGACGCGAACATGCCGCTCTATGAGCATGTGTTTCTCGCGCGTCAGGACCTGGCCCAGGGCCAGGTCGACGCGCTGGCGGAAACCGCCACCAAGATCATCACCGACAATGGCGGCAAGGTCGTGAAGACCGAGACGTGGGGCCTGCGCAATCTGGCCTACCGCATCGCCAAGAACCGCAAGGCGCACTACGTCCTGCTCGACTTCGACGCCCCGCCGTCGGTGGTCGCGGAGCTGGAGCGCCAGACCCAGATCAACGAAGACGTCATTCGCTACATGACGCTCAAGGTCGATGCGCATGAGGCCGGTCCGTCCGTCATGATGCGTCGCGGCGAGCGTGATCGTGAGCGCGGTGAGCGTGGCGACCGCGGTGATCGCGGCGGCTTCGGTGGCGACCGCGATCGCGGCGACCGTGGCGATCGCGCCCCGCGTCCCCGTCGTGACGAAGAAGTGGAGGCCTAAATCATGGCTCGTGCATTTTTCCGCCGCCGCAAGTCCTGCCCCTTCTCCGGCAAGGACGCCCCCGTGATCGACCATAAGGACGTCCGTCTGCTGCAGGGCTTCGTGTCCGAGCGTGGCAAGATCGTCCCCAGCCGCATCACCGCGGTGTCGGCCAAGAAGCAGCGCGAACTCGCCCAGGCGATCAAGCGTTCGCGTCATCTGGGCCTGCTGCCCTACGTCGTGAAATAAGGAGCGCTCGACATGCAAGTCATTCTGCTCGAGCGCATCGAGAAGCTCGGCACCATCGGCGACGAAGTGAAGGTGAAGGACGGCTACGCCCGCAACTTCCTTCTGCCGCGTGGCAAGGCGCTTCGCGCCAATGCCGCCAACCGCAAGGTCTTCGAGACCAACCGCGCCCGCATCGAATCCCAGAATGCCGAGCGGCGTTCGGATGCCGAGAAGGAAGCGAAGAAGGTTGACGGCGTCACCGTCAAGCTGATCCGCCAGGCGTCCAACACCGGCCAGCTCTACGGCTCGGTCAGTGCCCGCGATCTGTCGGAACTGCTTGAGGCCGAAGGCCACAAGGTCGCCAAGAACCAGATCGTGCTCGACCGCCCGATCAAGGCGATCGGCATGCAGGAAGTGAAGCTCGCCCTTCACCCGGAAGTCAGCGTCACCATCAAGGTCAACGTCGCCCGCTCGCCTGAAGAGGCCGAGCTGCAGGCGGCTGGCGTCGACGTGATGGCGCAGATGTTCGAGAAGGACGAAGCCGGCTTCATCGAAGCTTACGATCCGAACGCCGAACCCGGCGAGATCGCCGGCGACGACGCTCCGGCGCCCGAAGCCAAAGCCGAGGCGGAACCCGCCGAGGCCGAGGAAGAGGCCAAGGCCTAACGAAAAAGAGGGCGGGCGCCGAAAGGCCCCGCCCTTTTTTTCTTCCTACGAGCGGCCGCGCCGCTATCCTGCCGGCCATGCTCAAGGAAATTCCCGACCTGCTGACCCCTTCGCAGGTCGCAACGCTCCGCGATATCGCCGCCAAGGCCAGCTTCGCCGACGGCCGCCTGACCAACGTCCACAACAAGGCGAAGAACAACCTCCAGCTCGCCGACCAGGCGGCCTATGAGCAATCGGCGCGGCTGATGCTGGCGGCGATGGCGGCGCACGAGGACTTTCGCAATCACAGCTTCGCCTCGGCGATCATGCCGCCGGTGATGTCGATCTACGAACCCGGCATGGCCTATGGCCCGCATGCCGACGCGGCCTTCATCACGCTGCCGAACCAGACCACGATCCGTTCGGACGTCAGCTGCACGATCTTCCTGGAAGACCCGGACGAGTATGACGGCGGCGCCCTCCTCATCCGGCTCGGCACGACGGAGCTGCGCATCAAGGGCAAGCCCGGCAGCGCGATCCTCTATCCTTCGGACACGATGCACGAGGTCGAGCCCGTCACCCGCGGCCGCCGGCTGGCCGCCTTCTGCTTCATGCAGAGCCGCATCGCCGACCCGTGGCGGCGCGAGATGCTGTACGAGATTAACGAGATCGCCGCGCTCGAGGGGCTGAACATGGACTGGGCCAATTATTCCCGGCTCCAGCTCTTCCGCGAGAAACTCATGCGCCACTGGGCGGACAAGCCCTGACGCGTCGCACGCCCTAGCCTAGAAACCCATCAGCGAGAGCACTTCGCGGCGGCTGCGCTGATCATCGCGGAACACGCCCATCATCCGGCTGGTGGTCATCAGCACGCCTGGCGTCCCCACCCCGCGCGCAGTCATGCAGGCGTGAGTCGCCTCGACCACCACCGCGACGCCCTGCGGATTGAGGTGGTTCCAGATCGCGTCCGCGACTTCCGCCGTCAGCCGTTCCTGCACCTGCAGCCGCCGGGCGAAGCCGTGCAGTACCCGCGCCAGCTTCGAAATGCCGACCACCTTGTCATTGGGCAGATAGGCGATGTGCGCCTTGCCGATGATCGGCGCCATGTGATGTTCGCAATGCGACTGGAACGGGATGTCGCGCAGCAGCACGATCTCGTCATAGCCGCCCACCTCTTCGAAGGTGCGCTTCAGATGCTGGCCCGGATCCTCGCCATAGCCGCGGGCATATTCGCGCCACGCTTTGGCCACCCGCCGGGGCGTGTCGAGCAGGCCCTCGCGGTCAGGATCGTCGCCGGCCCATTCGATCAACGTGCGGACGGCGCCCAACACATGGTCGGGAATGGCAATTTCGGGGGCGTCGGCGATCAGGTCGCCATCGTCGGGGCTCGCGCTCATCGCACTGCGCTACACGGGTTGAAGCGGCGGGCAAAGCACTCACCCCCGCCTCGGCGCTCCCGCTAGCAGCGGCGGCCCTGACCGCCGGGGTCCTGATACTGCCCGCTGTCGCTGTCCGAGCAGGAGCGTTGCGGCGGCCCACCGCAGCGGCGGCCCTGCCCGGCCGGATCCTGATAGCGGCCGCTATCATTGTCCGAACAGCCGCGCGGCGCCGCACTGGAGCAGCGGCGTCCCCGCCCCGCCGGGTCCTGATATTGCCCGCTGTCATTGTCGGAGCAGGATTGCTGCTGGCCGGAGCAGCGCCGTCCCCGACCGCGCGGATCGGACTGCGAGCCGCGGTCCGAATCGGTGCACTGCTCATAATGGTCCGGATAGCCCTGCTGGCGGCCATAACGGCCGCCGCCGATCGGGTCGTATGGATCGGAATCGGAATTGGCGAGCGTCGCGCAGCCGGTGACCATCGCCCCGCTCCCGCCGAGCGCCGCGGTGCCGACGACGGCCCGCAAGAAAGATCGCCTGTTAATCGGCCCCTTCGAATCCATCGGTCCCTCCCCGGCACGCTGGTTACGCATCCGTAACTGACGCTCCGGCGGATGAACAGTGGCTGATCGACGTCCTGGAAGAGCGCGCTGGTGACCCCGACAGGGTCGAAACAGTTGTGTCTTTTCAACGCGAAGGCTTGGCTACCCGGACCCAGAAGTCCGTTTCGCGCGCCTTCGTGTCCCGAACGATTTGGCTAACCTTTTCGCATGGGGA
>JAFAEG010000053.1 GCA_023424095.1 Pseudomonadota bacterium | reverse complement strand
GCTGGAGGCCGAGGAGCGCGCCGCCACCCTGCTCGGCGACGATGCGGGCGCGGATGCCGCCGCCGCCGGCCGCGCCGCACTCGGCAATGGCCGCCCCGCCGCGTTGGCCGCCATGCTGGCGCGCAGCAGCCAGCCTTATTCCCGCGCCCGGTTGCTCGCCCTGCTCGGCCGCACCGATGACGCTCTGGCCGCGCTCGAACAGGCCCGCCGCGACCCGGCCTTCCGCGCCATCCGCTTCGACCCCGCCTTCGCCAGCCTGCGGGCCGCCCCCCGCTTCCAGGCGCTTACCGCCGCGCTCGGGTAGTGGGTCACTTTGAAATCACGAAGCTCAACCCTTGGATTTCTCCGACGATGCCTTGCGTCTCGTATTTCAGTCCGCCCAGCTGCCATGCGATGATCGCTAGCAGCGCGACCTGAGCGATACGTGCGGCCAACGTAATGTTCTCTCTCATGCCCCGCCCTTTTTGTAAGGCCCGCGCTTGCCCGGCTTCGGCTCCGCATCCTCGACCAGCTTGGCGATGTCCGCAATCTCCCAAAGTCGGTCAGCAACACCAGCGGCCATCGCCGGGGTGACGCGAAGCGTCTTATGGATGCGGACGAAGTTGTAATACATCATGTGGAGCGCGACCGCGTGAGCGTGGTTCTCGACCTTTTTTGAGAAGGCGTTGGTCAGCCGGGTGAAGCGCCGCATGTGCATCCGCATCGTGAGGTTCTGGCGCTCAACGTAGGACGTGGACACGTCGGCGTGGTTCGGATTGCCAGTCACGCGGACCTTCTTCGCACCAGTGCATTCGGCGGGGCTGTAGCGGCCCGGCGCGGTGATCGTGGGGCCGTACATCTTGACCAACTGTGCATAGTCCACGTCACAACCGAACGCGCCTTCAACGGCTTCCAAATAAGCGCGGTGGCCGTCGCTGGTCAGCTGGACGCGATTGGCGAGACGCGATGCCAGATCGTCCATGAACCACATGGCATATTCAGCATCGCGCCCGCCAACGAGGTAGGACACGATTAGCTTGCTATCGGCGTCCAGCGCGGTCCACGTCCATGTGTCGCCAGCCTGATCGGGTGCGGCCTTGGCGCCCGCGACGTTCTTTTGCTTGGCGTAGGTGAAGCTCCAGATTTCATCGACCTGGATACGCGCCGCCTTCACGTTGCGCACGTTGGCGTCGTGATAGGCAGCACATGCCTTGCCAGCGTCCACCAGCAGCTTCGCGATGGTGTTCTTGCTCGCGCCCGTCAGGCGGGTGATTGCGCGGATGCTCATTCCTTCACAGAGGAGATGGAGGATGCGGGCGCGGTCATCGGTGGAGAGCCTGTTCATGACAATTTCATACTGACCCTTTCTCTCTTTTGCAAGCATAAAAGGGGCAGTCTGAAATCGGACTCGCGTTTTCGGTCGAATGTGCCAGATTGACGTTCGGGAGACTCTTTACCCCTTTTTAAGATCGGATGATTGACTTATATGTCAATTCACGAGGTTCTGAAAGCCAACGTAGATGATGGGAGGCTGATTGAGATTGAACCCATATTTGGGGTTGGGTCAGCGCGGGCGGTTTACGCGGTGCCGGAGGTTTTCGCGCAACTGGAGCCGGAGACTGCGGATCCGGAATTTCAGTCGAGCAGCGGTGAATTGAGACGATGGTTGGACAGCTTCATCATGGGCAAGAAATTGGTCGTCGGGCCGCGCAGTTCGCGCACCTGCGACATGAAGCGGCTGGACCCGTCGCCGGACGAGATTTGGGAGATACGCAAGCAAGACAGTCCGAGCATCCGTCTCTTCGGGCGATTCGTCGAAACGGACATATTCGTGGTCACGAATATGGAGCTGGTAGCGATCCTCTTCAGCGTCGAATGGTTCAGGACATGGCCAATCTGGAAGCGCGAGATTCGAAACTGCAAAGCCGCCTGGCGGCGCATGTTCGCCACTTATCCACCTCACTCTGGGAGCAACCTCAGTGACTACTTATCAAGAGCAGTTTCAGAAAGCGGTGGCTGGTGAGGTCATCCCAAGTTTTTGGTTGGGATATTTCCGCGAGGCTTTCCGAGAAGAAATCAACGAACAGCTGGCTTCGCTGTGCGATTCTGAAGGGGTGAGCAGAAGCAACCTCGCACGAAAAATTGGGCGCCGGCCAGAGCAAGTGACCCGCTGGATAAATTCGCCTTCCAATATCGAGTCCGACACAATTAGCGACCTCGCGCTCGCTTTTGGGTTCCGCCCGACTATGAAACTTGAGCGTATCTCTTTTCCGCAGAAAGTCGTCTCTGACTTACCGCAATCGTCAGACGTTGGTAGCAACGTGGTATCCGTGGACTTTCAAGCCGGGTCGTCAAAAGCAACCGCTGCTTTTGCCAATTACTCCACTGCATCAACAAGCAGTGTCCCTGTTTCTGTCGCAGCGAGATAGCCAAGATGCGCAAGATAGGGTCGATAGAGATCATTAATTTGGTCATTTGCGACGATGTTCGCACCGAAGCCGATTCTAACAAGCATATATTGGTTGGAACCTACTCCGGGGACTTCTTAATGCCGTCTATCCCAGCCACAGTCTTGATTGCTTCATATTTTGACTGCAAAGTTCCGGATGGGAAACATCAGCTCGAGATAAAGTATTCTGGCCCTGGCAAAGGACAGGCCGTGTTCCAAGCGGAGATTGAGCATCCCCACGGAGGCGGCGGAGCAACAATTGTGCTTCAAAGGATTGGGGTTAACTTCGAAAAAGAGGGCATCTTCCGCATAAGCGGAAGAGTGCCTGGAGGTCGCTGGAATCGACTTGTAGAGAAGAAGGTTATGCTTCGCGGCCCCACCGCTTAGCAGCAGCTTTCCGAGCAATCTCAGACCGTCGCTCCGCTGTCATCGATTCGGCCCGAGCTTCCGCAGCCTTGCGCCGCGACGAAGAAACATCTTCGTCGCGAACTGGCAGGTCGGCAACCTCACCCGACGCAATATCCACTATCATCTTCGCCAGCTGGTTCGGATCGCGCGGGCGCTTGGGGGTCTTGGCCATGTCCGGTATATGGCAGCCGGGCGGCTGGCGTTCCAGTCCGGTCAACGCCGGGTGATTTCAAACTGACCCACTACCCGCGCTCGGCTGATCTTGCCTTTCTCCCCTCCCCGCGCTAAGGGCCCGCCCTTCCAGGCACAGGCTCGGAAAAACCATGCGGGAGGCGCGCTTTGGCACGCCGTCTGGACCGCTAAACTTGAACCCGTCCCGGCCCCGGCCTGGGCGACCTAAAGAGTGAGAAACAATGGCCAAAAAGATTACCGGCTATATCAAGCTGAACGTGCCGGCTGGCGATGCCAAGCCGGCGCCGCCGATCGGCCCGGCGCTGGGTCAGCGCGGCGTCAACATCATGGAATTCTGCAAGGCGTTCAACGCCCAGACCTCCAATGAGGACAAGGGCACGCCGCTGCCCACCGTCATCACCGTCTATGCCGATCGCAGCTTCAGCTTCGAGACCAAGTCGCCGCCTGCGACCTATTTTCTGAAGAAGGCCGCGAAGATCAATTCGGGCTCCAAGGAGCCTGGCAAGGTCTCGGCCGGCAAGGTCACGCGCGCGCAACTCGAAGAGATTGCGACCGCGAAGATGAAGGATCTGAACGCGAACGACGTCACTGCCGCCGCGAAGATCATTGAAGGTTCGGCCCGCGCGATGGGCCTCCAGGTTGTGGAGGGCTAAACGATGGCCAAGCTCACGAAGAAGCAGAAGGCGACCGCCGAGAAGATCGACACCGATCGCCTGTACAATGTCGATGATGCGATCGCGACGCTGAAGGCGAATGCCACCAGCAAGTTCGACGAGACGATCGAGGTCGCCTTGAACCTCGGCGTCGATCCGCGCCACGCCGACCAGATGGTCCGTGGTGTCGTGTCGCTGCCCGCGGGCACCGGCAAGGACGTCCGCGTCGCCGTCTTCGCCCGCGCCGCCAAGGCCGAGGAAGCCACGGCCGCCGGTGCGGAAGTCGTCGGCGCCGAGGATCTGATGGAGCAGATCCAGGCCGGCAACATCAATTTCGACCGCGTGATCGCGACGCCCGACATGATGGGCATCGTCGGCCGTCTCGGTAAGGTGCTCGGCCCGAAGGGCATGATGCCGAACCCGAAGCTCGGCACCGTCACGCCGAACGTCGCCGAAGCGGTGAAGGCTGCCAAGGGCGGTCAGGTTGAGTTCCGCGTCGAAAAGGCCGGCATCATCCACTCCGGCATCGGCAAGGCGTCCTTCTCCGACGCCGACCTGAAGCGCAATTTCGAGGCGTTCGTTGACGCCATCGTCAAGGCCAAGCCGGCCGGCGCCAAGGGCAAGTATGTCCGCAAGGTCGCGATGAGCTCGACCATGGGTCCGGGCCTCAAGCTCGACGTCGCCGAGGTGGCGACGGCTTAAGCGCCTGAATACCAAGCGAAATCAGGGCCGGGGCGGCGACGCCCCGGCCCTTTTCGTATTCAGCCCATCGCCACCAGATGGGTGCCGTCCGCCTGCTGCTCGAACCCGAACCGCCGCCCGGTGAACAGGGCGACCACATCCGCCGCGGTGCGGGCGTGCTGGCTCGGCTTCACCGTGGTGAAGCTGCCGCCGCCCGCAAGCACGAAGGGCAGGATCAGTTGGTCGGCCAGATAGGGACCGGCGAAGGCATTGCTCGCCAGGAAGCCCGCCATCCGCTGCGAAGCGGTCTTGGCCAGCGCTTCTGACGATACGCCCAGTTTACCGAAACCGGTGACGACCTCCGTCACATTGGCGAAGCGCGCCTCCAGCAGCAAGGCGTTGCCCGGCCCCACGCTCTCCGGCAGCTGGCGCACCGCGAACGCTTCTTCCGGCCAATCGGGCAGCAGCTTGCGCGCCATCCTGAGTTCGCGTTCGGCGATCTCGAACGGCAAGGCCGCGACGAGGGCGCTCGCCGACACTTCTTCCAGCGGACCGCGCTCGATGCAGTCGATCGGCGTCAGCGGCGCCGGCGTGATCTCCACCTCGATTCGGCCGCCACCCTTCGGAAAGAAGCCGTGCCGCACCAGCCGCGCCGTCACCTTCGGTCCCATCCGGTTCAGCACCGGCAGGAACACGCGCTCGATGAACTCGAACGGCGGCGCCATCATATTGTGCGTGCCGCCCTCCAGCACGAGCGTCGATGGCCCGTCGCCGAGCAGAAGCGGCATCAGCACGGTCTGCAGCACCAGCCCGGTGCTTCCCGCCGTGCCGATCGCGAAGCGATAGTCGCCGGACGTGACCTTGCCCGGCCGGAAGATCAGCTCCGACGAGTGCAGCTCCAGCCCCTCGCACTCCGCCCCGCCGAGCGCACAGGCGGCCTCGATCGCGGTCAGATGCTGCCGCATCAACCCCGGCTTCTCGCGCCGCCCACGAATGTTGGTGATCCGGAATGGCTGGCCGGTCACGAGCGAGAGTGCGCAGGCATTGCGCAGCACCTGCCCCCCGCCCTCGCCTTCCGATCCATCGATGATGATCATGAGTTCACCAATTCCACAAAGAGGCCGGTCGCGCGATCGACGAAGGGGTCGCGCAGCTTGCGCACCGGCAGCTCTCCTGCCCGACCCAATTCGTCGCGGATCAACGCGTCGATCTCTGGCAAACGTGTGCCGTTGGCATGTTCGTTGGTCCGCGCCTTGGCCTGCACCAGCAGGTCGATCTGCTCGACCAGATCGGCCGGCAGAGCGCTCGCCGCGATCAGAGCGTGCAGATTCATCGCCGGGCGGCGCGACGGATCCAGCCGGATCGCGCGGATCGCCAGCGCCGGGCGAAGCGCATAGAAATATCTCTTCACCGGCACGTCGTCGGCGCCGTCCAGCCAGCGGTCCGCCGCGATCCTGCCCGCCCTGGCGTAGTGATGCGCCAAAGCGCGCGGGTTCAGCAGCTCGTCCGCCAGCGCTGCGAGCTTCGCCACGAACGGATCGTCGGGCCGGTAGCGGATCGGCGATTCGATCCACTCGCTCACCACCGCGTTCGATTTGAGCAGCAGGGTCAGCGCCTTGCGCACGTCCCACCCGTTCAGGTCGATCTCATCCACGATCGGACGCTCGATCACGTCGCGGCCGGGGCGCAGCTGGAGATACCAGTCGCGCGGGCGGACGTAGAGGAAGCGGATATCGTAATCGCTGTCGGGCGACGGAAAGCCCCAGGCCCGCGAGCCGGATTCAATCGCGAGCAGCACGCGCACGCCATCCTCCGCCTCGATCGCCGTCATGCGGCTCTCGACTTCGCGGCGCACTTCGGGTGCGATGGTGGCCTTCAGGTCGGTCATGATTGGTCCTAATGGCGGCGTGAAGGGAATCACCCCTTCACGCACACCACCTGCTTCAGCGTGTGGACGATCTCGACCAGGTCCGCCTGCGCGGCCATCACCTTTTCGATCGGCTTGTAGGCCTTCGGCGTCTCGTCGATCACACCCGCATCCTTCCGGCATTCGACGCCTTCGGTGTCGCGGATATGCTCGTCGAGCGTCACCAGCTTCTTCGCCGCGGTGCGGGACATCACGCGCCCCGCGCCGTGCGAGCAGCTGTCAAAGCTCTCGGCATTGCCGAGGCCGCGCACGATGAAGCTCTTCGCCCCCATCGAGCCCGGGATGATGCCCAAAGTCCCCTTCGCCGCACGCACCGCCCCTTTCCGGGTCACCAGCACGTTCTCGCCGAAGTGGTTTTCGCGCGACACGTAATTGTGGTGGCAGTTCACCGCCTCCAACTCCGCGTCGAACGGCTTCGCGATCTGGCCGCGAAGCGCCCGGATCACGTTGGTCATCATCGTCCGCCGGTTCAAAGCAGCGAAATCCTGCGCCCACTCCACCGCCTCGACATAATCGTCGAAATGGTCGGTCCCTTCCGGGAAATAGGCCAGGTTTTCGTCCGGCAGGTTCACGAACCACTTGCGCATGTCCTGCTTCGCCAACTCGATGAAGAAGCTGCCGATCGCATTACCGACGCCGCGCGAGCCCGAATGGAGCATGATCCAGACACGCTGCTCGGTGTCGAGGCACAGCTCAATGAAGTGGTTGCCGGTGCCGAGCGTCCCAAGATGCACGAGGTTGTTCGTGTTCTTGAGCCGCGGATGCTTGTCGGTGATCCGCTGGAAGCGCGCGGCGAGCGTCGCCCAAGCGTCCACGATCTCCGCCGACGGATCGCCCCACGAACCCTTGTCGCGCCCGCCGCGGCCGACGCTGCGCCCATGCGGCACCGCCTGCTCGATCGCCGAGCGGATGCCCTCCAGATTGTCCGGCAGGTCGCTCGCCATCAGCGAGGTGCGCGCCGCCATCATGCCGCAGCCGATGTCGACACCGACCGCCGCCGGGATCACCGCGCCCTTGGTCGGGATCACCGAGCCAACGGTCGCGCCGATGCCGACATGCACGTCCGGCATGACCGCCATATGCTTGAAGATGAACGGCATCTGCGACGCGCGCGCGAGCTGGTCGCGGGCGCCGTCCTCGACCGGCACGCCGCGCGTCCACATCTTGATCGGCACGCCGCCGTCCACCTGGTGATAATCGTAAGTAGCCGTCGTCATGGCTGCCTCCTTGTCTCTTTCATGCTGCCGGCGACGAGGGATGGCGAGACATTTTACTGAGCTATCCGGTTGCCCGGAGGCGGAATCGAACCGCCGACCTCCCGCCGAAGCGGACGCTCTAACCTGTAGTCCCGTCAGCATTCGCCGACTTGTGTTGCGGTGCTGGCGACGAGGATTGGTGGGACTTCTCGGCCGAAGCCGAGGAGGGATTCGAACCCCCGATTGCCAATGTAGTCCCCACCGGCATTCGCCAGCTTTGATTGGTCACGGCGACGAGTGAGTGGCGAGACGTGCCTCATGCTCTACCGACTGAGCTACGGGCCGAAGCCCGGCCGGAATCGAACCGGCGACCCTGAAGTCCATGTAGTCCCGCGCGGCATTCGCCGTGTTGAATTGGTCCGCGGCGACGAGAAATGGCTGGGACGTGCCCGGAGGCACATCGTGACATGATGTAGTCCCAGCCGGCATTCGCCGCGGTGATTCAGGTCGGGCTGTGGCGACCAATATTGGTGAGACGTGGCGTCCTTAAGCTACGTTCCAGCGGCGGGATTCGAACCCGCATCTCCCCGGTCCATTGCTGACGCCGGGGCGCTTTACTCTTCGGACTATCGTTGGTGGATGTAGTCCCACCAGCATTCGCCACAGCCCTGTTCTTCATACCTCCATTTCGTTCACGCGATCGACCCAGCTGGCGGTTTCGCCTCGGGCGAAGCGCGCCATCGTTTCGAACACGTCGTCGGAGAAACCCCCGACATTCATGATGTCCGCCCGGTCCTGCGCCTGGGTCGAGCCGTAGGGCTGGATGTCGATGCAGACGAGCTTCGCGTGCCGGTTGCGCCGCTTCAGCGCCTCCCATTCACGCATCGTCTGCGTCGCACCCTGGCGCCGCCAGCTATCGCCCTTCGTGTCGATCCAGCTCTCATTGTCGGAGACGATGATCACCAGATCGACCGAAGCGCCCTCGCGGTTCAACTGCGCCAGCGGAGCCGAGACGTTCGTCCCGCCGCCACCCACGCCGGCCAGCTTCGCCGCATTGGCCGCGACCCGCGCGAACGGATCGAGCTTCAGCGGCACGACGCGCTGCTCGAACGGCAGCACGCGGGCCTGCGGGTTGGACCGCAGCACCGCCGCCGCGACCAGGGCCGCGATGTCGATGCAGCGCACCTTCGAGGTCGCGCCCTTGCGGTAGCCGGTCGCCGGCGAATGCATGGAGCCGGACACGTCCGGGCACACCACGACATTTCCGCCGACCGCCGGAACACCGGCAAGCGCATGCTCGAGCGCCGTCTCCAGCGCGGCCTGCACCTTCAGCGGCACACCCTCGCCAACCTGACCGAGCGCCACCATCAACTGGTACGGCAGCACTCGTGCACGAGCGATTGCATCCGCATCCTCGAGCCGCCCGGCCACACGCTCCGTCACGCCCCCGACACCGAACGCGCCATTCCGCGCGAGCGTGTTGAGGTTCATGCGCAGCGCCTGCCAGCCGATCCGGCCGGACAGTTCCGCCCAATGCTCCGCGGTCAGCGGAAAGGCGGTTAGCCATTCGAACGGCACGTCCGGCAGCGGAGACGCGCGATCACGCTTCCATGCCTCGAATGCGGCAATCTCCGCCGGCAGCGCGGCAACGTCATAGGGCCGCCCGATCAGCCAACCGTAAAACGCCTTGCGAGCATCGTCGGCGGGCTTCGGGTGGACCATCTTGACGATGTCCGCGAGGCTCGGATCGTTGCCGGTGGCGGCGTGCATCAGCTGCTTGATGGAGGCACGCTCCAGCCACTGCTGCACCAGCCGCTTCGGCCGCGTGCCGAGCGAACGCCGGCCGATCTGGCCCGACCGCATGATCTGCACGAAGCTGCGCAGCATACGGCCATTGTCGATCGTGCGACCAAAGATGCGGACCGCGAGGTCCGGCTCGGCCACCGTCAGCAAGGCGGTCAGCAAGGCAGGCATATCCTTCATCTTCCCCGCCTGGCGCGCATAGAGCGCGGCCTGGGCGACGAAGTGCGGATCGCAGGCCTGCGCGGCCTCCAGCGCCTTGGCGAGCTGGTCCTCCGCCGACCCGTAAAAGCCGTCGTTGAACGTGCCCGTCGCGGCGAGCTGCGCCAGCAAATGCTGCGGCGCGTAGGCATAAGCGACACCGCCCGCCTCGTTCACCATGTCGGTGCGCGGGAGCAGTTTAGCGATCGCGGAAGCAAAGAGGCTCTTGTTGGCCATGTGCATCTTCCCTGTTCGAATCTCTCGGCGCCTTCGGGGCGGCCGGCTCATTCCGGCCGCCCCACTTACGCCGCTCGCCGCACATGAAATCCGCATGTGCGACGACGACATAAAAGCAGAAGGCGTGCCAGTTTCGCTGCCGACAGACGGCAGGCCTGCGCAACATACTGAAACAGCAGGATTGTTTCCGTCGACACGCGACATTTGGAAATGCAGTACGCACAGCTGAGGCGCGAAATAGCTATCGAATTGGATACTCTTTTATCTTACAGGATAAGCATGCGACCGCTCACTGTTATCGGCTTCCTTGGCTCCACGCTCGATGCCAGCAAGTTCGGGCCGTCACGCTGGAACAAGTGGCGGCCGTCCGTCGGCCTCACGATGCACCCGGATCTGCGCGTCGATCGGTTCGTCCTGCTGCACGGCAGCGCGCACCGGCGGCTCGCCGATTATGTGACGGAGGACATCGCCTCGGTCTCGCCCGAGACGAAGGTCGATCCGCGCCTGCTCGACTTCGCCGATCCCTGGGATTTCGAGGAGGTGTACGGAAAGCTGCTCGACTTCGCCCGGGCCGAGCCGTTCGATCCGGAGGTCGAGGATTATCTCATCCACATCACCACCGGTACGCACGTCGCGCAGATCTGCCTCTTCCTGCTGAGCGAGGCGCGCTATCTGCCCGGCCGGCTGCTGCAGACCCAGCCGGCGCGCGGCAGCGTCAGCGCTGCGGGCACCTGGACCGCAATCGACCTGGACCTTTCCCGCTACGACAGCATCGCCACCCGCTTCGCGGTGGCGGCGTCGGACAGCAAATCCTTCCTGAAATCCGGGATCGAAACGCGCAACCCGGCCTTCAACCGCATGATCGACGAGATCGAGCGCGTGGCCGCCCGCTCGCGCGCGCCGATGCTGCTGACCGGCCCCACAGGCGCAGGCAAGAGCCAGCTCGCGCGGCGTATTTACGAGCTCAAGCGCGCCCAGCATCAGGTTGGCGGCGCCTTCGTCGAGGTGAATTGCGCGACCCTGCGAGGCGACAGCGCGATGTCGGCTTTGTTTGGGCACAAAAAGGGCGCTTTCACCGGCGCAGCCGCCGACCGGCCCGGCCTGTTGCGCGCTGCCGACAAGGGCATGCTGTTCCTCGACGAGATCGGCGAGCTGGGGCTGGACGAGCAGGCGATGATCCTTCGAGCGATCGAGGACAAGACGTTTCTCCCGGTCGGCGCGGACCGCGAGGCATCATCCGATTTCCAGCTGATTGCCGGCACCAATCGCAAACTCGGCGCGGCGGTCGCGGAAGGCCGCTTCCGCGAGGATCTCTATTCGCGCTTGAACCTATGGACCTTCGCTCTTCCCGGACTCGCCGAGCGGCGGGAGGATATCGCACCCAATCTCGACTACGAACTGGACCGCTTTGCCGAACGCGAAGGCGAAAGGGCGAGTTTCAACAAGGAAGCGCGCGCGCTCTATCTAGAATTCGCCGCGTCGCCGGAAGCGCGTTGGCCCGGCAACTTTCGCGACCTCGCCGCGAGCGTCACGCGGATGGCGACGCTGAGCCCGCGCGGTCGGATCGACGTGGAGTGCGTCCGCGAGGAGATCATGCGGCTGAAGCGGCTCTGGTCCGGCACGGTGGAAGATGATGCGGTCTCGGCGCTGCTCGACGACGAGGCGGCTGCGGCCATCGACCCGTTCGACCGCGTCCAGCTGGCCGAGACGATCCGTGTCTGCCGCGCGAGCCGGTCATTGTCGGAAGCCGGGCGAACCCTGTTCGCCGCCTCCCGCCTGCGCCGCAGCAGCGCCAACGACGCAGATCGCCTGCGCAAATATCTTGCCCGGTTTGGCCTCGACTGGGCTGCCATCGGCCAACATCCCTAATTCGCGATTAGTCCCGCCTCTCCGCCCGCCCTTAAGCCGCTTAGGCCAGAGGGAGCCTATGTCCCGGATCGGCCCCGTCCCTGCCGCCACCGCGAGCGGCTTCGCGCCGGGCTTTCACGGCGTCCGGGTCGATGTCGCCGGCTCCGACTTCGTCCGGCGCTGGGGCCAGGCCGGCGGCCTCAGCATCTCGCAAAATGCGGTGAAGGCGGAACGGCGGCTGCGCGTCCGCATCAATCGCGCCGACACCGACGAGCCGGCGCAGGATGCCGCGCCCGTCAACCTCTCCAGCCACACCGCTTTATCGCTGCGCGCCCAGGCCAATATCGACCGGCAGGGCGCAATCCGCTTGCTGCTCGGCTAGCTAGCGCGTCCCGTACATCCGGTCGCCGGCGTCGCCGAGGCCGGGGACGATATAGCCGTGATCGTTCAATTGCTCGTCCAGCCCCGCCGCCCAGATCGGCACGTCGGGATGGGCGGCGCGCACCGCCTCCACCCCCGGCCGCGCTGCGAGCAGGCAGACGAAGCGCAGGTCAACGACGCCCGCTTCCTTCAGCCGGTCGATCGCCGCGATCGCGGTGTGGCCGGTCGCCAGCATCGGATCGACCACGATCACCAGCCGCTCGGCGCAATCCTCCGGCGTCTTGAAATAATATTCGACCGCCTCGAGCGAGAGCGGGTCGCGATACAGGCCGATATGCGCAAGCCGCGCTGACGGCACGAGATCGAGCATGCCCTCCGCCATCGCCAGCCCGGCGCGCAGCACCGGCGCGACCACCAATTTCTTGCCCGCGATCACCGGCGCATCGGTGTCGGTGATCGGCGTCGTGATCGCCTGCAATTCGGTCGGCAGGTCGCGCGTCACCTCATAGCAGAGCAGGGTCGCGATCTCGCGGACGAGGGCGCGGAATACCGAAGTCGGCGTATTCTGGTCGCGCATCTTGGTCAGCTTGTGCTGGACCAGAGGGTGGGAAACGATGGTGAGGCCGTCGATCATCAGAATACTGTCCCGTCTGAAATGATGTTAAGGGGCGGGCCGCCGCCCTCGCGCTGTTCCGCCGCGAGCCGGCGTCCGGCCGCCCAGGTGCCGCCTTCCAGCATGCAGGCGAGCGGGAAATCCGCCGCGTCGACGCCCAGCCGCTCGCGCACCAACGGCGCCAGCCGGTCGAGCAAGGCCACCGTCATCGCGCGCCAGGCGACGATGAGCGGGCCGGAGACGTCGTGCGGCCGTCCCGCATCGTCCGGATCGGCGAGCGTCAGCACGCCAGTGTCCATGAACAGGCCGCCATTGCGATATTCGGCCAAGCCGGTGAGGCCGTCGATATCCGTGACCGCGAAGCCGCTCTCCTGCAGCGGCTCGATCAGCGAGTAGGTCAGCCATTGCGAGAGCTTGTGGATCGGCACGAGGCCATCGGTTGCGTCGTCGCGCTTGATCGCCGGATGCCGCCAGCAATCGCCGAGCGGGACGCCGTGAAGCTCCAGCCGGTTCGCCCAAACTGGGCCGAGTGCTTCCAGCAGAAATTCTAAGATTGCCGGCCCGCTGGTGCTGCCCCGTGCGGCGATCACATCGAACAGGCCGCCCAGCCGCCCGCCGGGAAACAGGTCCGGCCGCGCCAGCACCTGCCCGCCCAGGCGGCGGAGCAAGGCGGCCCGGCCATCCACCCCGAGCAGGGGATTGGTCTCGGATACCTGGAAACCCGCGGCAAGCAGAGCAGGATCGAGCCTGGCCAGCGCCTCGCCGGACCCGTCCAGCGCGCCGCTTTCGATCATCCGCTGGCTCGCCACCGCCAGCCCTTCGGAGCGGGCGTAGGTCGCGCCCGACACCGGATCGGCGAAACGCCAGCCCGGTCCGGTGCCCGCGTCGAGCAGGACCGAAAGGATGATCAGATCGAAGGCCGCGCGGCCGCGTTCGGTCGGGTCTTCCGGCAACACGGGCGGCCCGGCGACGAAGTGCCGCGAGCGCGCATGGAAGGGAATGACCAGATCGGGATATTGCTCCCGCGTCACTTGCACCGTGATGTCCGCCGCCGCCGCCAGCCGAGACAGATCGACGCACCACCCCTCAACCGCGCCGGCGATGGCCAGATCGAGCATCTCATGCGCCCGATCCCGCACCGCGGCCGCATTGAGCAGCCCGCGCACTTGCTGTTCCGCTGTCGTCACGTCGTCAGAACCGCCCCAGATCGCGGCCGACCGTCTTGCGCAATTCCTCTTCGCTTGGCGCCCCTTCCGGGGTGAAGTAACCCGCCGCTTTCTTCGCCTCCATCTCCACGCTCGCGTCGGGCGGGATCAGATCGGCGGGTATCGGCACGCGCTCGCCAATGTCCACGCCGCCTTCGGCCAAAGCGTCATGTTTCATGTTCGACATGGAAACGAAGCGGTCAATGCGGCGGATGCCGAGCCAGTGGATGACGTCCGGCATCAATTGCTGGAAGCGCGCATCCTGCACGCCGGCGACGCATTCGGTCCGCTCGAAATAGGTCGCGGCTTGGTCGCCGCCCGGCTGACGCTTGCGGGCATTGTAGACGAGGAACTTGGTCACTTCGCCAAGCGCCCTGCCCTCCTTGCGATTATAGACGATCAGGCCGACGCCGCCGTCCTGCGCCGCCCGCGTCGCTTCCTCGATGCCGTGCGTGAGATACGGCCGGCAGGTGCAGATGTCGGAGCCGAACACGTCGGAGCCATTGCATTCGTCGTGAACGCGGCAGGTGAGCGGCTTGTGGCCGAGCTGCTCGGGATCGCCGAAAATGTAGAGCGTCATGCCCCCGATCGGCGGAAGAAAGACGCTGAGGTCCGGCCGCGTGACCAATTCGGTATACATGCCGCCGGTCTGTTCGAAGAGGCAGCGGCGGAGCGCGCCCTCGCCCACTCCGAACCGCTCGGCGATGCCCGGCAGCCACCAGACCGGATCGACTGCGATCTTGGTGACCGACACGTCGCCCGCCTCATGCACCAGCTCGCCATCGACCTTCAGCCGGCCGGCGGCGATCGCCGACTGGATTTCCGGCAAGGTCAGCCGCGCCTTGGTGATCGCGATGCTCGGGCGGATGTCCATGCCGTCCGCGATCAGGCTGCCATAATCGAGCGCGACGCGATGGCCCCACGGATCCAGTGAGACGATCTTCGCCGGATCGTCCCATTGCGGGTGCGGGCCGATGTCGATGATCGGCGAGGTGTCGTGCAGATCGGGCCGCGCCTGCGGGTCCATCGCCCCGGACGAAATGGCCAGCGCGCGGTAGATCGAATAGGAACCGCCATGCGCACCGATCGCATTGCGATCCTGCCCGGCATTCACCGTCGCGATCACCGGTCCGCGCGCATCGGCGCCCGCCGCACCCCATTGGATCGGAAAGCGCGCCGGCTTGCGCGATCCCGGATGCGAATTCAGCCGGATATGCCCGCCTGCGCCTGTAGCCATTCATCGTCTCCCCGCGGCCGGTCTTGCGCCGGCTCTGAATCGGATAGGCTATTACAGCAATTGCGGCGGCGCCAGCCCCAGCCATTCGGCCATCAATTCGAGCTCGGCAGAGAGCCGCTCGCGCGCCCCCGCCGGCGCGCCGGGCTCATAGCTCACCCGCTGCGCCAACAGCCTTCCATTCTGCCGATCGCTCTTCAGGTCCACGCGCGCGACCAACCGGTCGTACAGCAGGAAGGGCAGGACGTAATAGCCATGCCGGCGCTTGTCCTGCGGCACGTAGATTTCGATCCGATAGTGAAAGCCGAACAGCCGTTCGGTGCGGGCCCGCTCCCAGATCAGGGGATCGAACGGAGCGATCAGGGCCTCACTCTCGATCCTGCGCGGCCGACGTGCCCCGGCATGCAGGAAGGCCGGCTGCCGCCACCCCTCGACCTGCACGGGCAGTAATGCGCCCTCTTCGACCAGGGCGTCGATCGCCGGCTTGGCCTCTTCAGGCTTGAGGCGGAAATAATCGCGCAGGTCGGCGGCGGTGGCGACGCCGTGGGCGCGTGCTGCATGCTCGATCAGGTGCCGATGCGCTGCGGCTGGTGTCGGCGTCGGCAAGGCGAGGATCGGCTTGGGGATCACCCGCTCGGTCAGGTTATAAACCCGCTCGAAACTGCCGCGCCGGGTGGCGGTGGTGATGTGGCCGGCCCAGAACAGGAATTCGAGCGCCTGCTTGGTCTCGCCCCATTCCCACCAGCCCGACCGGCTCTTGCCATGTTCGAAGTCCGACGCGGCCATCGGCCCATCGCTGCGAATGCGGGCCAGGATCGCATCCGCCTCGGCCCGGCGCTCATGGGCAAAGGCCTTGAGCCGCGTCCAGCCGCGCAGACCGCGATCCGCTTCCTCCATCCGCCAGCGAAGGTAGGGATGCAGCGCGAGTGGCAGCAGGGACGCCTCGTGCGCCCAATATTCGAACAGGCTGCGCTTGCGCTTCGACCCCCAGGCGGCTTCGTCGAGCAGGCCGCGATCATAAGCGCCCAATCGCGAGAAGGCCGGCAGATAATGCGCGCGGGCCAGCACGTTGACGCTGTCGATCTGGTGCAGGCCGAGGCGGTCGACCGTGCGGCGCAGATGCGCGCTCGTCACCGCATCCGGTCGCGCGACGCCAAAGCCCTGCGCCGCGAGGGCGATGCGCCGCGCGAGGGGGATCGAGAGCGTGTCGGCGATCCGGGTCACCGGCCCATAGAACAAAAGCGAAACGGCGCGTCAATCGCGCCGGTCAGCTCAGGTCATATGACAGGTCAGGCCCGCCCACATGGCGCGGACATTGCCATCGTCGCCGAGCAGGCCGCTCACCGTCTGATCGCCATCGCCGACCGTCCATTCGGTGCCGAGACTGCTCTGCTCGAAGCTCGCGTGATTGGCCTCGAGCTGGGCGCGCGTCATGCCGACCTGCAAGTCCCCAAGCGCGTAGATGCCCGGGGCGCTGACTTCCCAGCCCTGCACCTGATCGTTCTGGGCGAGGATGCGAAGGCCGTTCGACCAGCGCACGATCCGCGTTGCACCGGCGCCGCAGTCGCTATTGACCTCATCCGCCATCGGCGCGCCGTACATGACTGTCAGACCGGCAATCGCGGTGGTCACCGGACTTCCGAACGCGAGCGTGTCGCGGCGGCCATTCGCCTCGATCGCTTCGAGGCCGTTCGGCAAAAGGGCCAGACGCGTGCCGTTCGCGGCCGGGGCAACAGCGTTCGCGCTCACATTTGCGGCCGGTGCCGGCGAATTATGAACCACGTTGGCGGCAGCGCTATTGTTGGCGGCGCCGCGATTGCAGCCGGCGACCAGACACAGGGAAAGCGCGACAAAGGCGGTGGCGGCTGGCTTCATCATGGCGAAGATCCTCCCCTCTCGGGCCGAACGAACCGGCGCGATGCTACGGGAGTGCGCGGCGCGTGACTAGCGCCGCTTCGAAGGCGCCTTGGCCTCGCCTTCGCTGAAATGCAGGCCGGCGCGGCCGTCGACCGTCCACACGATCAGCGACTTCACCAGCCGCCCCTCCATCGTCTCGATCACGACCTCGTCGCCCGGCTGCAATTTGGCGGTATAGCCGTCGATCATCATGCCGGTCGGTGAGACGTCGCGGATACGCGCACCGCTCTTCGCGCCATTATGCTGGATGCGGGTCGAGCGGAGCAATTTCTGGCGAACGGGGCGGCTGGTCTTGAGGCCGATCGGCTTGACCTCGGCGCCGCCGGACAAGGCCGCGATCACGTCCGCGTCGGGCATCGGCTTGCCGAACACGTAGCCCTGGATGTGCGAGCAACCCAATGAGCGGATCAGCTCGATCTCGTCCTGCGTCTCGACCCCTTCCGCGGTGGTTTCCAGGCCCAGCGTCTCGGCGATTGTCGTCACCGCCCGGATGATCGCGGTGTTGCGCTTGTCGTGCGCCGCGCCCTTCACGAAGCTCTGGTCGATCTTGACCTTGTCGAACGGCGCTTTCTTCAAATAGGCGAGCGACGAATAGCCGGTGCCGAAATCGTCGAGCGCCAGCCGGATCCCGGTCTTTTTCAGCGTCGCCAGCATCCGTTCGGTGGATTCGTCCTCGTTGAGGAACACGCTTTCGGTGATTTCCAGTTCCAGCCGCTCGGGCGCCAGCCCGGACTGGGCCAGCGCGTTCGCCACCACTGCCGGCAGCGAGGCCCGCGCGAACTGGATGGTCGAGACGTTGACCGCGACCCGGACCGGGCGCGGCCATTTCGCCGCGTCCGCGCAGGCGGTGCGCAGCACCCACTCGCCGATCGGGTCGATCAGCCGGGAATCCTCGGCGATCGGGATGAAATCGGCCGGAGAGATCAACCCCAGGGTCGGATGGCTCCAGCGGATCAGCGCCTCATAGCCGACGATCTCGCTGCTCGCGGTGCTAACCACCGGCTGATAGGCCAGCCAGAATTCGCCGCGCTCCAGCGCCCGGCGAAGGTCGTCCTCCAGCGTCTTGCGGGACTGGGCCAGCGTCAGCAATTCCTCGCGGAAAAAGCTGTGCCGGCCGCGCCCCTGCGCCTTGGCTTCGTAGAGCGACAGATCGGCGTTGCGGATCAACGTCTCGGGCTCGCGGCCATGATCCGGCGCGACCGAGATGCCGATCGAACAGCCGATCAGCACGTTGGCGCCCTTGATGAAATAAGGCTGCGACAGCGAGGAGATGATCCGCTCCGCCAATTGCTCCAGCTCGCCGACATTGCGGTAATTGGAAACGATCACCTGAAACTCGTCGCCGCCCAGCCGGCCGACCAGCCCCTTGTCGCCGACGCAGCTTTCCAGCCGCTGCGCGACCACGGTCAGCAGGGTATCACCGCTCTGGTGGCCGAGCGTGTCGTTGACCGCCTTGAAGCGGTCGAGATCGAGCATGAACAAGGCGACCGGCCGGTGCATCCGCTCCAGCTGCAGGATCACCTGGTCGAGCGACGAGCGCATGCGCGCGCGATTGGCGAGGCCGGTCAACGCGTCGGTCATCGCCAGCCGCTTGGTTTCGGCATCGAGCCGGCGTTCGGCCGACAGGTCCGAGCCATAGCCGACGAAGCCGCGGAACTGGTCGAGCTCGTCGATGTGCGGGCGTCCGGAAATGGTCCAGACCCGGTCGCGATCGTCGCGCGAGCGGACCTCGAAATTCGCGAACGAGGTGCGGGCGTGGAGGTGGAAGGCCAGCGTCCGCTCCGAGCCTTCGGAATCGCCGCTCACCTCGAACAGATCGCTCAACATTTTGTCGAGCACGGGTTCGCCGTCGCGCTGCAATTCGCGGGACACCCGCTCGGTCAGATAGATCAGCCGGCCGGTGCGGTCGGTGGCCCAGAACCAGCCGCTGCTCTGCGCCTCGTGGCCGCGCAGCATGAGCAAGGCGAGTTCGCTGTCGAGCGATTCGGCCGCATAGTCGCTCTCGGCCTGACCCTCACGCGCCGCACGCCCGAAGCCACCTACGAATCGGGCAGTAAGACTCATTCAGGTCGATCCCCCCGACGCTTGGTGAAGCTGCCGAAAGTCTCTCGCACAGGAGCGTAAACAATCGCTTTCGAGCGGCGTCGAAATTGCGTGAAATCGCACGTGGCGTGTCGGTGGGAAGAGACGCCGGCGGACCCCGTTTCAGGAAAATTGCCGCGCCCCTTGTCGATCGTAAGTGAAAGATATATCTTTGCTGCATCAAGAAGGAGTTCGATATGAGATTCAAGATGCATGGATGCGGCCCCCGCGGCCGCAATTTCCCCGAAGCCATTTTCGCGATGGGCATGGGGCGCGGCGGCTTCGGCGGCGGCCAGAATTGGGGCGGCGACTGGAGCCAGTGGGGCGGCGGCGGCGGCGGCCGTGGTCGCGGCGGACGACGCGGCATGTTCAAGCCGGGCGAATTGCGCCTGGTCCTGCTCAAGCTGATCGCCGACCAGCCCCGGCACGGTTACGACCTCATCCAGTCGATCGAGGAAATGACCGGTGGCAGCTACGCGCCGAGCCCCGGCGTGGTCTATCCGACCCTGACCATGTTGCAGGACATGGGCCAGATCGAGGAGCAGGCGACGGAAGGCACGCGCAAGGCCTTCGCGGCGACCGCAGAAGGCGTGGCCTATCTCGCCGAGCGGCAGGAAGAGGTGGACGCATTAATCGCTCGCCTCACCGACGCCGGCGACCGTGAGCGCCGCACCGGCGGGGCCCCGATCAGCCGCGCGGTCGGCAACATGCTGTCCGCTCTGTGGCATCGCGTCCAGCGCGACGGCCTGGACGACGAGACGCTGCACAAGATCGCCGACGTGCTCGACGAAGCCGCGAAGAAGATCGAGCGGCTGTGAGCGACCCGACGACCGCCACCGCCATCGTGCCGACCAGGCAGGCGAGCCGCTATCTCCAGCAGCTCTGCAAGCATTGGCAGCACAATCTGGCGGTGGAGTTCGACGCGGAGCGGGGGAAGGTCACCTTCCCCCACGACGCTCGCGGCGCCGATTGGCCGGGCGATGCGGTGGTAGTGTTCACCGCGTCTCCTGAGGCGCTGGAATGCCGGATCGAGGCGAGCGCACCGGGGCAGCTCGACGCGCTCAAGGGCGCGGTCGCGCGGCACCTCGACCGTTTCGCCTTCCGGGAAGCACCGCTGGCGTTCGATTGGAAGTGACCTCAATCCTCCCCGCGATTTCTCGGGGAGGGCGACCATGCGCAGCATGGTGGAGGGGCCGCGCCCCGAGGCGGGCGTAGTTTT
>JAFAEG010000092.1 GCA_023424095.1 Pseudomonadota bacterium | reverse complement strand
GGCCGGGGGCCGGGCCGGCCGCGCCACGGGCAGCGGCGTTCCGGTCGCCCCGGGCCTTCGCGGCCATGCGCCGACCCGGCCGTTCGGTGGCGCGGAGGAATTGGCCTGGAGCCCGGACGGGCGGGTGCTGTTCTTCACCCTGCGCGAAGCGGGCCGCGCCGAGCCGACCTCGACCAATCTCGATATCTATGCGGTGCGCGACGGCGATCCGCCGGAGAATCTGACCCGGGCGAACCAGGCGATGGACACGGGTCCTTCCGTGTCTCCCGACGGCCGCTGGCTGGCCTACACCGCCATGGCGCGGCCGGGCTACGAGGCTGACCGCCAGATCATCTATCTGCGCGATCTGCGGAGCGGCCAGGTGCGGGCGCTGACCTCCGACTGGGACCGCTCGGTCGGCTCGATCGCCTGGGCGCAGGACGGCCGGAGCCTGCTCGTCACCGCGCAGGACACGCTCGACACGCCCTTGTTCCGGGTCGAGGTGGGCAATGGCCGGGTCACCCGCCTGACCCAGGCCGGTACGGTCGGCAATGTCACGCCGCTGGCGGATGGTTCGATCATCTACACGCTGAACAGCGTCGAGACGCCCGATGATATTTGGCGGCTCCCGGCGCGTGGCGGCAATCCGCAGCGCCTGACCTCGATCAACGCGGCCCTGCTCGCCGAGCTCGATCCCGTCTCCTATCGCCGCTTCAACTTCCGCGGCGCCGGCGGGGACCGGGTGTGGGGCCAGATCGTGAAGCCGGTCTCGCCCAGCCGCAGCCTGCCGGTCGCCTTCATCATCCACGGCGGGCCGCAGGGCAGCTTCAACAACAGCTGGTCCTATCGCTGGAACCCGCGGCTGTTCTCGGCGCCGGGCTATGCCTCCGTGTCCGTCGATTTCCACGGCTCGACCGGCTACGGCCAGGCCTTCACCGATGCGATCAACCGCGACTGGGGCGGCAAGCCGCTCGAAGATCTGCGCCTCGGCCTCGCCGCCGCGGGCATGATCGACCGGCAGCTCGATACGGCCAATGCCTGCGCGCTCGGCGGCTCCTATGGCGGCTACATGGTCAATTGGATCGCCGGCAATTGGCCGGACGGGTTCAAGTGCCTGGTCAGCCACGCCGGCATCTTCGACACGCGGGTGATGGCCTACGAGACCGAAGAGCTCTGGTTCACCGAATGGGAAAATGGCGGCGTGCCGTGGGAGCGGCGCGCGGCCGAGTCGCTTGAGCGCTGGAACCCGATCCGCTTCGTCGCCCGCTGGCGCACGCCGATGCTCGTGATCCACGGCGAGCGCGACTATCGCATCCCGTACAGCCAGTCGCTCGCCATGTTCAACGCGCTCCAGCGCCGCAACATCGCCTCCCGTCTCGTCATGTATCCGGACGAGAATCACTGGATCCTGAAGCCGCAAAACTCGATCCAATGGTATCGCGAGGTCCATGGCTGGCTGCAGCAGCATCTGCAGCCGGGGGCGGGGCCGATCATGGGTGGCGAGCGCCCGCGCCAATAGGCCGCGCCAGGAACCGCTTTGCCTATGCCGCGCGCTGCGGTTAAGCGCGCGGCATGAGCGAATTGCCCAAGACTTTCGACCCGGCCGCGATCGAGGCCCGCTGGTATCAACATTGGGAGGCGAACGGCCTGTTCCGTCCGGAGCGGCCGAACGCCGAGCCGTGGACGATCGTCAACCCGCCGCCCAACGTCACCGGCTCGCTGCACATCGGCCATGCGCTCGACAACACGCTGCAGGACGTGCTGACCCGCTACGAGCGGCTGCGCGGCAAGGACGCCCTCTGGGTGGTCGGCATGGACCATGCCGGCATCGCCACGCAGATGGTGGTCGAGCGGCAGATGGAGGAGCGCCAGGACAAGCGCACCAATTACAGCCGCGACGAATTCGTCGCCAAGGTCTGGGACTGGAAAGCCGAGAGCGGCGGCGCGATCATGGGCCAGTTGAAGCGGCTCGGCTGCTCGATGGACTGGGCCAATGAGCGCTTCACCATGGACGAGGGCTTTTCCAAGGCCGTCCTCAAGGTGTTCGTCGATCTCTACAATCAGGGCCTGATCTATCGCGACAAGCGCCTGGTGAACTGGGATCCGGGCCTCGGCACCGCGATCAGCGATCTCGAGGTCGAGACTCGCGAGGTGAAGGGCAGCTTCTGGCAGATCGGTTACCCGCTCGCCGACGGCTCCGGCTCGATCATCGTCGCGACGACTCGGCCGGAGACGATGCTCGCCGACATGGCGGTGGCGGTGCATCCCGAGGATGCGCGCTACAAGGACATGATCGGCAAGCAGGTGAAGCTGCCGATTACCGGCCGACTGATCCCGATCATCGCCGACGAGCATGCCGATCCGGAGCTTGGCTCGGGCGCGGTGAAGATCACGCCGGGCCACGATTTCAACGATTTCGAGGTGGGCAAGCGCGCGGGCATGAAGGCCGGCGAGATGCTGAACATGCTCGATGCCAAGGCGCGGGTGATCCAGACCACCGATGGCCTGATCCCCGACGATCTGCTCGGCCTGGGCGTTGCCGACGCCCGCAAGGCGGTGGTCGAGCGGCTGAAGGCCGACGGCGTGCTGGTGCCGCATATCGACAAGGAAGGCGCGGAGCATGACGCCGAGCCGCGCACGATCCAGACCCCGTTCGGGGATCGTTCCAACGCAGTGATCGAGCCTTGGCTGACCGACCAATGGTATGTCGACGCCGAGACGCTCGCGAAGGGACCGATTCAGGCGGTGCAGTCCGGCGCGATCAAGATCGTGCCGAAGACCTGGGAGAAGACCTTCTTCAACTGGATGGAGAACATCCAGCCCTGGTGCGTCAGCCGCCAGCTCTGGTGGGGCCACCGCATCCCGGCCTGGTTCGGTGACGACGACAAGGTATATGTCGCGCTGACCGAGGAGGAAGCGCAGGCGCAGGCCGGCCCGGGCGTGAAGCTCGAACAGGATCCCGACGTCCTCGACACCTGGTTCTCCTCCGCGCTCTGGCCGTTCGCGACGATGGGCTGGCCCGAGGATGGCGACCGCAAGCTTGGCGGCCGCTACCCGAACGACGTGCTGATTTCCGGTTTCGACATCCTGTTCTTCTGGGACGCGCGGATGATGATGCAGGGCATGCATTTCATGGGCGATGTGCCGTTCCGCACGCTCTACCTTCACGGCCTGGTGCGCGCTCCGGACGGGGCGAAAATGTCCAAGTCCAAGGGCAATGTCGTCGATCCATTGGGGCTGATCGACAAATATGGCGCCGACGCCTTGCGCTTCTTCATGGCGGCGATGGAGAGCCAGGGCCGCGACATCAAGATGGATGAGAAGCGCGTCGAGGGTTACCGCAATTTCGCGACCAAGCTGTGGAATGGGGCGCGCTTCTGCCAGGCCAATGGCATCGGCGGCAGCGACCAGCTCGACCCGCCGGCCGCGACTTTGCCGGTCAATCGCTGGATCGTCGGCGAGACGGTGAAGACGGTGCAGGCGATCGATCTCGCGCTCGCCGACTATCGCTTCGACGAGAGCGCGAACACGATCTACGCCTTCGTCTGGAACACCTTCTGCGACTGGTATCTGGAGCTGATCAAGGGCCAGATCGACGACGAGACCAAGGCTGTCGCCGGCTGGGTGCTGGACCAGATTTTGGTCATGCTTCACCCGTTCATGCCGTTCGTGACCGAGGAATTGTGGGGTGCGATGCGGGAGCGGCCCGAACATCCCCTGATCACCGCGAAATGGCCGATGGCCGACGCGCAGGCGCTCGATCCCGAGGCCGGGCCGGAGATCGACTGGCTGATCCGCCTGGTTGGCGGCATCCGCGCCGCTCGGGCCGAACTGAACGTGCCGCCGGGCGCGAAGCTGCCGCTGCATGTGAGCGGCGCGACGGCCGCGACCCAGGCGCGGATCGACCGCAACCGGGCTGCGCTGCAACGCCTCGCGCGGATCGAGGCGATCAGCAGCGACGCCGTGCAAGGCGGCGCCGCGCAGGTCGTGGTCGACGAGGCCACCTACAGCCTGCCGCTCGAAGGCGTGATCGACATCGCCGCCGAGAAGACGCGCCTGCAGAAAGCGGCTGAGGCGGCGGAGAAGGAGCGCGACTCGTTGGCTGGGCGCCTGAACAATCCAAGCTTCGTCGAACGGGCCAAGCCCGAGGCGGTGGAGAAGGCGCGGGCCGACCACGCCGAAAAGGCTTCCGACGCGGAGAAATACCGGGCTGCCCTGGCGCGGCTCGGCTGATGGCAAGCCGGGCCGGTGTTCGCGACCTGACCACCGGACCGATCGGTTGGACGTTGCTGGCCTTTGCGTTGCCGACGCTCGGCTCGTCGATCCTCCAGTCGCTAAACGGCTCGGTCAACGCGATCTGGGTCGGCCGTTTCCTGGGCGAGGACGCGCTGGCCGCGACCTCCAACGCCCATATCATCATGTTTCTGCTGGCCAGCTTCGTGTTCGGCTTCGGCATGGCGGCGACGATCCTGATCGGGCAGGCGTTCGGCCGGCGCGATGTGGACGAGGCGCGGCGGGTGATGGGCACGGCGACCGGCGCCTTCTTTGTCATTGCCTTGCTGATCGGGCTGGCCGGCTGGCTGCTCGCGCCCGCTATTCTGTCCGCTCTCGGCACGCCTTCGGGAGCGGAGGAGCATGCGCTCGCCTATCTGCGTGTCATCTTCATCGCCATGCCGCCATTGCTGCTGATGTCGATGTTTTCGATGGCCCTGCGCGGCAGCGGCGATGCGATGACGCCACTCTGGTTCATGATCCTCGCCGTCATCCTCGACGCGGGACTGAACCCGGTCTTCATTCTCGGCCTCGGCCCGGCGCCGGAAATGGGCATTGCCGGCTCCGCCGCCGCCACAGTGATCGCCAATTGGGTCAGCGTCGTCGCGATGCTGGTCACCATCTATGTCCGTGACCTGCCGCTGCGCCTGAAGGGCCCGGAACTGGCCTATCTGAAGCCCGATTGGGGCCTGCTGCGCAACATCGTCGCCAAGGGGCTGCCGATGGGGATGCAGATGATCGTCATCTCCGCTTCCGGCGTCGCTTTGTTCGGTCTGGTGAATCGCGAGGGCGTGGAGACCACGGCGGCGTTCGGCGTGGCGATGCAATTGTGGGGCTATCTGCAGATGCCGGCAATGGCGCTGGGCGCGGCGGTCAGCGCGATGGCGGCGCAGAATATCGGCGCCGGCCGCTGGGACCGGGTGGGGACGGTGACCCGCGTCGGCATCCTGTTCCACTTCCTGCTGACCGGCGTGCTGGTGGCGGTGCTGTTCGCGGTGGACCATGCGGCGCTGACCCTGTTCCTCGGGCCGGACAGCGCGGCGGTGCCGATCGCCCAGCACATCCATCTGCTCGCGACCTGGAGCTTCCTGCTGTTCGGCGTGACCCTGGTGATCTTCGGCACGGTGCGGGCCAATGGCGCGGTGATCGCGCCTTTGGTGATCCTGACGATCGGGCTGGTCGTCGTTCGCTTCGGCTGGATCGCCGCCACCTATGACTGGTTGGGGGCCGACGCTTTGTGGCTGAGCTTCCCGGCCAGCTCGCTCGCGAACATGCTGCTCGCCTTGGCCTATTACGCGCGTGGCGGCTGGCGAAAGGCGCGAATGACGCCGCCGCCGACGCCTGACGAGTGCATCGAGGAGAGCGAGGCGACGATGGAGCCGGGTGGCCGGCTCAACCCGACCGGTTGACCGCGCCGGGCACTGCGCTAAGCCGCTGACACACCATGTCCTCTTTTCCGCACATTCGCATGCGCCGAACGCGCGTCGCCCCCTGGAGCCGCTCGCTGGTCGCGGAGACCAGCCTGTCGCCCGCCGATCTGATCTGGCCGCTCTTCATCGCCGATGGCGACGCGGAAGAGCCGATCGCCGCTTTGCCTGGCGTATCGCGCTGGTCGATGGCGGGGATTGCGGCGCGGGCCCGCGAAGCGCGCGACCTCGGCATTCCGTGCATCGCTCTGTTTCCGAACACGCCGCCGGGGCTGCGCACCGATGACGGCCGCGAGGCGCTGAACCGCGACAATCTCATCTGCCGCGCGGTCAAGGCGGCGAAGGACGCGGCCCCGGAAGTCGGCGTGCTGACCGATGTCGCGCTCGATCCCTACACCGCGCACGGCCATGACGGGCTGGTCGACGGCAGCGGCTACGTTCTGAATGACGATACGGTCGCGCTCCTCACCGAGCAGGCCGTGGTGCAGGCCGAAGCCGGCGCCGATATCGTCGCCCCGTCCGACATGATGGATGGCCGGATCGGCGCGATCCGCACGGCGCTCGAGCAAGCCGGGCACTGCAACGTCCAATTGATGGCCTATGCCGCCAAATATGCGAGCGCCTTTTACGGCCCGTTCCGCGACGCCGTCGGCAGCCGCGGCCTGCTGAAAGGCGACAAGAAGACCTATCAGATGGACCCGCGCAACGGCTCCGAGGCGCTGCGCGAAGTGGCGCTGGATATTGCCGAGGGCGCCGATCACGTCATGGTGAAGCCGGGCCTGGCCTATCTCGACATCATCTGGCGCGTGCGCGAGCGGTTCGGCATGCCGGTCTTCGCCTATCAGGTGAGCGGCGAATATGCGATGATCGAGGCCGCCGCCGCGGCCGGGGCAGGGGATCGCGACGCATTGGTTCTGGAGACGCTGACCGCCTTCAAGCGGGCCGGCTGCTCCGGTGTTTTGACTTATCACGCGCCGGTGGCGGCGCGGCTGCTCGGCTGACGGGCGGGGATCTGGGGGAATAAGCGACGTGACGGACGCAACCGCATTGGGCGCGAAGAGCAATGAGCGCTTCGCCAAGCCCCTGTTCCTCACCACGATCGTGGTCGGGTCCTTCCTGCTGTTTCTGACCCAGCCGATGATCGCGCGCATGGCCTTGCCGAGGATCGGCGGCGCGCCGGCGGTGTGGAACAGCGCGATGCTGGTTTACCAGTTCCTGCTGCTCGCCGGTTACGCCTACGCCCATTATCTGGCCCGCCTCCGCCCGCGGCATCAGGTCGGCGTCCATGTGGTGCTGTTCGGTCTTGCCGCTTTGATGCTGCCGATCGGCCTGCAGCAATGGGTGCCACCGGTCGATTCGAGCCCGGCCCTGTGGGTGCCGTGGTTCCTGATCGCCTCGATCGGCCCGCTCTTCTTCATCGTCTCCGCCCAGGCGCCATTGATGCAGCGCTGGTATGCGCTGGAGACGAGCCGCGGCGATCCATACCCGCTCTATGCGGCCTCCAATCTCGGCAGTTTCGCGGGGCTGATCTCCTATCCTCTGCTCGTCGAGCCGATGATGACTCTGCAGGAGCAGAGCTGGCTGTGGACGGGCATCTACGCCGTCCTCGTTTTGCTCGTGATCGGCTGCGCGGTGACCGTGCCGGGCCATGCGGTCGAAAAGTTGCCGGAAGAGACCGCGCCGCCGCCCACCACCCGCCAGGTGCTGCACTGGATCGCTTTGGCCGCGATCCCCTCCGGCCTGATGCTGTCGACGACGACCCATCTCACCACCGACATCGTCGCCATTCCCTTGCTGTGGGTGCTGCCGCTCGGCCTTTATCTGCTGAGCTTCGTCGTCGCCTTCGCCTCACGAAGAGGCGCGGCGGACTTCATCACCTTGCTCGCGCCTTTGATCATTCTGATCGCGGGTGGCCTCGCCTTCGCCCGCGCGTCCGGCAATCCCTTCTTCGCCGCCACGCTCGGCCTGTTGCTGCTCTTCGCCGTGGCGGTCGCGCTGCACACCGCAATGTTCCGCTCGCGGCCCGCCGTAGGCCACCTCACCAAATTCTACCTCGCAATGTCGTTCGGCGGGATGATCGGCGGTTTGTTCTGCGCGATCATCGCGCCGTTGGTGTTCGACTGGGCCTATGAGCATCCATTGCTCATTCTCGCCGCCGCCTTGCTCGTGCCGCAGACCGCTCTGGTCCCCTGGCCGCGGCATCTTGTCCGCGCCTTGACTCTGATCCTGCCGGTCGTGGCCTTGCTCATCTCCTTCGCCGTCGAGCGTTATGCCTTTGGCTATGCGTCGGTCGCGGGGATCATCGTGATCTCGCTTCTCGTGCTGGCCTGCGTCGGCCGGCGGCTGCCCTTCGCGCTCAGCCTCGCCGCCCTGATGCTGAGCTATGGCGGCTGGTCGGTGTTGCAGGAATCGGTCGGCGGTGCGCGCACCCGTTCCTATTTCGGCATCTATCAGGTGACGACCTTCGCTGACCGCGACGGTCAGCCGGTGGAGACGCAGTTGATGCACGGCACCACCATGCACGGCGTCCAGAATAGGGTTCCGGGCTCGGAGACCGAGCCGACCAGTTATTATGCCCGCCGCTCCGGCGTCGGCTATGCGATGACCCACGCGCCGGAACTGTTCGGCCCCAACGCGCGGATCGGCGTGGTCGGGCTCGGGACCGGGACGCTCGCTTGCTACAAGCAGCCGGGCCAAACCTGGAAAATCTTCGAGATCGACCCCGTCATGGTCGATATCGCCCGAAGCAAGTTCAGCTTCCTGTCGCGTTGCGCGCCGGATGCCGAGATCGTGCTGGGCGACGCCCGCATCCGCGTCGCGGAGCAGCCGGAAAACTCGATGGATATCCTCGCCGTCGATGCCTTCTCGTCCGATGCGGTGCCGATGCATTTGCTCACCCGCGAAGCGCTGGCCGCCTACGGCAGCACCGTGCAGCATGACGGCATCGTCCTGTTCCACATCTCCAACCGCTATCTCGATCTGCGGCCGGTGATCGCCGATCTGGCGGAAAGCGGCGGCTGGCGCGCTGCCTTGCTCGATTACCAGCCCACGGCGCGCGAGCGGGTGCTGAACTCCACCGTCTCGGTATGGATCGCGCTGTCCCGCAATCCTCAGACGATCGACCGGCTGGTCGCGATGTCCGGCGAGGATGTGGAGTGGGAGGCTTTGCAGCGGGATGAGAGCTTCGCCGGCTGGAGCGACGATTACGCCTCGATCCTCCCGATCCTGCGGCCGATCCGCATGCCCTGGCAATGAGCCTCGAGACCGGGCTGCTGCGGCTTCGCTCCTGGACCGAGAGCGACGTCGAGCCGTTCCTGCGCCACACCAACACGCCGGAGGTGATGCAATGGCTCGGCGGCGTGCGCGATCCGGCGCATGTGCGCGAGATGCTGTTGTCCCGATTGCCCCGCTGGGAAGCCGAGCGCGGCTTCACCTTCTGGGCAGTCGAGCGGAAGGCAGATGGCGAACTGCTGGGCTTTTGCGGGATCAAGCTGGCCGACGATCCGGGCACGAAAATCGAGGGCGTGCACGAAATCGGCTGGCGCCTGCGCGAGGATGTCTGGGGGCAAGGTTTCGCCAAGGAGGCCGCTTCCGCCTCGCTCGCTTTTGCCTTCACGCGCACGCAGGCGGAGCAGGTCGTCGCACTGACCGTTGACGGCAACAGGCCGAGCTGGGGTCTGATGGAGCGGCTCGGCATGACGCGGCGGCCCGACCTCGACTATGTCGGCCCGGATTGGGCGGAAGGCCCGGTGATTGTCTACAGGATCGGGAAAGAAGAATGGACGGCGCTCAACTCGTAGGTTTCGGCGGCAAGATGCCGCGCATCGATCCGACCGCTTTCGTCGCGCCCGGCGCGCGGCTGATCGGCGACATCGAATTGGGCGCGGATTCGAGCATCTGGTACAATTGCGTGCTCCGCGGCGACGTGAACCGGATCCGCATCGGCGCGCGCACCAACATCCAGGACGGCAGCGTCCTCCATTGCGATTCGCCACGGCCGGGCAATCCGGACGGTCACCCGACCCTGATCGGCGAGGATGTGCTGATCGGCCATCTGGCGATGGTGCACGGCTGCGTGTTGGAGGATCGCGCCTTTGTCGGGCTCGGCTCGATCGTGATGGACGGTTGTCGGATCGAAAGCGACGCGATGCTCGCCGCCGGCGCGATGCTGACTCCGGGCAAGACCATCCCCTCGGGCCAATTGTGGGCGGGGCGGCCGGCCAAATATGTCCGCGACCTCAGCGAGGCCGATCTGGTCGGCATGCGCGCGGGCGTGGTTCACTATGTGCAGTTGGCGCGCGCTCACGCCGCCGCGCTCAAGGCTGGCTGACGCTCGCCCGCAGTGCGTTCAATCGCCGCGTCTGCGCTTCGGTCAGCGCGGCGATCGCTGCGCGGTCCTGGCCGATCTCGGCCCACAATTCGGCGTTGACCGGCACAGCGGAAATTTCCGTCAGCCAGACGTCGAAGTCGGCCAGCGCGCTCGAACTGATCGCCCGCGCCGCCTCGATCCGCGAAATGGCTTCCTGCGCCTGCACCCAGGAATCGCTTCCCGCCGCGCCCGCGCCGCGCACGCGGGGCAGCGCCTCGCCATAAGCCGTTTCGAACGCCTGGTTTCCGCCGCGCGCCTCAGCGACCAGCGCATTGGCGCGGGCGCGCAAGGCCGGATCGACGGCGACCGGGGGATCGACCCTTACTGGCTCCTCGAACGACAATTGTTCGACCGCGCGCGGCTGCAGGGAGGGGAATTCGCCCCCGGTCGCACAGCCGGCGACGGCCAAAAGCGGGAGCGAAAGGAGGCAGTTGCGCGCGATCATCGTGATTGGTCCTAGGGAAAGGTGCACAAGGCGGCAACATGCCCTTGCGCCCTTGGAATCATCCCCCTATGTGCAGCCCTCCAACGCGCCCGTAGCTCAGCTGGATAGAGCATCAGACTACGAATCTGAGGGTCGGACGTTCGAATCGTTCCGGGCGCGCCATTTCCCCAATTGAGTGCTTGCGCGAGCCGTTCCGGCTCAACGCTTGGGCACCGGGTAACCCACGAAAATCTTCGGTTTGCTCATCAACACATGGGTGGTGATCCGGCGGACGCCGAGCGTGTCGCCGGACCATGCATCCTTCAGTCGCGTCCATTCCGGCATGTCCGCGACAACGATCTTCAGCAGATAATCGACATCGCCGCTGACGTGCGACGCCTCGACCACCTGCGGAGCCGTGGCGATTGCTGCTTCGAAGCGGGCGCGCTCGTCCGGCAGGCGGCCTTCCAGCGTCACCTCCACGAACAGCACCAGGCCAATGTCCAGGCGGAACGGATCCAGCCTGGCATGATAACCCTGGATGACGCCGTTTTGCTCGAGCCGGCGGGTGCGCGCGAGGCAGGCGCTGGGCGAGAGCGCGACGCGCGACGCCAGGGCCTGATTGGTGAGTCGTCCCTCGGCCTGGAGCACCGCCAGGATTTTCAGGTCGATCCGGTCAAGCTGATCTCTTGCGCTCATGGCCTCCGCAAACCGCAGAATCTGCGGCGATGGTCAAGCTCTTCAGCGCCACCTGCGGCGGCCTGCACGCTAGGAATCGAGGGGCGCCTGCAACTGTGCCGGCTGCACGCACCCCCTGGAGGCACGTCATGGCTGCGAGTGAGAAGACGAGTTTCGCCCTGTTTACTGGCTTTCTGTTGGGCGGGCTGCCCGCCACGATCATCGCCGCTGCATTGATCGCGGGCTGAGGCCTCCCGACTGGGGGCGAGGAGGTTCGGTGAAAAACTGGAACGCGCGAAAGTCGCTCGATCCCGAAGGCGGGCATGGTTCGGGCCCCGCCCTGGCCCGCTCGATGGGCTGGCCACATCTCGTCGCGCTCGGCGTCGGCGCCATTGTCGGCACCGGCATTCTCACCCTGATCGGGGTCGGCGCGGACAAGGCCGGCCCGGCCGTGCTCGTCTCCTTCGTCATCGCCGGCCTGGTCTGCGCCTGCGCGGCGCTGGCTTATGCCGAAATGGCGACGATGATTCCGGCGTCCGGCAGCGCCTATACCTACACCTATGTCGTGGTCGGCGAACTGGTCGCCTGGGTGATCGGCTGGAGCCTGATCCTAGAATATAGTTTGGTGGTCAGCGCCGTGGCGGTGGGCTGGTCCGGCTATGTCGCGCCTTTGCTCAATGCGTCGCTCGGTATCCCGATGGCGTTGATGCAGGGCCCCCATGCCGGCGGCATCGTCAATTTGCCGGCCGTGTTCATCATCGCTTTGGTCGCCGCGATGCTGATCTTCGGAATGCGCAAGAGCGCGCTCGTGAATCTCCTTCTCGTCCTGCTGAAGCTGACGGCCCTGCTCGTTTTCGTGATCGTCGCGCTGCCGCATTTCGATGCCGGCAATCTGCAGCCGTTCAGCCCGTTCGGATTCGCCAAGACGATGGGCGCGGATGGTACCGAGCGGGGCATCATGGCGGCCGCGGCGATCATCTTCTCGGCCTTTTACGGCTTCGACGCGATCGCCACAGCGGCCGAGGAAACCCGAAACCCGAAGCGTGATCTGGCGATCGGCATCATCGGCTCGATGGTAGGCTGTGCTTTGATCTACACCGTCATCGCCGCCGTTGCGCTGGGCGCCGCGCCGTTCACCAGCTTCGCCAACAGCCCTGAACCTTTGGCCCTGATCCTGCGCGAACTGGGGCAGCCGGGCGCCGCCCACTTCCTCGCACTCGCGGCGGTGATCGCCTTGCCGACGGTGATCCTGGCCTTCTTCTATGGCCAGAGCCGGATCTTCTTCGTGATGGCGCGCGACGGGCTGCTGCCTTCCGGTCTCGCGAGGGTATCGAAAAAGGGCACGCCGGTGCGCACCACGCTGTTCACGGCGGTGATCGTCAGCGTCATCGCGGCCTTCTTGCCGCTCGACGAGATTGTCGCACTGGCCAATGCCGGAACACTCGTCGCGTTTAGCGCGGTGGCGGCCTGCATGCTGATCATGCGCCGCCGCGCTTCGGATGCGCCGCGGGGCTATCGCACCCCTGCCGCATGGCTGGTCGGGCCGGTGGCGATCGGCGGCTGCGCCTATCTGTTCTTCAGCCTGCCGCAACAGACGCAGCTGTGGTTCGCGGCCTGGAACATCGTCGGAATCGCCCTCTATGCGCTGTTCGCGGGCCGGCGCGGCCGGGTTGCGGCAACGATCATGTAGCTGACCCGGCCAAGGCCTCGCAGCTTTACAAACGTCCCATTCTGCGCTCCACCTTTGTCGAATATAGTCGAAGGGAGGACGGCGTGAACGGACCAGGCGACCCCAATCAGGGCGGTTATCCACCTCAGGGCCCCGGCTATCCACCCCAGGGCCAAGGCTATCCGCCCCAGGGCCAGCCCGGGCAGGGCTATCCGCCGCATCAGCCCTATCCGCCGGGCTATCCGCCCCAGAAGAACAGCAACACGGCCTTGCTGATCACGCTGATCGTGTTGTTGGTGGCGGCAATCGCCGGCGGCGCGGTCCTTTACTTCACCGGCGCTTTTGGCGGCGGCGACAGCAAGAGCACCGCCAATACCTCCGTGGCCGTGGCGCCCGGGCCGGTGACGCCCGCTCCGGTGACCCCCGGTCCGGTCGCGCCCGGTCCAGTTGCGCAGCCGGCGCCCAATGCCGGTGGCCTGACGCCGGACCAGGTCGCCGAACGGCTCCAGGTCGGTGTCCAGCAATTCCAGTCGCGGCTACCGCTGCGCAATGGCCCGGCCACGATCACCGCGGTGTCCTCGTCGGGCACGACGGTCACCATGGTCATGGAAATCAGCCAGGCGTTGACTCCGACCGAATGGGCCTCGCTTCAGCCGGAATTCGAGCGCAGCCTGTGCGCCGGTCCGTTTAGTCAGGCGATCGGCGCCGGCGCTTCGGCGCAGGTGCAGGTGACCGACACGAGTGGCGCCAGCCGCACCTACACCATCGCCCGCTGCTGAGGCTTCAGCCTGGCAACAGTCCCAGACGCTCGCGCGCCGACCAGCGCGCGAGCATCAGGACCGAAACGACGGCCAGCCCGGCGGCGAGCCCGGTCCAGATGCCGACACCGCCCCAGTCGAAGCCGAAGCCCAGAGTGACGGCGGTGGCCATGCCGACCGCCCAATAGCCGAACAAGGCGAAGGCCATCGGCACCTTCGTATCGTGCAGGCCGCGCAGCATGCCGGCGCCGACCGCCTGGGCGCCGTCGACGATCTGGAACAGAGCCGCGACGCCGATGAAAGCGACGGCGAGCGGGATCACCATGGCGTTGGCGGGATCGGCGGGGTCGAGGAAGATCGCGATCAGATGGTGCGGCATCGCCCACATCACGATCGCCATCAAAGCCATGAAGCCCGTTCCCAGCACGAAGCTGGTCCAGCCCGCCCGGCTGATCGCCACCCGGTCGCCGCGCCCGTAAGCGTGGCCGACGCGCACCGTCACCGCCTGCGCCAGGCCCATCGGCACCATGAAGGACAGGCTGGCGATCTGGATCGCGATCTGATGCGCGGCGAGGCTGGCGGCGCCGATCAGGCCCATCAGGAAGACCGCCGCGTTGAACACGCCGACTTCGAGCGATAGCGTGACCGCAATCGGGAAGCCCAGCCGCCAGACCTCCCGGAACCGCGCCCAATCGGGCCGCCAGAAACGGCCGAACAGATGATAGCGCCGGAAGCGCGGATGCCGGTTCAGGATCATCGCGAGGACGAGGAATTCGAGGCTGACGGTGATCGAACTGCCGATCCCCGCACCGACCAGCCCCAAAGCGGGCAGGCCGATCGAGGGCACGCCGAAGATCAGGCAGATGTTGATCAGGGCGTTCATCACCACCGCGCCCAACGCCACGGCCAGGGAGAGCAGGGGCCGCTCCATCGCCGCGAGGAAGTTGCGCAGCACCAGGTAGAGGAAAGCCGGCAGCAAGGCCCACATCAGGTGACGGACGAAGCTTTGCGCCTGGGCCGAGAGCGACGGGTCCTGGCCGAGCAGCAGCAGGATGGCCTCGCTGTGCCACAGGAACAGCCACATCGGCAGGACCAGCATGACCGCCGACCACATGGACTGCCGCACCGTCCGCCGCACGTCGCGGACGCTGTGCGGGCGGCGGCCCCGCTCGCGCGCGATCATCGGCGAAGCCGCCGTCAGCAGCCCCATGCCGAAGATCAGGCAGAAGACGTAGAGGTTCACGCCGAGCGCGGCCGCAGCGAGGATATCGGGTCCGACCCGGCCGAGCAGCACGACATCGGTCGCGTGGATCAGCGACTGCGACAGATTGGTCAGCACCAAAGGGTAAGCGAGCAGGAGCGTCGCGACGATTTCGGCGCGCCAGGGGGCGGGGAGTGAGGGAGACTTCAGCACCGAGCGCCTTTGCCGCCGCTTCGTCGCCATGTCGCGGAAAAAGGCGCGCCGGTCGCCTTGCGCAACGCTGACAGGCACATTCTGCTACTATTCAGCTTAACGCGGATAGTGCACGGCCTATCGGCTGAATCGAGACGGGGGAATTCGACATGCGGGCAGGTTTCTTGATGGTGGCGACGGCAATCGGCCTTGCCATGGCGGCGCCGGCGAGCGCGCAGACCAATCGGGAACGGCCCGTGCCGGTCCTCTCATCGGGGCAATCGCTCACCGGTGAACTGACCCCGCTCGATACCCAGCGGCGCTCCGGCAAATATGAGGATGCCTACACCATTCAGGGCCGGCGCGGTCAGCGCGTGGAGATCACCCTCACGTCCGACGATTTCGACCCCTTTCTGCTCGTCACCGGCCCCGGCGGCTATTCGATGTCGAACGACGATGGCGAGGGTCTCGGCCTCGGCAGCCGCCTGACGCTCGAGCTGCCGGCCGACGGGACCTACCGCGTCTCGGCGACCAGCTTCGCCTCCGGCTCGATGGGCGCCTACACGATCCAGGCCCGCGCAGCCTCGGCCAACGCCCAGGTCGACCAGGCGCCCCGCGCAACCCCGATCCGCATCGGCGCCTCGGTCCAGGGCGAGCTCAATCGCAACGACCAGAGCGTCGGCGACAAATATCAGGAGCTTTACCGCCTGACCGCCCAGCGCGGCGAGCGGGTCCGCATCAGCCTGAGCTCATCCGATTTCGACACGCTCGTCACGCTGCAAATGCCCGACGGCACCATGCTCAGCAATGACGACCATGGCGAGGAAACCGGGACCAACAGCCGGCTCGAAACCGTGCTCGCGGAGGGTGGCGACTATCTGATCGGCGTCACTTCCTATGGCGAGGGCGAGACCGGCCGCTACCGGCTCGCGCTGGAACGCCAGCCCGGCGATCCGCGCCACACCAATCTGCGCGGCGGTGCCCGCGTGCTCGCGGTCGCGGTCGGTGTGTCCGACTATGAGCGCATGTCCGATCTGGACAATACCGATGCCGACGCGACCGAATTGCTCGGCACACTGCGTCAGGCGGGTATCTTGCACCCGGCCAGCGTGGTCCTGACCAATGCTGACGCGACCAAGGATCGCGTCACCGCCGCCCTCCGCCGCGCCGCCCAGCAGGCCGGGCCGGACGACGTCGTGATGTTCTTCTATTCGGGCCATGGCGACCAGGTGGACGTCACCCGCAGCCGCCAGGAGCTGGACGGCCGCGCCGAGACGATCGAGCTTTATGATGAGGCGATGCGCGACACCGAGCTCGAGCAGCTGCTGAACGGCATCAACGCCCGAATGATCATCGCCGCGATCGACGCCTGCTTCAGCGGCGGCTTCCGCAACGTCGTGAACCGGCCGAACGTGATGGGCCTGTTCAGTTCCGAAGAGGATCTGACCAGCCTCGTCGCCTCGCGGCTCGAAGCCGGCGGTTATCTGTCTTATTATCTGCGCACCGCCATGTCCGGCGAGGCGGACAATGACGGCGATCAGGTGATCACCGCCGGTGAGCTCAGCACCTATCTGCGTCGCCGCTTCCGGCTGGAAGGCGACATTCCCGCGGCGACCCGCGAGGATGAGGCCAATTACCAATATCTGATCGTCGAGCGCGGTGGCATCCACATCGACGATGGCGTGGTCCGCCTCGGTGGCGGCAATGCGCGCCGCGCCGGCGCAAGCGCCGACGTTCCCGCTCGCTCCAACCCGACGCGCCGGACCAGCGTCAGCGCGGATACCCGAGCCAACACCAGTGCCGATTTCGCTGGCGAGATTGGCGGCAAGCCCACCGACGATGGCCCAATTGGCGCCGTTGACGGTGGCGATGCCCGCGACGCCCGCATCAGCATGTCCGAAATCGGCGGCAAGCCGACCGACGATTGAGCCTTCGGAGCCGGCCTTTCGATTGGAAGTCCGGCTTGGCTTTAGCCGCCGGGCAACACGGTCAGATCGGTGACGCGCAGCAGCTGCTTGCGGGCGTGGATCACCTCCGCCTCGAGCGCGGGGTCGGCGAGATCCGTGGCCGCGATCCGCTCGGGCCAGTCGCGGGCAATGCATTCGGCGATCGCATCCAGCTTCGCCTCATCGGCGATGAAGCGCTGATCGACCGTGGCCGGATCGGCGACGACGCGCAGGCGCAGGCAGGCCGGGCCGCCGCCGTTGGACATGGACTGGCGCACATCGACGAAGATCGTCTCGCGGATCGGCCCGTTGCCGGCGACCAGTTCCTGCAGGAAGCTGGCGACTGCGGCATTGGCGCGCGCTTCTTCCGGCAGGATCAGGGCCATGCCGCCGGCCGGCAGCGTCACCAGTTGGGCGTTGAACAGATAGGATGACACGGCGTCGGCCAGGCTGACGCGCGCGGCCGGCACCTCGACGATCTCGACCTCGGGGAGCAGGCGGCGCAGGTCGCCGTAGAAATAGCCCTTGTTGGCAAAAGCCTGCTCGTGCGCGAACAGCACATGTTCGTTCGCCACCGCGACCACGTCATTGTGGAAGGCGCCGGCAGCGATCGCTTCTTCAGATTGCGCCACGAACAATGTGCGGGCCGGGTCCAGCCGGTGCAGACGGGCGATGGCGCGGCTCGCCTCGACATGTTGCCGCACGGGGTAGGGGCCGCCCGCGACGCCATAGACGAACACTTCCACGCCGCGTGTGTCGTGGCGCGGCGCGAGCCGCATGTGGTTCGCCGCGCCCTCGTCACCGAACGTCGCCTGGATCGGCGAATTCACCGCGAAATGGCGATCGTTCGAGAAGGCCATGCGCAATTGCATCAGCGTCTCGATCCACTCGTGCGAGCGATGATGCATGGTCCGCAGGTTCGCCACGGTGAGATGACAGCGGCCGTCGGCGGTATCGGGGCCGGGTGAGACGGTCGCGGCATTGGCCGCCCACATCGACGAGGCTGACCAGGCGGCGCCAAGCAGGCTGTCGGGGATCCGCTCCTGCGCGCCGATGCCGAGCGCGTCCAGCCAGGGCCGGTTCGGGCGCAGCTGCGGCACGAAAAAGCCCTGGGCGAGGCCAAGCCGCAGATTCGCGCGCATCTTCTCCACGCCCTGCAGCGCCGCCTCGCGCGGGTGCGAGACCGAACCGAAATTGACGGTGGAGGCGATGTTGCCGGCGCTGAGGCCCGCATAATTGTGGCTGGGCCCGACGATGCCGTCGAAATTGATTTCACGCAGGCTCATCGCGGTGCCGCCTCGAACGTGCTGCCGCGCGACAGCCCGAGCAATTCCGCGCTGACCGGGTCGAGCGTCGCGCGCTCGTCGTCGATCATCACCTGACCGAAGCAGCAGCTATAATTCTTCAGCGTGCCGGTCGCGACGAGCATGGTCTTGCCGGTGCCATCCTCATGCGTGCCGGTGAAGGTGAGGGGCCGGGATTCGCGGATCGTGCGGATCTGATCGGTCTCCGCCTCGACCGTCGGGCCACCGTCGAAAATGTCGATATAATCCTCGTGGGTGAAGCCTTCCGCTTCCAGCATCCGCATCGCGGCCCGGCCGGACGGGTGGGGCACGCTCATCACCGCCCGTGCGCTTTCCGGCAGCATGGGAACGTAGATCGGCGTCTTCGGCATCAGGTCGGAGATGAACTGCGTCCCGTGCACGCCGTTGAAGGCGTCGGCTTCCTGGAAATTCATGCCGAAGAAGCGCCCGGCGATCGCGTCCCAGAAGGGCGAGCCGCCGGCGGCATCGATCACCCCGCGCAATTCCGCCAGCACCCGGTCGGCGAAGCGGGCGCGGTGCGCCTTGATGAACAGATAGCGGCTTCGGGCGAGCAGCATGCCCAGCCCGCCGGCGCGGGATTCCGGATGGAGAAACAGCCCGCCCACCTCGGAACAGCCTTCATAATCGGTGGTCAGGCTCAGCATCTCGTTGCGGAAGGTCCGGCCCAGTTCCGCGGAATGCTGGGTCAGCGTGCTCTTCCGGTAGGAATAGAAAGGCTGGCGTTGCCCGACCATGCTGAAAATCTGGCAGGTCCCGCGCACCAGGCCGGCGACCGGGTCCTCCAGCACGAACATGTACATGTCGTCGCCGGGCTGCTCGTCAGCCTTGGCGAAGGCGGCGTCGGACCGATCGATCTTCTCGACCAGGGCGCCTTTGTCCGGCGGCAAATTGGTGAAGCCGCCGCCGGTCAATTTGGCCATCTCATAGACCGCCTGGAAATCCTCGGCTCGCACCGGGCGCACGCGATAGGCCATCAGGCATTCCCTTCGGCGAGGCGGAGGATGGCGAGCGCGGACAAAGCGGCGCGCTCGGCGAGACTGTCGACGATCAGATATTCCTCCTCAGAATGGATGGCTCCGCCGCGCACGCCCATCGTGTCGACCACGGGCACGCCGCAGGCAGCGATATTGTTGCCGTCGCAGACCCCGCCGGTCGCCTTCCAGCCGATCGTCTGGCCGAGATCGGCGCCGCAGCGGCGGACCAGTTCGAACAAAGCCTCGGCATCCGGGGTCATCGGCTTGGGCGGGCGGGCAAAGCCGCCATGCGAAATAATGGTGACGTCATGCTCGGCCGAGACGGCCGCGACAGCGGCGCGGATCAGAGCCTCCGCCCGCGCCTGATCCTCCAGCGTCTCCGGCCGCAGATTGACGCGCAGCACGGCGCGGTCGGGCACGACATTGTTCGGCCCGCCGCCGTCGATCCGGGCGGGATTGATCTTCAGCCCCGGCGCCTTCGCCGCCGCAAGCCGCAGCGCCAGATCGGCGGCCGCGACCAGGGCGTTGCGGCCTTCCTCTGGGTTGCGGCCGGCGTGAGCAGCGCGGCCCTCGACGAACAGGCTGAAATTGCCGCTGCCCGGCCGTGCGCCGGCCAGGGTGCCGTCGGGCAAAGCGGAAGGTTCGTAGGTGAAGGCGGCGCGCTTGCCCTTCGCGGCGGCGGCGATCAAAGCGGCGGAGCCGGGCGAGCCGACCTCCTCATCGCTGTTCAGCACGATCTCATAACCGATCCGTTCGATTCCCGGAGCGCCCTCGATCGCCTTCAGCGCCGACAGCATGACCGCGATGCCGCCCTTCATGTCGGCGACGCCCGGGCCGCCGAGCACGCCCTCGCTGCGCCAGAAGACGTTCTGGAACGGGTGATCGACGGCGAAGACCGTGTCGTAATGGCCAGTGAAAAGCAGCTGGATCGGCGCTTCGGGGCGGACAGTCAGGTGGATATTGTCGCCATGCGCGAGCGGGGAGAGGGCGCCGTTGGCGCCCATCGCGTCCACCGCTGCGGCGGGGCGCAGAGCGAGCTCGCCGGGCAGGGCAGCGAAGGCCGTCGCCAACTCCCCCGCCATCGCCTTCAATCCGGCGATGTTGCGCGAGCCGCTGTTGATCGCGGACCAGGCCTCCACCTGGGCCAGCATCGGCGCCGCGCGTGCGCGTTCGACCGCGCCTGCTTCGATGCTCGTCAATTCTCCCATCGCTTCGCTCTAGCCGCGCGAAGGGGCGATTGTCACCCGACCGGGCAGAATTCCGGTGCGTCCGCGCCCAGCATGCCGCAGCTGCGGGCGATCTCGTCGCGGATCATTTCGCAGCTGTTGGCGACATTGCAGGGCGGCCTGGTCGCGGGCGAGACGTCGCGGCATTGCAGCGCCAATTGCTCGGCGGCGCGCTGGCCGATCTCGGCGGAGCAGCCTTCGGCGCTCGCGGGAGCTTCTTTCTCGATTGCGGGCGTCGCCTCGGCCGGCCTGGCGCCGTTGGTCGGGTCGGTCGGCGCCGGCAGCGGGGCGATGACGGCGTTGGACTGCGGCGCCGGCACCACCGCGTTGGCATTATTGTTGGTGGCGGCGGTGCGATTGCAGCCGGCCGCCATCATGGCCAGCAGGATCGCGGTGGTGACACGCAGGTTCATCACTTCTCCCCCTGTAGCCACGGCCGGAACGCCGCGACGACGTCCTCATACAATTTCTTCTTGAACGGCACGATCAGGTGCGGAAGCTCGGCTGGCTCCGCCCAGCGCCAGGCGCGGAATTCCGGCTCGGCCGTCTGGAGATTGACGTCCTCGTCCGTGCCCAGGAAGCGGGCAAGGAACCAGGCTTGCCTCTGGCCGCGCCATTTCTCCTTCCACACGACGCCGACCATCTCCTCGGGCAGGTCGTAATAGAGTTCCTCCGGGCAGCGGGCGAGGATCTCGACCATGTCGGCCGTGATGCCGGTCTCTTCCTCCAGTTCTCGCAGCGCCCCGGCCTCGGCCTCCTCGCCGGGATCGAGCCCGCCCTGCGGCATCTGCCAGGCCTCCAGCGAATTGTCGCGCCGTTGGCCGACCCACACCTGCCGCTCGGCATTGATCAGCATGATCCCCGCAGCGGGGCGGTACTGGCCGGTATGATCCTTCACGCCTGTTTCTCCAGCATCGCCTTCAGGACCGCCACGCAGCGGGCGATGTCCGCATTGCCGGATGGTAGCGCCTTTCTGAGGCAGATGAAGCCGTGGATTGTGCCGCGCGCCTCCAGATGGACCACATCCACACCCGCCTGGGCGCAGGCAGCGGCGAAGGCGCGGCCCTGATCGCGGATCGGATCGTGGCTGGCGGTCAGCACCAGCATCGGCGGCAGTCCGGCCGGCGACAGCAGCAGCGGGTCGTAACGCCAGTCGCCGCCGTCCGGCGCATAGCATTGGTCGAACCATTTCAGGCTGCCGCTGCTCAGCAGATAATCGTCCTTGAAGGTTTTCAGGCTGGGATAGGGCTGAGTGGGATTGCTGGCCGGGTAGATCGGCCAGGCCGCAAGCACCGGCATCGCGGCGGGCTCGTCGCGCAGCGCCAGCGAGGTGACGATGGTGAAATTGCCGCCCGCGCTGTCGCCGAAGGGGACGAGGCCGGTGACCGAGCGGTCGAGCGCTTCCGGGCCACCGGCCAGCCAACGCGTCGCCGCGATCGCATCTTCGACGCCGGCGGGGAAGGGGTGCTCCGGCGCCAGCCGATAATCAACCGCCACCACCGGCAGATCCATCAGCCGCGCGATCTCGGCGCAGAAAGGCTCGTGCGTGTCGAGATCGCCGAGCACGAAGCCGCCGCCATGATAGAAGACCATCAGCGGCCCGGGCCCGCGCTCTTCCCGCGCGTCGTAGAGCCGCAGGCGGATCGGTCCGACCGGTCCAGGCGCCTCCAAATCACGGATCACCGCCAGCGCGCCCACCGCCGCATCGGCCACCTGCCGCGACTTCATCAGCATCGCCCGCGCCTCCGCGATCGGCAGTTCATAGGCCTTCTGGCCGGGCAGCTTGTTCACATAATCGAGAAAGGTTCGGACTTCGGGGCGCAGATCGGGTTCAGACATGGTTTTCCATAAACTGGCACGCGGGGGAGAAGCGGCCTACGAAGATCGTGCGCGCGCGTCCATCTTCGGGCCACTGGCGGATTGCGGGGGCGGACCTTGCGGCCTAGGTTAAGCGTTCTTCCCCTGCGCTCCGGGGCCTGAGGCGCGGGACCTGACGATAGGATTAGTCCGTTCATGGCGACCGCCACCCATCTGCTTACCCCCGACGAAGCCAATGCCGACATCATTCCGGAGGCGGTGGTCGTCCGCTTTGCCGGCGACAGCGGTGACGGCATGCAGCTGACCGGCGGGCAATTCACTCTGTCCACCGCGCTGGCGGGCAACGATCTCGCCACCTTCCCGGATTTCCCCGCTGAGATCCGCGCGCCGCAGGGCACGACCTTCGGCGTCTCCGCCTTCCAGATCAATTTCGGCTCGGCCGCGATCGAGACGGCGGGCGATGCGCCCGACGTGCTGGTGGCGATGAACCCGGCCGCGCTGAAGGTGAACGTCGCCGATCTGAAGCCCGGCGGGCTGATCATCGTCGACGAAGGCGAGTTCGGCGCGCGCAACCTCGCCAAGGCGGGGTATGAAACCAATCCGCTCGAGGATGAGTCCCTGGGCAAGTGGCAGGTCGTGCCCTTCAACATCTCGCAGCTGACGCTTGAGAGCGTGAAGCCGTTCGGGCTGGGCAACAAGGAAGCCCTGCGCTGCAAGAATATGTGGACGCTCGGCCTGGCGCTCTGGATGTTCGACCGCGACCGCGCGCCGATCGAGGCCTGGCTGAAGACCAAATTCGCCAAGGCGCCGGAACTGGCCGAGGCGAACATCGCCGCGCTGAACGCCGGCCACGCCTTTGGCGAGACGGTGGAGATCGGCCAGCCGCTGAAGCAGCATCATCTCGATCCCGCCCCCGCGGCGCCGGGCCTCTACCGCACCGTCACGGGCGCGGAGGCACTCAGCCTCGGTCTCATCGCCGGCGCGCAACTGGCTGGCCTGCCGATGTTTTTCGGTGGCTATCCGATCACCCCGGCGAGCGCGATCCTGCACCATCTGTCGCGCTTCAAGGAATATGGCGTCACCACCTTCCAGGCGGAGGACGAGATCGCCGCCATCGGCGCGGCGATCGGCGCGAGCTTCGCCGGTTCGCTCGGCATCACTTCTTCGTCCGGCCCGGGCATCGCGCTGAAGACCGAGGCGATGGGCCTGGCGATCATGACCGAATTGCCTTTGGTGATCGTCAATTCGCAGCGCGGCGGACCGTCCACCGGGCTTCCCACCAAGACTGAGCAGTCGGACCTGTATCAAGCAGTTTACGGCAGGAACGGCGACGCGCCGATGCCGGTGATTGCCGCCCGCTCGCCCGCCGACGCATTCGATTGCGCGATCGAGGCGGTGCGGATTGCGGTGCAATATATGACCCCGGTGATGCTGCTGACCGATGGCTATATCGCCAATGCCGCCGAGCCGTGGCGGGTGCCGGACATGAGCGGCTATGCGCCGTTCCCGGTGTCCTTCATGGAAGAAGCGCCGGAGGGCGGCTTCAAGCCCTATGCGCGCGACAACAAGCTCGCGCGGCCCTGGGCGCGGCCGGGGACGCCGGGGCTGCTCCACCGCATCGGTGGGATCGAGAAGCAACTCGACACGGGCAATATCGAATATAGCCCCGACAACCACCAGGCGATGACCGATATTCGCGCCAACAAGGTGCTTCGCATCGCCGATGGCTGCCCCAAGCAGGCAGTGGAGCAGGGCGCGGCCGGAGCGAAGCTGGCGGTCGTCGGCTGGGGCTCGACCTATGGCCCGATCGCACAGGCGGTCCGGCGGGCGCGGGGGCGCGGCCTGGACGTCGCGCACGTCCACCTCCGCCACATCTGGCCGCTCGCCAACGGTCTCGGCGAATTGCTCCGCTCGTTTGACCAGGTGATCGTGCCTGAAATGAATACCGGCCAGCTCAAGACCCTGCTGCGCGACCAGTTTCTCGTGGACTGCCAGCCGCTTAACAAGGTTTCCGGACAACCGTTCAAGATCGCCGAAATCGAGGCGGCGATCATGGAGGCGCTCGCATGAAGCCACCCAACGCATTCGTGCTGGTGCTGCTGCTGGCCATCGTCGTCTACATCATCTGGAATTTGAAGGGCTGAACGAATGACCGAGATGGTCAAGCTGACCGCGAAGGATTTCGCCACCGACCAGGAGGTCCGCTGGTGCCCAGGCTGCGGCGATTATGCCGTGCTGAAGGCAGTGCAGCGGACGTTGCCCGAAATCGGCGTCGATCCGGCCAAGACGGTGTTCGTCTCCGGCATCGGCTGCTCCAGCCGCTTTCCCTATTATATGGAGACCTACGGCTTCCACACCATCCACGGCCGCGCGCCAACCATCGCGACCGGCGTGAAACTCGCCAATCCGGAACTGGACGTGTGGATCATCACCGGCGATGGCGACGCGCTCAGCATCGGCGGCAATCATACGATGCACATCTTGCGTCGTAACCTCGACTGCCAAATCCTTCTTTTCAATAACGAAATCTACGGCCTGACGAAGGGCCAATACAGCCCCACCAGCCGTGTCGGCACGCGCTCGCCCTCGACTCCGTTCGGCTCCGTGGATCGCCCGGTCAGCCCCAGCGCCTTCGCTTTGGGCTCCGGCGCGCGGTTCGTCGCCCGCGGAATCGACGTGCACAAGAATCTGCCCGCGGTGCTGAAGGCCGCGCACGCCCACAAGGGCGCGAGCTTCGTCGAGATCTATCAGAATTGCATCGTCTATAATGACGACGTCTTCGCGCCCTTCACCGCCAAGCAGAATAGTGGCCGCCAGCTCTGGCTCGAGGCCGGCGAGCCGATGCTGTTCGAAGGCGGTACCAAGGGCATCACCCTCGATCGTCAGCATCTCTGTCTGAAGGTCGTCGATGTCGTCGACGGCGATTGGCAGGCGGCGGAAGTGATCGTCCACGAACCGCACAATCGCGGCGTGGCGCACATGCTGGTCGAAATGCCGCTGGGCGGTGAGTGGCCGGTGGCGCTGGGCGTGCTCTACGAGGATCCCGCCCCGACCTTCGAGAGCGCGATCATCGAGCAAAGCCGCGCTCTGAGCGAAGGCAAGACGCCGGATCTCCAGAAACTCGTCGCCAAGGGCCAGACCTGGCAAGTCGAAAAGGAACCGCACGTCGTCTGAGCCGGTTGGCGCGGGATGGCCACCTCCATCGTCTGGCTCCGCCAGGACCTGCGTCTCGCCGATCAGCCGGCTCTGGCCGCTGCGGCCGAGGCTGGGCCGGTCGTCCCGGTCTACATCCTCGACGATGAAACGGCGCCTGCACGCTACCGGATCGGGGCGGCGCAGCGTTGGTGGCTGCATCATTCGCTGACGAGCCTCGATGCGAGCCTTCGGGAGAAGGGCTCGCGGCTGATCCTTCTGCGCGGGCGGGCCGATCGAGTGCTGGCCGAGTTGATGGCGGAGACGGGAGCGGCGGTGATCCACGCCAACCGGCATTACGAGCCTTGGTGGCGAGAGGCCGAGGAGCGGCTGGGCGAGCGGCTCTGCCTTCATGACGCCAACACGCTGGCGCCCATCCGCGATGTGCGGACCGGGGCGGGAACATTGTTCAAGGTCTATTCCGCTTTCTGGCGCGCGCTGCAGGAGCATATGCCGCCGCCCAAGCCGCAGCCTGCGCCACACGCGATCCCCGGCCCAGCGGATTGGCCGAAGTCGGACGTACTCGGCGGGTGGAACCTGCTGCCGACGAAGCCGGATTGGGCCAATGAGTTCGGCGACGAGTGGAGCCCAGGCGGGGCGGCCGCGCTGAAGCGTGCCGAGGATTTCGCGCCGGAGGTCAGCCACTATGAAGCGCGCCGCGATCTGCCGGGCGAGGAGGGGACGTCGCGCCTCTCGCCCCACCTTCACTTCGGCGAAATCTCGCCCGCCGCCCTCTGGCACGCGCTCGATGGCCACCGCGACGCCGGCAAATTCCGCAAGGAGCTGGCCTGGCGCGATTTCGCCGCCGGGGTCGTCACCGCCATGCCTGATTATGGCGCCGAGAATGGCCGCCCCGCCTTCGACAAGCTCCCTTGGCGCAGCGGTCGCGCCGCCGTCGCAGACCTGCGCGCCTGGCAGCGGGGCGAGACCGGTTATCCGATCGTCGATGCCGGCATGCGTCAGCTCTGGACTACGGGGTGGATGCATAATCGCGTCCGGATGATCACCGGCTCCTTCCTGACCAAGCATCTGCTGATCGACTGGCGCGAAGGCTTCGACTGGTTTTGGGACTGCCTGGTCGATGCCGATTACGGCAATAACGCGGTCAATTGGCAGTGGGTCGCGGGCACCGGCGTCGACGCCAATATGTTCAGCCGGATCATGGCGCCATTGAGCCAGTCGGAGAAGTTCGACGCGGGCGACTATATCCGCCGCTGGGTGCCGGAGCTTGCGGAGGTGCCGGATCCGGCGATTCACGACCCAGAAGCGGCCGGGCTCACGCCGATGGGCTATCCGGCCAAGATCATCGGCCACCGTGAGGGCCGCGAACGCGCCCTGGCGGCGGCGCGGGAAATGCGGCTCTAGTCCCGAACGGCGGTCAGTCGGCCCCGCGCACAGGTTGCCGCGAGTCGAAGAAGGGGATCCAGCCCGTGACCTCGCCGATCATGATGCCGTCGCGCTGGGCCGGATCGGCCGCAAGGATCGCGTCGGCCTCGGCGCGGCTGGCGACGCGCAGGATAGCCATGCCGCCTTCCGAGCCCGCAAACGGTCCGGCGGCAATGAGTCGACCCTCGGCCAACAGGCCAGCGATGTAGGCGGCATGCGCGCGCAGATTCTGCTGCTGGACTGGCCTGCCGGCGATCCAGGCAGGGCCGGGCCGGTAGCGGATGATCTGGATCGTTGGCGGGGCCACGGCCACCGGCGCGGCGGGCTGGGCGATGGCGGGCAAAGGCGTCAGTGAGAGCAGGATCGCGCCGAAAATGGCCACGCGCATGGGTCGATCTCCCGGATCAGATTATCGGCCCAGCTCCAGCCTGTATCCGGTCTCGAAATCGCTTGCCAGCAATTCGGTGATCGCCTCACCGACCACATTGGGCTGTTTCAGCGTCGCCGGATCCTCGCCCGGGAAGGCGCGGACGCGCATCACCGTGGCGGTCGCGCCGGGATCGACGATGGCGACGCGGATCGGGGTCAGGCGGGCGACCTCGTCGCCATAGGCCAGGGTGATCGTCTCGAGCGCGGCCTTGGAAGCACCATAAGCGCCCCAATAGGCCCGCGGCTTCGCGCCCACGCTCGATGTCACCGCGAGCACGCGCCCGGCTTCGCTCTTGCGAAGCAGCGGGTCGAACGCAGCGATCATCGCCTGCGGGGCGAGCAGGTTCAGCGTGAGCAGCTTGGAGAATTCCTTCACGTCGATCGAATGGACCGGGGTCAGCGTGCCGAGCATCGCGGCATTCAGCACCAGGATGTCGAGCTTGCCCCAGCGCTCCGTGACGGCGGCGGCGAGTTTGCCGATCGCGTCCGTCTCGGTCAGGTCCATCGGCGCGATCGTGGCGGTGCCGCCAATGGCGTGGATCGCTTCCTCGACCTCTTCCAATGCGTCGGCGGTGCGCGCGGTCAGGATCACATGCGCGCCGGCCGCCGCCAGCGCTTGTGCCGTCGCCGCGCCGATGCCACGGCTGGCGCCGGTGACGAGGGCGACGCGGCCTTCCAGTGTCTTTTCAGTCATGCGGGCGCGGTTGGGCGAAAAGCCCGCAAAGCTCAAGCGAACTCGCGCGCGGCCAGCTGCAATTGATGCTTGCGCTCGGCATCTTCCTGGTCGGTCAGCTGGGTCGGATAGGCGCCGGTGAAGCAGGCGTCACAATAGGTCGGGCGGGCTTCCTCGCGGGTCTGCTCGCCGACTGCGCGATAGAGGCCCTCGATCGAGATGAAGCCCAGGCTGTCCGCGCCGATATGATTGCACATGGCGGCCACATCCATCTGCGCCGCCAGCAGCTTCTCGCGGTCCGGCGTGTTGACGCCATAGAAGCATGAATGCCGCGTCGGCGGGCTGGCGATACGCATATGCACTTCGCTGGCGCCGGCATCGCGGACCATCTGCACGATCTTCATGCTGGTGGTGCCGCGCACGATCGAATCGTCGATCAGCACGACCCTCTTGCCCTGGATCAGGGCGCTGTTGGCATTGTGCTTGAGCTTGACGCCAAGATGGCGGACTTCCGCGCCCGGCTGAATGAAGGTGCGGCCGACATAATGCGAGCGGATGATGCCGAGCTCGAACGGGATGCCGCTTTCCTGCGCATAGCCGATTGCTGCGGGAACGCCGCTGTCCGGTACGGGCACGACCATGTCCGCCTCGACCGCATTCTCGCGGGCGAGCTCGGCGCCGATCTGCTTGCGGACCGAATAGACCGAAGTGCCGTCGACGATGCTGTCCGGCCGCGAGAAATAGACATGTTCGAAGATGCAGGGGCGCGGCCGGTGCTGGCTGCCGAACGGCCGGAGCGAGCGGATGCCCTCATCATTGACGATGATCAGTTCGCCCGGCTCGACCGAGCGCAAATAGGTCGCGCCGACCATGTCGAGCGCCACCGTCTCGGACGCGAAGATGATCGCCTCTCCAAGCTTGCCCATCACCAGCGGCCGGATGCCGAGCGGGTCGCGGCAGGCGATCATGCCTTCGTCGGTCAGGCAGACGAGGCTGTAGGCGCCCTCGACCCGGCGCAGCGCGTCGATGAAGCGGTCGAGCAGGTCACGATAGGTGGAGGTCGCGACCAGGTGGATGATCACCTCCGTGTCGCTGGTCGACTGGAAGATCGAGCCGCGCCGGTTCATCTCCGCGCGCAGGAACAAGGCGTTGGAAATGTTGCCATTGTGCGCGACCGCGAAGCCACCGGCGGCGAGATCGGCGAACAAGGGCTGGACGTTGCGCAGCGCCGTCTCGCCGGTCGTGGCGTAGCGGACGTGCCCGATCGCGGCGTCACCGGGGAGCTGCGCGACCGCCGTGCTCTTGCCCGCGAAGATGTCGCCGACGCGGCCCAAGGCGCGGTGAGAGTGAAAATGCGCGCCGTGGCGGCTGGTGATGCCGGCCGCTTCCTGGCCGCGATGCTGGAGGGCGTGCAGGCCGAGCGCGGTCACGGCGGCGGCGGTCTCGCTTCCCCAGACTCCGAAGACGCCGCATTCTTCGCGCAGTTTGTCCCCGTAAGCCTCTGGATCGAAAGGATTCGTCGTCAACATGAGCACAATGTCCGGGGAGGGGGCGTGGCGCGCATATAGGAAGGACGGTGGGCTTTGTCGCCCCCATCGGACGGTCATTTTGTCCGGTAAGACGGGCTGACCGACGTGCCGGGATGTGCTTTGACGCGCTGATGATGAGAGGTCTTCGGTGGTCTTCGGTGATTGGCGCGTGCTTTCTGGCGGGATGCGGGAGCGATGGCGCGATTTCGAGTGGCGACGCGGGCGCGGGCGCGGCGAGCGGCCTGTACGCTCAGGTCGAAGGCGAGCGTCGCGGCCAATTGTGTCTGGTCGAGCGGGAAGGGCGGGCCGGCAGCTTCGGGTTCATCACCTGGGGCCGGGGCGATGCCAATTGCAGTGCCAGCGGCGCGGTCCGCCGGGACGGGAACCGGCTGACCCTGTTGCTCGATGGCGACGAAAGCTGCGCGGTGGAGGCGGAATTCGACGGCAGCATCGTGCGGGTGACACGCGGCCTGTCGGGCGAATGCGCGCGTTATTATTGCGCCGGCGGCGCGAGCCTGGATGGGGCGCAATTCTACCGCAGCGAACTGGGCAATGACGCTGCGGCCAAGGCGTGGGACGTGGCCGGCGATCCGCTTTGCGGCGATGCGGGCAACAATTGACGTTGACGTGAACGTAAACTAGGAGTCGCGGCTATGCCCAGCGCCGCCTTCCAATCTGATTTCGAAGGACATGCCGCGAGCGAGCATTCCTATTCGATCACCGATCTTTGCACCGAATTCGGGGTCACCCCGCGGGCGCTTCGATTCTATGAGGATGAAGGGCTGATCTCGCCGCAGCGGCAGGGTCTTTCGCGCATCTACAGCGCGCGCGACCGGGCGCGGCTCGCCTGGATCCTGCGCGGCAAGCGGGTGGGCTTCAGCCTCGCCGACATTCGCGAGATGATCGACCTCTATGACCGCAATGACGGCCGCCACGCGCAGCGTCTGGTGACGCTGGAGAAGTGCCGCGCGCGGGTCGATCTGCTGAAGAAGCAGAAGCTCGATATCGACGCGACGATCGACGAACTCGAACGCTTCATCGCCATGGTTGCCGAGGCCGATCACCCCCGCACCTGAATTTCAGTTCAGCTCTTCCAACGGAGTTATCGATGCCGACTTACACCGCCCCCGTTCGCGAATCGCGTTTCATCATCGAGGATGTGCTGGGGATCGAGCGTTATTCGAACCTGCCCGGCTTCGAGAATGCGACTCCGGACATGATCGAGGCGATTCTGACCGAGGCGGGCAAGTTCTGCTCCGAGGTGCTGGCGCCGCTGAACCGGGTCGGTGACGAGGAAGGCTGCACCCGCCACGAGGACGGCTCGGTGACGACGCCGGCCGGCTTCAAGGACGCCTGGGACCAGTTCGTCGCGGGCGGCTGGCCCGGCCTGTCGGCGCCGGAGGAATATGGCGGGCAGGGCCTTCCGCAGCTGATCGGCACGGCGGTCAGCGAATATCTGCTTTCCGCCAACCAGGCGTTCGAAATGTATCACGGCCTGACCGCCGGCGCGGAAGCGTCGATCCTGGTGAAGGGCTCGGAGGAGCAGAAGCGCACCTATCTGCCCAACATGGTCTCCGGCAAATGGACCGGGACAATGAATTTGACGGAGCCGCATTGCGGCACCGACCTCGGCCTGCTGAAGACCCGCGCCGAACCGCAGGCGGACGGCAGCTACAAGATCAGCGGCACGAAGATCTTCATCTCCTCGGGCGAGCATGATCTGGCCGAGAACATCATCCATCTGGTCCTCGCGAAGATCGCGGGAGCGCCGGACACGGTGAAGGGCATTTCGCTCTTCATCGTCCCCAAGTTCCTGGTGAACGAGGACGGCTCGCTGGGCGCCCGCAACGGCGTCAGCTGCGGCTCGATCGAGCACAAGATGGGCATTCACGGCAATTCGACCTGCGTCATGAATTATGACGAGGCCACCGGCTATCTGGTCGGCGAGCCGGAAAAGGGCCTGGCCGCCATGTTCATCATGATGAATGCGGCGCGGCTCGGCGTCGGCCTGCAGGGCGTCGCCCAGGGCGAGGTCGCATATCAGAATGGCGTCACCTACGCGAAGGACCGGCGCCAGGGCCGGGCGTTGGTGCCCGACGCGCGCGATCCGAATGCGAAGGCCGATCCGATCATCGTCCATCCGGACGTGCGCCGCATGCTGATGGAGGCGCGCGCCTTCAACGAGGCGGGCCGCGCGCTGGTGCTGTGGGGCTCGCTGCAGGTCGATCTGATGCGCCGCGCGCAGGACGAGGAAACCAAGCAACAGGCCGACGATCTGCTCGGGCTGCTGACTCCGGTCATCAAGGGCTATCTGACCGACAAGGGCTTCGAGGCTGCGGTCAACATGCAGCAGGTCTATGGCGGCCATGGCTATATCCGCGAATGGGGCATGGACCAGTTCGTCCGCGACGCCCGCATCGCCCAGATTTACGAAGGCACGAACGGCGTGCAGGCGATGGACCTGGTCGGCCGCAAGCTGCCCGCCAATGGCGGCCGCGCGATCATGGCCTTCCTGAAGCTGGTCGGCGAGGAAGTCGGCGCGGCGAAGGGCGACGAGGCGCTGAAGCCACTCGCCGAGGGGCTGGAAGCGGCCACCGCCGATCTGCAGGCTTCGACCATGTGGCTGATGCAAAATGCGATGGCCAATCCCAACCAGGCCGGCGCCGCCGCTTATCCCTATATGTCGATCATGGGCACGGTGGCTTTGGGCCTGATGTGGCTGCGCATGGCCAAGGTCAGCGCCGCCGCAATCGCCGACGGCCGCGACGGCGACGGCTTCCACGACCGCAAGCTGGCCACCGCCCGCTTCTACGCCGCGCGCATCATGCCCGACACGATCTCACTCCGCCGCAAGATCGAATCCGGCGCGGACACGATCATGGCGCTGCCGGAAGAGGCGTTCTAATATTCTGCCAGCAACGGACGGCGCTGTGCCGAGAACGTCGAACCATCGCTCTTGACGATTGATCGTCCCCGGTCTCTCTTGCTTTCAACAGCGGGGGGATCGGGATGGCGGCGGTAAAGCTTCCGAAGAAGTCGCAGAATCGTATTGTTGCGGGCCTGAAGCGCTACCAGCCTATCGTCCGAAAGCTGGCCGAGCGGGACATCTCCGAGGCTGACACAATTACCGTCATCAAGGACATGCTGACGGACATCTTCGGCTACGACAAATATACTGAGCTCACGAGCGAGCATCAGATCCGGGGCACATTTTGCGACCTTGCGATCCAGGTGGATGGGAAGGTGCGTTATCTCGCAGAGGTGAAGTCGGCCGGGACCTCGCTCAACAACAATCATCTGCGCCAAGTTGTGAATTACGGTGCGCACAAGGGCATCGAATGGGTGCTTCTCACCAACGGCATCGTCTGGAAGGTCTACCGGATCAGCTTTAGCCAGCCGATCGACTATCACGAAGTATATTGTTTCGACATGGCAGCTATTTCGGCGCGGTCGCCTGACGACCTGGCCAAGCTGTTCATGCTCAGCCGCGAAAGCATCACCACCGATGCCCTTCAGGAGTTTCATCGGCAGGCGCAGATTCTGAACCGTTTCGTGATCGCCGAAATGGTGCTGAGCGAACCCGTAATCACGGTCCTGAGGCGTGAAATCCGGCGCTTGTTCGACGGCCTCAAGGTCAGTGAAGAAGAGATGCGGGCGCTTGTTTCAGAGCAGGTGATCAAGCGCGACTTGCAGGACGGAGACGCGCACAAGGCCGCAAAGACCGCAATCAAGCGCGCTGCAAACTCGGTCACACGCCGGCAGGCGGCCAAGGCGCCGCCAAAACCGGCGGGCCTGGTCGCCCCGGGACTAACCGCGGATTAGCCTAAATATGCCCGGCGTTCGTCAGGAACAGGAACGCCACGGCGGCAAGAACGCCGAAGACGGCGAGGCCCGGTCCGACCCAGTCCTTCCAATTGGCCTCCGTCTCGTCGATCTCGACGGCGCTGTGATAATCGTGATGCTCGTCGGCTTGCGCGGCGTCGCGCGGATGTTTGATGCTGCTGTTACGCATGACCTAGCCTCCCGGTTGAGGACCGGAGGGCGGCGGCAGGCAGCAAGCCGGACTGCCGGTCGTCGTCTTCCGGCTATCGGGTTCAACGCTTCGGCCAGGCTCTCGTTCCGCTCGTCCGCCGCCGGTTGACTCGCGCGGCGGCAGCGCCCAATCCCGCCGCGTTCCCGGCCGCCGCGAGGTTGCCGGCGGACGCGCGGGAGAGGCCTCGGGCAATCGAGGCGCCGAAGGAGCAACCGCCCCGGAATCTCTCAGGCAGAAGGACCGCGCGGCCCGTTCGTGGACACTCTGGAAAGTTCCTGTCGGACTTCGGCCCGGCAAGACACCGAAGGGGTAACCCGCCGCCGCCTTTTGGCGCGCGGGGAAGCTCTCAGGTTCAGTGACAGAGGGGGTGTTGGAATGGATGGCGCTGCCTTAGGGCGGCCCCGTGCCGACGCCCTTTGAAGGACTGGACATGACCGACGCGCCCAACACACTCCCGCTGGACACACTTCCGTTGGACGCCTGGCACCGTGCCCGCGGTGCCCGGATGGTGCCGTTCGCCGGCTATGAGATGCCGATCCAATATGAGGGCATCATCGCCGAACATCGCTGGACGCGCGAGAGCGCCGGCCTGTTCGACGTCAGCCACATGGGCCAGCTGATCGTCGCCGGCCGCGATGCCGAGCGCGGCCTGGAGGCCTTGCTGCCCGCCGATCTGAAGATCCTGCGCGACGGCCGCCTGCGCTATTCGCTGCTGCTTGGCGACGATGCGGGGATCATGGACGATCTGATGGTCACCCGCCGCGGCGAGCATTTCTACCTGGTCGTCAACGGCGCCACCAAGCATGGCGACATCGACCATCTGCGCACCAATCTGCCGTCCACCGTGATCCTCGATCACATGAAGGAGCAGGCGCTGCTGGCGTTGCAGGGGCCGAAGGCGGCCGAGGTGCTGGCCCGGCATGCGCCCGAGGTGCGGGAACTGACCTTCATGACCGGCGGCGCCTTCGATCTGGCCGGCACCGGGGCGTGGATCAGCCGTTCCGGCTATACCGGCGAGGACGGGTTCGAGATTTCCGTGCCTGCAAACCGCGTCGCCGCGGTGGCGGAGCTGCTGGCGGGCGAGCCGGAGGTGAAGCCGATCGGCCTGGGCGCGCGCGATTCGCTGCGGCTGGAGGCGGGCTTGCCGCTCTACGGTCACGATCTGGACACGCACACCACGCCGGTCGAGGCCGATCTGACCTTTGCCATTTCCAAGCGGCGGCGGCACGAGGGCGGCTATCCCGGCGCGGCGCGGATCGCCAGCGAACTGGAGCAGGGCGTGATCCGCCAGCGCGTCGGCCTGTTCGTCGAAGGCCGCCAGCCGGTGCGCGAGGGCGCTCTGGTGCTGGACGACGAGGGCAATGAGGTCGGCAAGGTGACCAGCGGCGGCTTCTCGCCGACGCTCGAGCGGCCCATCGCCATGGCCTATGTGCCGGTCGCGTCGGCGGCGCCGGGGTCGTCCGTGACGATCGAGCAGCGCGGCAAGATCTTCAAAGGCGAGGTCGCGGCGACGCCGTTCGTGCCTCACCGTTACATTCGCAAAGGAGCCTCCGCATGAGCGTCTATTATTCCAAGGAGCATGAGTGGGTGCGGGTCGAAGGCGACACCGCCACCGTCGGCATCACCGATTTCGCGCAGGGCCAATTGGGCGACATCGTCTTCGTCGAAGTGCCCGAGGCCGGCCGCCAGGTCGCGCAGGGCGGCGACGCCGCGGTGGTCGAATCGGTGAAGGCGGCGAGCGACGTCTACGCGCCCGTCACCGGCGAAGTGACCGAGGGCAATACGGCGCTGGCCGACACGCCGGAGCTGGTGAACAGCGATCCGGAAGGCGAAGGCTGGTTCTTCAAGCTGAAGCTCGCCGATCCGTCGCAGCTCGACGGGCTGATGGACGCGGCGGCCTACAAGGCGTTCTGCGACGCGCAATGATGGTCAACGCCGCCTCGCGCTGGTCACCGGCCGAATATGCCCGTCACGGCGCCTTCGTGCCGGCTTTGGGCGCGGCGGCCTTGACCCTGCTCGATCCGCAGCCGGATGAGCTGATCCTCGACATTGGCTGCGGCGACGGCACGTTGACCAAGCAGATCGGCCTGGCCGGCGCGCGCGCCATCGGCCTCGACGCCTCGCCGGAGATGGTCGAGGCGGCGCGGGCCAAGGGCGTCGATGCCTTCGTCGCCGATGCGCAGGCTTTCGACCTGAAGGCGCAGGTGGCTCGTTTCGGCCAGTTCGACGCCGCTTTCTCCAACGCGGCTTTGCACTGGATGCTCGATCCTGCGGCGGTGGCGGCGGGCGTGGCCGCTTTGCTGCGGCCCGGCGGGCGCTTCGCCGGCGAAATGGGCGGGGAGGGCAATCTCGAAATCCTGCGCGGCGGGTTGCGCGACGAACTGGTCGCGCGCGGCTACGACGTGCCGGTGGTCGATCCGCAATGGTATGCCTCGCCCGAGGAATTTGGCGACATCTATCAGGCCGCGGGCTTCGGCCCGATCGAGGCCTGGCTGATCGACCGGCCGACGCCGCTGCCGACCGGCATTGCCGGCTGGGTGAAGACTTTCCGCTCCGGCTGGCTGGACGTCTGCGGCGTGCCGTTCGAGGAGCGCGACGCGATCGCCGAAGCGGTTGAAGACCGTCTCGCGGACCGTCTGCGCGACGCCGACGGCAATTGGCACGCCGACTATAAGCGCCTTCGTTTCAGAATGAACAAACCCTCATAGTGAGCTGATCTTCATGCGCTATCTTCCCCTTTCCGACGCCGATCGGCAGCAGATGCTCGGTGTCATCGGCGCGGAGTCGATCGACGATCTGTTCGTCGATGTGCCCAAGGCGGCACGGCTCAGCGGTACGATCGCGGACCTGCCCGATCATGCCTCGGAGCTCTCGGTCGAGCGGCAACTGGGCGCGATGGCGCGCAAGAATATGGCGGCGGGCGAGGTGCCCTTCTTCATCGGCGCGGGGGCCTATCGGCATCATGTGCCGTCGAGCGTGGATCACATCATCCAGCGCGGCGAGTTCCTGACCAGCTACACGCCCTACCAGCCGGAGATCGCGCAGGGCACCTTGCAGGTGCTGTTCGAATTCCAGACGCAGGTGGCGCGGCTGCTCGGCTGCGACGTGGCCAATGCCTCGATGTATGACGGCTCGACCGCCTGCTGGGAGGCGATCGTGATGGCGCGGCGCGTCACCCGGCGCGGCAAGGCGATCCTCTCCGGCGGCCTTCACCCGCATTATGTCTCGGTCGCCCAGACCATGGCGAAATTCACCGGCGACGTGCTCGACACGCGCCTGCCGGAGCTGGTCGCGGAACCCGACACGGACAGCCTGATCGGCCTGATCGACGACGATACCTCCTGCGTGGTCGTGCAATATCCCGATATTCTCGGTCGGATCGGCGACCTGTCGAGGCTCGCCGAAGCGGCCCACGCCAAGAAGGCTTTGCTGATCGCGGTGGTGACCGAGCCGGTGGCGTTGGGCGCGATCAAGTCGCCGGGCGAGATGGGCGCGGACATCGTTGTCGGCGAAGGCCAGTCGATCGGCGTCGGCCTGCAATTTGGCGGGCCTTATGTGGGCCTGTTCGCCTGCTCCGAGAAATTGGTGCGTCAGATGCCGGGCCGTCTGACCGGCGAGACCGTGGATGCGGAGGGCAAGCGCGGCTTCGTGCTGACGCTTTCCACCCGTGAGCAGCATATCCGCCGCGAGAAGGCGACCTCGAACATCTGCACCTCCTCGGTGCTCTGCGCTCTGGCCTGGACCGCGCACATGACCTTGCTGGGTGAGAAGGGCCTTCGGAAGCTCGCCGCGATCAACCATTCGGCGGCCTGCAACGCCGCCGACCGGCTGAGCGCGGTGCCGGGCGTCGAACTGGTCACGCCCACCTTCTTCAACGAATTCACGCTGAAGCTTCCGAAGGAGGCCCGCCCGGTCGTTCGCGCGCTCGCGGACCGGGGCATTCTGGGCGGCGTGTCGCTTGGGCGCCTCTATCCGGGTGGCGGCGCGCTCGAGAATGGTCTGGTCGTCGCGGTCACGGAGACGGCGACGAAGGAGGATGTCGAAACCTTTGCCTCCGCGCTTGAGGAGGTGCTGGCATGACGATCAATCAGAGCGGCTGGAAGCCGACCACCCCCGAAGCCGGCGAGACGGCGGGCACGACCTTCACCGGCAATCGCGCGCTGATGCTCGAAGAGGCGTTGCTGTTCGAGATTGGCAGCCTCGACCAGACCGGCGTGGATTTCGAAGAGTTTGTGTCTCTTATTCACATCT
>JAFAEG010000135.1 GCA_023424095.1 Pseudomonadota bacterium | reverse complement strand
GGTCGAGATTACCGACCTGCGCGGCGACGGCGATCATTATGCCGCCCGGGTGGTGGCCGAAGCCTTTCGCGGTATCTCCCGCGTGAAGCAGCACCAGATGGTTTACGAGGCGCTCGGCGGGCGCATGGGCGGCGTGCTCCACGCTCTCCAGCTTTCCACCGCCGTGCCTGACTAAGGAAGTATGAGATGAGTGACGCCAACGCCCGCATCGCCGAGATCGTGCAGCAGCATGACGTGGTGCTGTTCATGAAGGGCACGGCCCTGTTCCCGCAATGCGGCTTTTCCAGCCGCGCCGTGGCGATCCTCGATCACCTCAATGTCGGCTTCGAGACGGTCGACGTGCTGCAGGATCCGGAGATCCGCAACGGCATCAAGGAATATTCCGACTGGCCGACGATTCCCCAGCTCTATGTGAAGGGCGAGTTCGTCGGTGGCAGCGACATCATGATGGAGATGTTCGAGGCCGGCGAGTTGCAGCAATTGCTCACCGACAAGCAGGTCGCCAAGGCCCAGTAAGACGCGGCGCGGGCCTGGCAGTTCATGGGCCTGCGCGAGACCATCCGCCGCAATTTGCCCTACGGGCTGCGCGCTTCCGTGGCCGGCGCGCGGCGGCGGTTTCGTGACCTGGGCGCGCGTCCGCGCTTCGCGCGGGGACGCGGCGGCGATTTCGGCTTTCCGGTCGTTTCGATCGTGCAGGAGATCAAGCCGTCGCCTTTTCTCGACGGCAAGCTCGCCAATCTGACGCTGGGCGCTTCTCGGCTCGACGGCGTGACGATCGCACCGGGTGAAACCCTGTCCTTTTGGCGGCTGGTGGGGAAGCCCAGCGCTCGCGCCGGCTTTGCCCTCGGCCGTTCGATCCGCGGCGGCGTGGCGGGCGGCGATATCGGCGGCGGCCTGTGCCAGCTGAGCGGCATCGTCTACGAAGCCGGCATCCGCGCCGGGCTGACGCCGGTCGAGCGCCATCCGCATTCTCAGGACCTCTATGCCGAGCAGGAACGGTTCACCCCGCTCGGCCTGGACGCGACCGTGGTCTGGCCGTGGAAGGATCTGCGCCTCGGCAATCCGCTGGCTGTGCCCCTGCGTCTGCGCGTTGTCGTCCGCGAGCTCACCCTGCATGCCGAGCTGCACGCCCCCGAGCCGGTCGCGGCGGATGAGCTCGAGATCGAGCGGATCGACGGCGATGGCAGCCGGCGGGTGCGCGTCGTCCGCCGCCGCGATGGCTGGACGGAGCTGCTGAGCGACGATCTTTATATCGCGGCGCCGCCCGCACCCGAGCCGATTAGCGCTTGACCATCGGCGCTCTCACATTCTAACCGTGTTATCAGCATAATACACCGGGGGAGAGCAGGCATGATCGGATCGGGACTCTATGCGCGAGGCGGGCTTGCGGCCGCTTTGCTGTTCGCGGCGCCGCAGGCGGTGATGGCCCAGCCGGCCGATTTCCGCACGCAGGCCGATGCGCTGCTCGCGCAATCCTATCCCGCCGATGGGCCGGGCGTCGCGGTGATCGTCACCCGTGGCGGCAACACCATCTATGCGGCGGGCCGCGGCATGGGCGACATCGCCGCCGGCCGGCCGCTGGCGGCGTCCAGCGTCTTCCGGCTGGGCTCGATCACCAAGCAGTTCACCGCCGCAATCATCCTGCAACTGGTGGGGGAGGGCCGCATCGCGCTCGACGACCCGCTGTCGCGCTTCTTCCCCGATTATCCGCAGCCCGGCGCCACCGCGACCGTGCGGCAATTGCTCAATCACACGTCCGGCATCCAATCCTATACCTCCATCCCCGACTGGATGATGGCGAACATGGCGCGACCGCAAAGCACGGCCGAAATGATCGCGTCGTTCCGCGACGTGCCGTCGCCGAGCCAGCCCGGGCAGGTCTGGTCCTACAACAATAGCGGCTATGTGCTGCTCGGCGCGATCATCGAGCAGGTGACGGGCAAATCCTGGCACCAGGCGATCAATGAGCGCATCTCCCGGCCGCTCGGACTGGCGACGATCGCTTATGGCGAGGATGCGGCGGCGCTGGCGGCGACGGTGCGCGGCTATGGCGACGGCGAAAATGGTATCGAGCCCGCCACGCCGATCCACATGAGCGTCCCGCACGCGGCCGGCGCTCTCGTGGGCTCGGTCGAGGATTTGGCGAAATGGGGGCGCGCGCTGCACCATGGCCGGGTCCTGACGCCGGCCTTGTATCAGGAGATGATCCGCCGCACGCCGATGCCCGACGGCAGCGACAATCCCTATGGCATGGGCCTGACCAATGCGGATGTGCGGGGCAGGCCCGGGATCGGCCATGGCGGCAACATCAACGGCTTCGCCACCGACAGCCTGTATCTCCCGGCCGAGGATCTGTTCATCGCGGTCTTCTCCAACCACGAGCGGCCGGCCATCGATCCCCCGACAACGCTGCGCCGGATCGCCGCGCTGGCGCTCGGCGATCCCTATCCCGCTTTCACGCCCACGCCGGTGGAGATGGCGACGGTCGAGCCCCTGTTCGGTCTTTACCGGATCAACGACAATGAGGCGCGCCGCTTCTACGCCCGCGACGGCAAAATCTACACGCAGCGCGACGGCGGCCGCGAGTTGGAGGTGTTCGCGGCCGGCGACGACCGCTTCTTCTACGGCCCGTCGAGCCTGACCTGGTTCCGGATCGAGCGCGGGCCGGACGGCAATCATGTGATGCACATGCATCAGAACGGCGCGAACCAGGCCGAGCGCACGACCCGCACCGGCCCGATCCCGCCCCAGGCCCCGCCCTTCGCCGTCAGCGAGGCGGCCTTGCGCTCCTATGTCGGCCGCTACGTCACCGGCGGCCCGGTGGTCACGATCGCGGCGGCGGCGGGCGGGCTCACCATCCAGCTCACCGGCCAGCCGGCGCTGCCGCTGCGCGCCACCTCGGAGCGCGAATTCATGGTGGACGAGGTGGGCGCCAGGATCGCCTTCGACGTCGCCGACGGCCAAGTCACCGGCCTCGTCATCCACCAGGGCGGCGGCCAACTCCCGGCTCGGCGCGAGGGAGACTGAGGGGCCTGAGCGCCTCGTTTTCGGGAGGCCCGGCCGCGATCAGCCGTCGCGACTGCCGCAGCGTGTCGGGAGTCTGAATGTCCCAGGCGAGCCCGAACCGCTCAAGCAGCCGGACGAAGGCGAAGCCCCAGTCCGACTGGCCCGGATAGAGCCCGATCCGAGCCGAGCCGGGAAAGGCGTGGTGATTGTTGTGCCATGCCTCGCCCATGGTCGGGATTGCTGCCCCGGGGCACGTCGTGCGCCTGCACGCCCGCGCCCTCGACCAGCCAGGTCTGCGGCCCGCGCCGGTGGGCGAGGTGGCCGATGAACCAATGGCCGGTGACCGAGGCTGAGATGCGCGCGCCGACGCCCCAGATCACGAAGCTCCAGCCGCCCGCAATGTAGAGGATCACGGCGATCGGGATTTGCTGCGCCATCCAGGTCCGCTCGAGGAAGCGATAAAAGGGGTCGCGGCCGATGCGGCCAAGGTCGAAGCGCGGCGGCCGTTCCAGTTCCAGCCGGCAATGGATCTGCCACCAGGCATCGACGAGCATCGGCCGCCGGTGGGCGAGATAATCGTGGCAATGCGTCTGCCGCTGCGCCCAGTCGCGCAGGTCATGGGTGCGGATCATCCAGAACGGCCCGCTCATCCCCACGCTCGTGCCGAACCAGACGAGGATTCGCTCCAGCCAGAGCGGGCATTGAAAGCTGCCGTGGATCAGTCGGCGATGAAAGCCGACCGAATGACCGAGCAGGAGGCCGGCGCCGGTGGTGAGCAGGAAAATTGCAAAGGCCGACCAGGAGAAGAAGAGCGGCGCGAGGATGATCGCGCCCGCCATCATCCCGCCATTCCACAGCGAATGCACCGGATCCCACCGCACCCGCCCCGCAACCGGATCGGCGCCGTCCGGGATCAGCGAATTGACCGCGTGAGGATCGAGCGAGGGATGCTCTGCGTCCTGCATCAGTCCCACCTGCCGCCCTGCCGCTCCAGCAGCAGGGACCAGAATGTGATGCCTCCGACAGCCCCCGCTGCGCCAAACAAGATGATCGCCCGCCAATCGTCCCCGTTCCCGATCAGCGCGGAGATTGTGGGCCAAGCCGCGCCCGTGGCAAAACCTCCGAACGCCGCAGAGACGATATTGACCCGCCCCAGCTGCATGGCCGTGAAGAAGAGCGGCAAGCCGAGCACGCCACCGATCGTCAGGGTAACCAGAAAGACGAACGGGAACAGGAACGGCGCGAGGACCGGCACCCCAAGGCCCAATGTGATCAGAAGGGCTGCCGCGCCACTGGCGCCGAAGAGCGCGCGGCCAGCATTGTCGTAGGCTGGTTTCAGGGGTTCTTCCGACACCTGGCTCTCGATCTGCTCCGCCATCAAATCACCTCTTTAGTAATTAAGTGATTCCTTAATTCCTATGTTGGCCGGTTGCAAGCAATGAAGCGACCGCTTAACTGCTCGGCATATGCAACGCGTCTTCGAAGCCCTCTCCTCGACCATCCGGCGCAAGATGCTCGCTTATTTGGCGGACACCGACCTGACCGCCGGCGAGATCGCCGCGCGGTTCGAGATCACGAAGTCGGCCGTGTCACAGCATCTCAACGTTCTGGAGAATGCGGGCCTGGTCGAGCGGACGAAAAAGGGGCAGTTCGTCCATTATTCGCTGGTCGCCGAGAGCCTCGCCAACACGCTGAACGGCTATCTGCAGACGGTCTGCCCGGTCTCGCGGCCGTTGCGCCGGGAGAGCGCCGCGATCGCTGCGAAGCGCGCGGCGGAAGACGGGGAGGGCGCAGCCTGCCTCCCCTGCTGGCCCAGCGGCTGATCGCGGTGCCGTTCCTGGTGCTGGGCGCTTGGTGCCTGTTGATGCCGGGCATGGTGGAGCGCCTGTCGCTCCGCCCCGAATATGTCCGCGGCGACACGGTGACCGCCGTGCTTTTGGGCTGCTTCGGCGCGCAGGCGGTGCTGGCCGGTTTGTTCGCCTGGTTCAGCCGCTTCACCCGCACCACCTTCCTCGTCTACGCGATCGCCTTGCTGCCCTTCTTCTGGTTCAATTACTGGTTCGTGTTCGTCGTGCCATTGTTCAGCGAATGGATGCTGCTCGATTTCGGCGCGAACGTCGCGATGCTGATCCTGTGCGTGATCGGCTACCGCGCCAGCCCGAAGGCCGGCACGGCTGACTGAGCGGTCACGCCGCTTGCGCCATCGCACCCACGTCTCGCGCGTTAGGCCAATCGACGCTGCGCGCAGCGCTCGCTAAGGCGACCCGCATGTCCGCTGACCGCTTCGCCTTTTCCATCGCCGCCACCGACGGCCGCGCCCGCACCGGTACGATCCGCATGGCGCGCGGCGAGATTCGCACGCCTGCCTTCATGCCGGTCGGCACCGCCGCGACGGTCAAGGCGATGAAGCCGGCGGATGTGCGCGCGGCGGGCGCGGACATCATCCTGGGCAACACCTATCACCTCATGCTCCGCCCCGGCGCGGAGCGGATGCAGCGGCTGGGCGGGCTGCACAAATTCATGGGCTGGGAGCGGCCGATCCTGACCGACAGCGGCGGCTATCAGGTGATGAGCCTGTCGGCGCTGACCAAGGTGACGGAACAAGGCGTTGCCTTCGCCAGCCACATTGACGGTTCGCGCCACATGCTCTCGCCGGAACGCTCGATGCAGATCCAGCACGCGCTCGGCTCCGATATCGTCATGGCCTTCGACCAGCTCGTGCCGACCACGGTCAGCCGCGAGGTGCAGGCGGCGGCGATGGACCGTTCGATGCGCTGGGCCGCGCGCTCGCGCGTCGCGCTGGACGATCTGGGCCATCACGGCGCTTTGTTCGGCATCCAGCAGGGCGGGCTGGACGAGGCGCTGCGCAAGGGTTCCGCCGACGCGCTGATCGACATCGGCTTCGACGGCTATGCGGTCGGCGGCCTCGCGGTGGGGGAAGGGCAGGAGGCGATGTTCGCTACCCTCGATTTCGCGCCCGGCCAACTGCCCGCCGACAGGCCGCGTTACCTGATGGGCGTCGGCAAGCCTGATGATATCGTCGGCGCGGTGCTGCGCGGCATCGACATGTTCGATTGCGTGCTGCCGACGCGGAGCGGGCGCAACGGCCAGGCTTTCACCTGGGACGGGCCATTGAACATCCGCAACGCCAAATTCGCCGAGGATCAGGCCCAGCTCGCCGCTGATTGCGCCTGCCCGACCTGCGCCGGCTGGAGCCGCGCCTATCTCCATCACCTCGTCAAATCCGGCGAGATGCTCGGCGCGATGCTGATGACCGAGCATAATATCTATTTCTATCAGCAGCTTATGCAGCGCTTACGCGACGCGATCGCCGCCGGCACGCTCGATAGTTTCGCCGCCACGTTCAGCGCCCGTTATGGCGCGCGGGGGCAAAGATGAGCGATGCGCATGATCCTGATCGCGGCTTTTGCCGTCACCGGGTGCATGGCGGCCTCGCCACCCGCCAATGTCGCCGACACCGCGCCTGAGGCGCCGACCCAGAACCAGTCGCGCGAGCAGCGGCCTGCCGATCAGCCCGGCCATGCTTATGGCGGGCTCAACGAGACGATCCGGCTCGGTGATCTGACGGTGAAGCCGCTTGAGGTGATCGAAGACAGCCGCTGTCCGGTGGACGTAACCTGCGCCTGGAGCGGCCGGCTGGTGATGCGCGCGGAAATTTCCGGCGTCGATGGTCCGGCGACCATCTCATCGCTCGAACCCTTTGTGCTGCCCGGCGGCGGTACCTTGGTGCTCGCCAGCGTCTGGCCGAACAATTATCACCAGGACCGCGGTCCGCGCGAAGCCTATCGCTTCGGCTTCACAAGGCGGTGAGTGCCTAGACGATCTGGTATCCGCAGCTAGCCAAGTTCGGACTCACAGGGCAAAGCATGACGTGTCGAAGACTGTCGTCACGAAGGTTCATATCGTGAGAGAACCAAGCATCTCCGCTCGGATCAGGGCTCTGGCTGGAGAGGGAACAGCGACGGCGCAGATCGCGAGAATTCTTGGAATACGTTACCAGCACGCGTACAAAGTTTGTCGCGACGCGGGACTTTTGCGACCTCGCGACGATGCGACCCGAGTCGAGCTAGGTGAACCTGCGCCGAAGCCCAATTTGCATGTGGATCAGTTGCACAAGGTTGGTTTCACAGGCGTTGGCGTGTGGCAGGAACGCGGGGCTCGCATCGTGTGCTCGGGCGCCCTCCCAAAGGCTGCCGGCGTTTACGCGTTCAGTATCGGTGACGAGGTCGTCTATGTTGGCTTGGCGTCTCGGTCTCTGGCCAAACGCATCTCCTTCTACGGAAATCCTGCTGGATCACAGCGTACGAACGTCAGGCTCAACGGCCTAATTCGCACTGCCATTGCAGCGGGGACTGAGGTTGCGGTCCACTTTGCAAATCCGCCCAACTTCGAATGGAACGGTTTAGTGGTAAGTGGTCCGGAGGGCGTAGAAGCCGGCCTCATCCAAACCTACGCACTTTCATGGAACATGCGCGGGAACGCGAATTAGCCCAAGCAGCGGCCACAAACTTTCGTGAATTCCGTGGCCAGGGGAATTTGAGTGCGAACCCAAATCAGCAATGCTGCGCGCGTCTGCGCACCGACTTTGCGATAGGCTCTCTCGGTCAATGCGCCCCGAGTAAAATCCGAACGATTGAGAGTGCTGCAACCAAATCGGTGAAGCACGATATAGTCTGCACCCAAGCTTTGTCGGACATTCAACACATAGCCGTCGGGGTGCTGTCGACCCCATGCTAAGAAGGTAGCGTCGTCATCAAAAAAGATGGCGGCGCTAGTCACTTCTCAGCCGCCGAAGCCGGTGCCCAGGAAGCTCGGCACCGGGCCGTTCCAGCCTTCTTCGCCGCCCGCATCCTGGGGCTCTTCGCGCTGTTCGCGGCGGGGTGCAGGCTCGTTCCGGGGCGCTGCCTTCTGTGCGGCCTTGGGCTTGTCCTCGCTCCGGCCGCGGCCACGGCCACGGCCGCCACGACTGCGGCGCGGCCGGTCTTCGCGGGCTTCCCGCTCCTCGCGCGCCGGGCGCTCATCGCGGGTCGGACGCTCGTCGCGTTCTTCCGCTTCCGCCGCCGGTTCGGGCGCGCTTGCGCCGTCATCCCACAGCGGGATCTTCATGCTGGTCAGCTTCTCGATCCGCTCGATCGCCTCGGCATCCTCGCGCGTTACCAGGGTGACGGCGGTGCCGCTCGCGCCGGCGCGGCCGGTGCGGCCGATGCGGTGGACATAATCGTCCGGCTGCCATGGCACGTCATAGTTGAAGACGTGGCTGACACCCTTGATGTCCAGGCCCCGGGCAGCGACGTCGGACGCGACCAGAATGTTGATCTCGCCGGCCTTGAACCGGTCCAGCTCCTTGATCCGCTCGGACTGTTCCATGTCGCCATGGATCGGCCCGGCCTTCAGCCCGCCGCGCTTCAGGCTGGTGGCCAGTTCGCGCACCGTGGTCTTGCGGTTGCAGAAGACGATCGCGGTCTTCACCGCCTCGCCGCGCAGCAGCGTTCCGAGCGCGTCGCGCTTCTTCGGGCCGGTGACCTTCAGCACGCGCTGGTCGATCAGCACGTTCGTCTGCGCCGGACGGGCGACCTCGATCTGCTTGGGGTTGGACAGGAACTTGTCCGCCAGTTTCTTGATCACCGGCGGCATGGTCGCGCTGAACAGCAGGGTCTGCCGATCCTTGGGCAGCTTGGAACAGATTTCCTCGATGTCCGGGATGAAGCCCATGTCGAGCATTCGGTCGGCTTCGTCGATCACCAGCAGGCTGCAGCCGTTCAGCATGATCTTGCCACGGCCGAACAGGTCCATCAGCCGGCCTGGCGTGGCGATCAACACGTCGACGCCTTTTTCCAGCTTCTTGATCTGGTCGCTCATGGTCGTGCCGCCGATCAGCAGCGCCATGTTGAGCTTGTGATATTTGCCGTATTTCTCGAAATTCTCGGCGACCTGCATGGCCAGCTCGCGGGTCGGCTCCAGGATCAGCGAGCGGGGCATGCGGGCGCGGCTGCGGCCTTCGCCGAGGATATCAATCATCGGCAGCACGAAGGCGGCGGTCTTGCCGGTGCCGGTCTGGGCGATACCGATCAGGTCGCGCGCCATGAGCACGGTCGGGATCGCCTCGCGCTGGATGGGCGTGGGCGTGTCGTAGCCCGCTTCGGTCACTGCGCGCAGCAGATCGTCGGACAGATGGAGGTCAGCAAAGCTCATGAGAGGCCGCGCTTGGCGTTAGCCAGAGGGCAAAGTCAAGAAAATGCGGGTTTACGGATTGCGCGCAGGCGGTCGAAGCGTGCGGAATTGGACGATGTCGCACTGCCCGCCCATGCGCGAGCGGATCACGTCGCGGCCGGCGCAAAGCTGCCCGTCGGCATTGGCGTTCACATAGAGGCCGCGATAATAATCGAGCGCCATGCAGCGCTGGCCCAGCCGGGCGCGAATGCGGCTATTGTCGCGCATCAGCAGATCGACGCTGTTCGCGGTCGGCATCGCCCCGGCAATCTGGCGGGCGGAGACGCAGCGCGGGCCATTGCCCTCGCGCCAGCTCATATTGCTCATCGCCGGCACGCGATCGTCCCGGCGGGGGACGCGGATGATGATCTGCTGAACGGTGACCTGGAGCAGCTCGGCGGCGACGCGCTCGAGCTGTGGCGGGACGATCTCTTCCGCCGCGGGCGGCGGGGCAAGCGACAAAGCGGCCGCCAAGGCGAGGTGGATCAAGCGAAATACTCCATTCCGCGACCTACGGCCCGGGATGTTGAATGTGGCATGAATTGGGCACGGGTTGGCCGAAGGTCAGCGGCAGGCGCGGCGGCCGCCGGGCGCTCGACGCGCCCGCTTGCGGATTCGTCCGGGCCGCAATAAATGGTGAGCACCGAAATCAGGCCGCGCGCGGCCGGTCACACGCATCCAATCCACGGAGTTCATTCGAATGGCCACGCAGCCGGCGGACAACCTGCCGTTATTCTACAACAACCTCATCCCGCTGCAGAGCGGCATTCACGCCAATTATCGCACGCGGGTTGCCGAAAGGGCGCCGTTTCTCGCCAAGGCGCACGCCATTCCGATCACGATCGACGAGTTCGTGAACGCGCAGCGTTATTTCCCGATCGTCTTCTCGGTGGGCGACAATCCGGTGCCGCTGGCGCTGATGGGCCTGAACGAGGGCGTGAACGTGTTCGTCGAGGACGACGGCAAGCTGCGCGGCGAAGTCTATGTCCCGGCCTATGTCCGTCGCTATCCGTGGCTGCTCGCCCGCTCCAGCCCGGAAGCGGCCGAGATGTCGCTCTGCTTCGATCCGGACAGCGGCCTGATCGGCGAGTTCGACGAAGGCGGATTGCTGTTCGACGGCGACAAGCCGAGCACGATGACCAACAATGTCGTCAAATTCTGCGAAGATTTCGAGATGTCGGCCCAGCGCACTGGCGCCTTCGTCAAGGAATTGCAGAACATGGAATTGCTGATGGACGGCGAAGTGTCGATCCAGCTCGACAGCGAGCCGCAGCCCTACGTCTATCGCGGCTTTCTGATGGTCAATGAAGAGAAGTTCCGCGCGCTGCCGGCCGACGAACTGCGCAAGCTGCACGACAATGGCATCCTGCCTTTGGTCGTGGCGCACCTCTTCTCGCTCTCGCTGATCCGCGACCTGTTCGGTCGTCAGATGCAGCAGGGCAAGGTGCCGACTCAGCCGGCGCCGAACGGTGCCGCGAGCCCGGCTCTGCAGACCAATTAATCTGCAATAAAATCGTTCGGTTTCAAGGGGTTGATGCCCCTTGAAACTGCGACGACAGCACCCATATGAGGGGAAGCGCGGGGTCATACCCCCCCTTTGTGGCCACGCGCCGCGCCCTCCACGGAGGGCGCTCCTCCCTGAACTTGGCCACCGCGCGACCCCGCGCGGTGGTCATTTTATTTTGGAGGGCAGGCCGGTCTATTCCGCCGCGATCGCCGCCGGTTCGCCCAGTGCCGTCGCCGCCACCGCCTCGCAGATCGCCGCCAGCAGGCGCGCCACGCCGTCGAAGCCCGGCCCCGGCTCGCGCCGCTTCGAGTCCAGATAGAGCGAGCGGTCCACCTCGATCTGCAAGGCGTGCACATACTGCTGCGGCCGCCCGTGCCGCTCGATCACATGACCGCCGGCATAAGGATCGTTGGCCCCGGTCGCGAAGCCGAGCGCCGACGCGGCCTGGGTCGCGGCCGCCAGCAGGGCCGGATCGGTCGTCACGCCAAAACGGTCGCCGAAAATGATCCCCGGCTGGCCCGGCCCGCGCGGCGGCATCGAATGGCAATCGATCAGCACTGCCACGCCGAAATGCTGCCGCGCCGCCGCCAGCGCCGCCGCCACGGCCGCATGATAAGGCCGGTGGATCGTCTCGACCCGCCTTTTGAGTTCGTCGCGGCTCATCCGCCCCCGCCACAGCGCGCCCGTACCCGCCAGCCGCGCCGGCACCAGGCCGAGCCCGCCGCGCGTGCGCATCGTCGCCAGCAGGCTGCCGGCCGGCGGGGCCGGGGCGACCATCGCCGGGTCCAGCTCCCTTTCGTCGCGATTGAGGTCGATCTCCGCCCGGGGCGCCTGCGCGACGATCGCGGTCGCGCCGGTTCCCAGCGCGCGCCAGACCAGCCGGTCGACCAGCCGATCCTCCAATTGCTCCAGGACGTTCAGCGGCACCCGCGCGGCGCGCAGCAAGGCGGTGCTGTAGCCGCGGCCGGCATGCGGCACCGACAAGACAACCGGCGAAGCGGGCCGTTCGGGCCCGATACGGTGAAATGGCGGCGCGTCCGGCGGGGCGGTCATGCCGGCGGGTGTATGGCAGGCGTGGCACAGCTGCAACGCCATATCAAAGCGGGACATTAACCCTGCGTCGCGCGCTTTCATTGCGATTCCACTTCGCGCATACAGGCCCGCAAGGGCGTTCAAGGACGACAAGGGCGATGATCAGGATCCTGCTGGCGGAAGATGACGAGGCGATGCGGCTTTACCTCGCTCGCGCGCTCGAGCGGGTCGGTTACGAGGTCCAGTCGGTCGATAATGGCGCCGCCGCTCTGCCGTTGCTCGAGGCCGAGCGCTTCGACCTGTTGCTGACCGACATCGTCATGCCGGAAATGGACGGCATCGAGCTGGCGCAGCGCGCCGCCGAAATCTGCCCCGACGTGCGCGTCATGTTCATCACCGGCTTTGCCGCCGTCGCGCTCAAGGCCGGCCGCCGCACGCCGGAAGCCAAGGTCCTGTCCAAGCCGTTCCACCTGAAGGATCTGGTGATGGAAGTGGACCGGATGTTCCAGTCCGAGGACCAGCACGGCCGGCTCTAGGCCAAGCCTTATTGCTGCCGTCGCTCGCCGCCCTCGATCGGGGCGCGGCGGCCAAGCATGTGCCCGGCATTCCATAGGATGCAATCAGCGCCTAGACGGGCAGCGGCTTGGACGCAGGAGATAATTGAATGACCGACGCTTTCGTCTGCGACGCGGTGCGGACGCCGATCGGCCGCTATGGCGGCGTACTGTCCACCGTCCGTCCCGACGATCTCGCGGCGCTGACCCTGGGCACCCTGGTCGATCGCAGCGGCCTCGACCCGGCCGTGATCGACGACGTCATCCTCGGCTGCGCCAACCAGGCGGGCGAGGACAATCGCAACGTGGCGCGGATGGCGGTGCTGCTCGCAGGGCTTCCGGACACCGCGCCCGGCGTGACGATCAACCGCCTGTGCGCCTCCGGCCTCGACGCGGTCGGCAGCGCGGCGCGGGCGATCCGCAGCGGGGATGCCGATCTTTTGCTCGCCGGCGGGGTCGAGAGCATGTCGCGCGCGCCGTTCGTCATGCCCAAGGCGGACAGCGCCTTTTCGCGCAGTGCGGCGATCTTCGACACCACGATCGGCTGGCGCTTCATCAACCCGCGCATGAAGGCCGAATACGGCGTCGATTCGATGCCGGAGACGGGCGAGAATGTCGCGACCGATCATGGCGTCTCGCGCGCCGATCAGGACGCCTTCGCGCTGCGCAGCCAGCAACGGGCCGCCGCGGCCCAGGCCAATGGCTATTTCGCTGAAGAGATCGTCGCGGTGCCGGTCCGCGACCGCAAGGGCAATGTCACCCCGGTCGCGCAGGACGAACATCCGCGCGCCGACACCAGCATGGAGATGCTGGCGAAGCTGAAGCCGATCGTCCGCGCCGACGGCACAGTCACCGCCGGCAATGCCTCTGGGGTCAATGACGGCGCCGCCGCGATGATCGTCGCGAGTGAGGCGATGGCGCGGGCTCAAGGATTGACGCCGCGGGCCCGGATCCTCGGCATGGCGAGCGCCGGCGTGCCGCCGCGGGTGATGGGCATCGGCCCGGTCGCGGCGACCCAGAAATTGATGACGCGGCTGGGGCTTACCATCGACCAGTTCGATGCGATCGAGCTGAACGAAGCGTTCGCGTCGCAGGGGCTGGCGGTGCTGCGCGGGCTCGGCCTGCCCGACGATGCGCCCCAGGTGAACGCCAATGGCGGCGCCATCGCGCTCGGCCACCCGCTCGGCATGTCGGGCGCTCGGATCGTGCAGACGCTGGTTCACCAGCTCGAGAAAACGGGTGGCCGTTATGGCCTGGCGACCCTGTGCGTCGGCGTCGGCCAGGGCGTCGCGTTGGCGGTCGAGCGGGTGTGACGGCAACGATCGACCGGCTCGCGCATTGAGGGGAGGGTGACCCCCGCCGCGCCAGAATCGCAGGGTGCTTCGCCCAGTCCATCGGCGCTGTCGCCGCTGCGCCACCCCGTCTTTCGCGCCGTCTGGATCGCCAGCATGGCGTCCAATTTCGGCGGGCTGATCCAGTCGGTCGGGGCGTCGTGGATGATGACCTCGATCACCGCCTCGGCGGAAATGGTCGCTTTGGTGCAGGCCTCGATCACCCTGCCGATCATGCTGCTGTCGCTGTTCGCCGGCGCCGTCGCCGACAATCTCGACCGGCGCAAGGTGATGCTCGGCGCGCAACTCTTCATGCTCATCGTCTCGGTGGCGCTGGCCGTATGCGCGTGGGCCGGCCTGATCACGCCCTGGCTGCTGCTCGTCTTCACCTTCCTGATCGGCTGCGGCACCGCGTTCAACGGCCCGGCCTGGCAAGCCTCGGTCGGCGAGATGGTGCCTCGCACCCACCTGCCGGCCGCGATCGGGCTGAACAGCATGGGGTTCAACATTGCGCGCAGCCTGGGGCCCGCGATCGGCGGTGCGATCGTCGCCGCCTTTGGCGCGGCCGCGGCGTTCGCGGTCAATGCGCTCAGCTATGTCGGGCTGATCGCGGTGCTGGCCCGCTGGCGGCCCGAGCGGCCGCCGCAATTGCTGCCGCGCGAGACGATCGGTCACGCCATGGCCGCCGGCGTACGCTACGCGTCGATGTCGCCCGCCATCCGGGTCGTGCTCGTCCGCAGCTTCGTGTTCGGGGCAGGGGCGAGCGCGGTGACCGCCTTGATGCCGCTGGTCGCCCGCGACGTGATCGGCGGCGGGCCGCTGACCTATGGCATGCTGCTCGGCGCGTTCGGTATCGGCGCGGTGGCGGGGGCGTTCGCCAGCCCGCGCCTGCGCAGCGCATTGTCGACCGAGGGCATCGTGCGCTGGTCGAGCCTCGCCTTCGCGGCGGCGGCGGCCCTGTTCGGGCTCAGCGCCAATCTGTTCCTCTCGATGCTTGCCTTGCTGATCGCCGGGGCGGGCTGGGTGCTGACTTTGTCGACCTTCAACATCAGCGTGCAGATGTCGGCACCGCGCTGGGTCGTCGCGCGATCGCTTGCGCTCTACCAGATGGCGGCGTTCGGCGGCATGGCGGCCGGCGCCTGGCTATGGGGGGTGATCGCGGCCGGCAGCGGCCTGCCGACCGCCCTGCTGATCGCGACGGGGGTAATCGCCGCCTGCGCGCTGCTCGGCCTGCGCCTGCGCTTGCTGCAAGCGCAGGAGATCGATCTCGATCCGCTCCGCCGCTGGGACGAGCCGGACACCGAAGTGCCGCTCAAGCATCGCAGCGGCCCGATCGTGATCACGATCGAATATGTCATTCGCCAGGAGGATATCTTGGAATTCCTGGCGGCGATGGCCGACCGCCGCCGCATCCGCCGCCGCGACGGGGCGCTGCACTGGACCCTGCTGCGTGACCTCGCCGATCCCGAAATCTGGATCGAGCGTTATCATACCGCGACCTGGCTGGATTATATCCGCCACAACAATCGCATCACCCAGGCCGATGCGCTGATCCCGGAGCGACTTCGCGCCCTCCACCAGGGCGAAGAGCCGCCGAAGGTGCGCCGGATGATCGAGCGGCAGACCGGCTCGCTGCCGTCCCTGGCGGGCCCCGGCCCGGGAGAAATGCCCGAGCCGCTGACCGATCCCACCCGCTCGTCCTAGCGTCGGGCCCGGGACCTGGGCCTATTCGCGGGTTTCCACCGTGTCGCCGCCCGTCGAGCGATCGGAATGGGGCGGGACGCCGCTTTCGCCCATGGTCCGGTCGCGATAGATGGCGGCGCGCGCCAGCAGCATCAGCGAGACTGGCGTGGTGAGCGCGACGAAGCCGGCGATCAGCAGTTCGTGCAGCAGGAAGCGGGTCTGCAGCACCGAATAGCAGATCACCGAGCCCAGGATGATCAGCATCGCCCCCATCGTCGTCCCGAGGGTCGGCGGGTGGACCCGCTCGTAGAACGACTTGAAGCGCAGCAGGCCGATCGAGCCGATCAAGGTGAAGGTCGCGCCGCCCAGCACGAACAGGCCGACGAGGATCGCCGCCCACAGCGGAAGGTCGGGGGCCTGGTTCATTCGATCACCTCGCCGCGCATCAGGAATTTGGCGAGGGCCATGGTGCCGACCGAGCCGAGCACGGCGATGATCAAGGCCGCTTCGAAATAGAGCGTGCGGCCGGTCTGGATGCCGAAGGTGAGCAGCAGCAGCATCGTGTTCACATACAGGGTGTCGAGACCCAGCACCTTGTCCTGAGCCCGCGGGCCCAGGAAGATGCGCCAGGCGGCGAGGGCCATTGCGACCCCCAGCATGACCTGCGCGATGGTGATGACCAGCGCCAGAGCGGAGATCGTCATGGGAAGATCTCCATCAGGAGCCTTTCATAGCGCTGCTTGATCAACTGGATCCATTCATCCTCGTCCACCAGGTCGAGCACATGGACCAGCAATATGCCGTCGGCGCGGTCGAACTGGACCCAGATCGTGCCCGGCGTCGCGGTGATGATGCAGGCCAGCACCGCGAGCCCGTTCGTGCTGCGCAGGTCGAGCGGCAGCTGGACGAAGCCGGACACGCGCTTCTTGTTGAACAGGACGATGCCGGCGACCGCGATGTTCGAGCGGATGACGTCCACCAGCACGATGGCGGCAAGCCGCAGGATGGCGCTGAACGAGCCGATGCGGACCGGCTCCAGCCGAAGCAGCGCCATGGCATGCGATGCCGCCACCGCGATCACCGCGCCGAGCACGATGTGACCGAGGGCGATGGACTGGTTGAGCAGCAGCCACATCACCAGCAAAGCGGCCGCCGTTATCGGGTGCGGGAGCAGGCGCTTCATTTCGCGCCCTCGCGCAGGGGCGGCACGCGCGGGACCGACATCACCTTGCCGATATAGCCGCCGCGATCCTCGAGCGAGCGGCCGGTCCGCTCCATATAATTCATCACCGGGCCGGCGAAGATGGTAAGCGCGAGGCAGACGGCGAGCAACAGCCCGATCGGCGCCGCCTCCGCCACGCGAAGCACCGGCTGGGGCTTGTCCGACGGCTGCCAGAGCAGGTCGATACCGGCGCGCGAGGTGGCGATCAGGGTTGCCAGGCCGGAGATGATGATGAGGATGATCAGCAACCAGGTCGAGACCGCGATCGGATCGTGCAGCCCGATCAGGCCGTCCATCAACGCGAACTTGCCGACGAAGCCGGACAAAGGCGGGAGGCCGGCGAGCAGCAAAGCCACGAAGATGAAGGCGCCGCCCAGGATGGCGACGGTCCCCGGAATGGCGATGCCGACCTCATCCTCGCGGCTGGCGTCCGGGGCCCAGACATATTCGTCGTCGAAAACCGGCTCCATCGGCGCGACCGGCTGGTCGCCATATTCCTGCCGCTCGACCAGCTCGATCAGCATGAAGAAGGCGCCGAGCGCCAGCGTGGAGCTGACCAGGTAGAAGATCACCGCGCCGAGCACAGCGCCCTCGCCGGAGCCCAGAGCGGCGAGCAGGGTGCCGGACGAGATGAGCACGCCATAGCCGCCAATGCGGGTCAGCGTCCGCGTCGCCAGCAGGCCGATCGTGCCGAAGATGATCGTCGCGATGCCGCCATAGAGCAGAAGCTCGCCGCCGAAGCTCTGCATCGGGCTTTCGTCCGTGCCGAACAGCAGGAGATAGACGCGCAGCAAAGCATAGACCCCGACCTTGCTGAGGATCGCGAACAGCCCGCCGACCGGCGGGGCGGCGGCGGCATAAGTGGTCGGCAACCACAGGCCGAGCGGCCACATCCCGGCCTTGATCAGGAACGCCGCGCCCAAAGTCGCCATGCCGGCCTGGAACAGGGCGATATCCTCCGGTGCGATCTCCGGGATGCGCACGGCGAGGTCGGCCATGTTGAGCGTCCCGCAGACGCCGTAGATGAGCGCGGCGCCGATCAGGAAGAGCAAGGAGGCGGCGACGTTGATCACGACATAATGCAGGCCCGCCGTGACCCGGGCCTTGCCCGAACCGTGCAGCATCAGGCCGTAGGAGGCGGCCAGCAGCACTTCGAAGAAGACGAACAGGTTGAAGATGTCGCCGGTCAGGAAGGCGCCATTCAGGCCCATCAATTGGAGCAGAAACAAAGCGTGGAAGCGGGGCCCGGCCGTGTCCCAGCGGGCCGTCGCGTAGATCAGACTCGCCAGGCCAAGCAGGGCGGTGAGCGCCAGCATGATCGCCGAGAGCCAGTCCGCGACCAGCACGATGCCGAACGGCGCCGGCCAATTGCCGATCTGATAGACGCGCGTCACCGGCTCCCCGGCAAAACCGGCGAAGGTCACGTTCTGCAGCGTCAGTCCCGAGAGCAGGATCAAGGAGAGCACCACGCCGATGCTGATCGCGCGCTTGGTGCGCAGCCGTTGCTCGTCGAGCAACAGCATCAGCGCCGCTCCAGCGAGCGGCAGCAGGATCGGCAGGACGATGAGATGGTCGCGCCAGCTTTCCATCAGTCCGGCTCCTTCCCATCGACATGGTCGGTGCCGGTCAGGCCGCGCGCGGCGAGGAGGAGGACGAGCATCAAGGCCGTCATCGCGAAGGAGATGACGATCGCGGTGAGCACGAGCGCCTGGGGAAGGGGATCGGCATAGAGGGCGGGGTCGGCCGGGCCCTTGCCGTCGAGGATCGGCGGCGCATCGATGCGCACGCGGCCCATGGCGTAGATGAACAGGTTCACCGCGTAGGACAGCAGCGACAGGCCGAGCACGACCTGGAAGGTGCGCGGGCGAAGCACCAGCCAGATGCCGGATGCGGTCAGCACGCCGATGGCGAGGGAAAGGACGAGTTCCATCAGCCCTCTCCCTCGGCCGGTTCGGCAGGTGGGGGGACGGCCTTGGCGCGCGGCATACGGATCGACTGGTGGGCGAGCGCCACCAGGATCAGCGCCGTCGCGCCGACAACGAGCAGGAACACGCCCAGATCGAACAGCAAGGCGCTCGCCATCGGCACGGTTCCGATCAGCGGCACCTCCGCATAGCGGAACCAGGAGGTGAGGAAGGGATAGCCGAACAGCAAGGACGCCGCGCCGACGGTGACCGCGATGCCCAGCCCGACCCCGATCCACAGGATCGGGCGGACGCGCAGCCGCATCTCCACCTTGCGGGTGCCGAGCGCCATATATTGCAGGATCAGGCCGGTCGACAAAGTGATGCCGGCCGCGAAGCCGCCGCCCGGCATGTCGTGCCCGCGGATGAACAGATAGAGCGACAAAGTGACGATGACCGGGAACAGCCAGTGCATGATGATCCGGGGAATGAGCAGATAATCCTTGAGCGTATCGCCGACCGCCCGATCCTCGCGGGCGTCGTCATAGGCGTCCTGCACGCGCTGCTGCTCAGGCGTGCGAACGCTCTCGATCGCCGGCCGGAACCGGCGCAATAGCGCGAAGATGGTGAGCGCGACGATCGCCAGCACGGTGATCTCGCCCAGCGTGTCGAAAGCGCGGAAATCGACCAGGATGACGTTGACGACATTCATGCCGCCGGCATCCGGATAGGCGCGCTCGATGAATTCGCGCGACACCGTGTCGGGCAGCGGCCGCGACATGATCGCATAGCTCAGCAGCGCCATGCCGATTCCGGCCAGGACGGCGATGGTGAGGTCGCGCGCGCGCCGCACCACGGCCCGTTTGCGGCCGGCGGGTGAGGAATGGACCTCCTGCAGCCGGCGCGGCAGCCAGCGCAGGCCGAGCAGAAGCAGGACGGTCGTGACCGTCTCGACCAGCAATTGGGTGATCGCGAGGTCGGGCGCGGACAGCCAGACGAAGCTGATGCAGCTCGCCAAGCCTGCGCCGGCCATCAGCACCAGGGCGGTCAGGCGGTGATATTTCGCCTGCCAGGCCGCGCCGATCGCGCAGGCGCCGCCGACGATCCAGATTACCGCGAAGCCGGGGTCGATCAGGGTGAGCGGCTGAGCCCCCAAGCTGTAGCCGTCGCGCAGGAAGGGCAGCAGAGCGACGAGCAAGGCGATCAGCAGCAGGACCCGCAATTGTGGCTGCAGGCCTTGCGGACCGACCAGCCGAAGCAGCCAGCGCGCGCCGGTGACGATGGCGCCGAGCGTGCCTTCGAAGGCACGGCGGCCTTTGACCCGGCGCACCAAAGGCGCGTCCTCGATCCGGTTCAGCTGCTTGCGGAAGACCAGATAGCCGATCGTCCCGGCCACCAATGCGACGATGCTGAGGAGCAAAGGAATGGTGAAGCCGTGCCAGATGGCGAGGCTGTAATAAGGGGTCTGATCGCCCAGCACCGAGCGTGCGGCGGTGTCGAGCACCGGGGCGATGGTGAGTGCGGGCACGATGCCGACGATCAGGCAGGCGAGCACCAACACCTCGATCGGCAGCCGCATCCAGCCCGGCGCCTCCTTGGGCTGATGCGGCAGGTCGACCGGCGGCGGGCCGAAGAAGGTCTGGTGAATGAAGCGCACGGAATAAAGCACGCTGAAGGCGAGGGCGAGCGTGGAGAGGATCGGCAGCGCCTGATCGAGGATGAGGCCGCGGTGATTCTCCAGCGCTTCGGCCAGGAACATCTCCTTCGACAGGAAGCCGTTCAGCAGCGGCACGCCGGCCATCGCCGCCGCCGCCACCATCGCGAGGGTGGCGGTGATCGGCATATATTTGAACAGGCCGCTCAGCCGCCGCAGGTCGCGTGTCCCGGTTTCGTGATCGACGATGCCGGCGGCCATGAACAAGGACGCCTTGAAGGTCGCGTGGTTCAGCGTGTGGAAGATCGCCGCGACCGCGGCCAACGGGCTGCCCAGGCCCAGCAGCAGGACGATCAGGCCCAGATGGCTGATCGTCGAATAAGCGAGCAGGCCCTTGAGGTCGTTCTGGAACATCGCTGCCCAGGCGCCGAACAGCAGGGTGGCGAGCCCCGCCGTGGTGACGATCAGATACCAGCTGTCCGTCCCCGCCAGCACCGGCCAGAGCAGGAGCAGGACGAAGATGCCCGCCTTCACCAGGGTCGCCGAGTGGAGATAGGCCGAAACCGGGGTCGGCGCCGCCATCGCGTGCGGCAACCAGAAGTGGAACGGGAATTGCGCGCTCTTGGTGAAGGCGCCGATCAGGATCAGGATCAGGGCCGGCAGATAGAGCGCGCTGGACTGGATCAGCTCCTTCGACGCGAGCACGACATCGACGTCGTAGCTGCCGACGATCTTCCCGAGCAGCAGCACGCCGAGCAGCAGGCACAAGCCGCCGGTCGCGGTCACGATCAGCGCCATCCGGGCCGCGTCGCGTGCGCGTTGGTGGTGGTGCCAATAGCCGATCAGCAGGAAGGAAAAGAGGCTGGTCAGCTCCCAGAAGAAAGCGAGCTGGACGAGATTGCCGGACAGGACCAGGCCGAGCATCGCGCCCATGAAGGCGAGCAGGAAGGAGAAGAAGCGCGGGACCGGGTCCTCGGGCGACATGTAATAGCGCGCGTAGAGAACGACGAGGAAGCCGATGGCCAGCACCAGGAACGCGAAGATCCACGACAGGCCGTCCAGCCGCAGGACGAAATCGAGCCCCAGCGAGGGCAGCCATTCCAGCTCCGTGCGCAGCGGCGTCCCTTCCGCGACGCGGGAATAGAGCAGGATCGCCAGCACGCTGCCCGCCAGCGCCACGGCGCCCGCGAGCAGGCCCGCCGCGTTACGCGAACGCGCCGGCAGGAAGGCGGCCCCAACGCTTCCGATGAAGGGAAGCGCCAGCATGATCCACAGCATTACATTATCTGACACTGCCTCTCCCTGAATGCCCGGGTAGCGAACCGCAACCCACGAAGCGCAACTTCCGGCCTCCGAGCGCGGTTTTTACGGCCTCGCCGTAGCGGGTGAGGCGCCCGCAACGCCGGCAGGGCGCGCTCGCCGCCGGTCAGAAAGCCGGCTTGGTGATCATCAGCCAGACGATCGCCAGGATCGCGCCGAAGGCGGGGAAGCCGAAAGCGAACCACCATCGGTACAGGCGATGATAAGTAGGGGGCAAAGGCGCGCCCGCCGCGGCCGCCGCGCGCGCCAGGTCGCGCATCCGCTTCTGCATCCACACCACCGGCAGCCAGAAGGCGCCGATGACGAAATAGAGGATCAGCGAAACCGCGATCCAGCCGTCGAACAGCGAATAGCCCGTTTCCCAGGCCAGCAAGGCGCCAGTGATCGGCTGCACCAGTACGGCGGTCGCGGTGAACAGCCAGTCGGCGATCACCACGATCCGCGCCACCGCGGCGACCGTCGCCGCTTCGCCCGTGCGGTGCGCCATCAGCATGAAGAAAGCGATGCCCGCGCCGGTGCCGATCAGCATGGTCGAACCGATGATGTGCAGGAATTTGAGGATGAAATAGTCGGTCATCTTTCGTCCAGGATGGCGAGGCAGACGAGATTGAGGACCATGATCGGGACGATTTTTAGCAGCCGCCCGAGCGGGTCCGCCCACAATTCCGGCATCAGCAATGTGCCCGCGAGCAGATAGCCGATGGTGCCGATGAAGGCGACGATCAGGGCTGGGCGGATCGTCCGCCTGAAGAGCAAGAGCAAGCCCATCAGCACATCGAACAGGGCGCCGCCGACGACCAATGGCCAGGCCAGGGCGCAGCCGCCGTCGCTTCGATCAGCCGCATCGCCTCCGCGCGGCCGGGGCCGAGCGTGATCAGGCCGGTGAGCAGCCAGAACAAGGCGAAGGTGACGATCGCCACCGGCTTCAGCAGCAGCAGGTTCGCGAACCAGCGTTCCTGCACCCCGGCCGGATTGGCCGCGAGCGCCGCGCCGAGCGACTGCGGCGCGATGCCGGTCAGCTCCCGCCAGCGCAGATTGTCGCCGGTCGAGCCGCGCGCCAGTTCGATCCGCGCCGTCGTTCGCACCGGCGGCCGCCAGCCGAGCCAGGCGACCAGATCACCGAGCCGCCAGGCGATCGCCATGACGAAGCCCGGCAGCCGCAAGGGCCGGGCCGGCCGCCAGCCAAGCCAGGCGCGATAGCAAGCGACGACCGCGCCGAATTCCAATCGCTCCGGTCCCGCCAGATCGAAGGCCACACGCGACGGCGCGCCGGGTGCGAGCATCCGCGCCAGGGTCTCCGCGACATCGTCCAATTGCACCACGTCGACCGGCCCGGCCTCCTTCACCTCGAGCGCGAAGGGCAAAGCGGCGAGCCCGCGGATCAGGGCGCTGCCGCCATAAGCCTGCCGTCCCAGCACCACTGACGGCCGCAAGATCACCCAGTCGAGCCTGCTCGCCGCGAGCGCCGCATCGCCCGCCTGTTTGGTCCGCATGAAGGCGGTCGCCGCCGGCCGGTCGACGCCCATCGCCGACATCTGCACCACGCGCCGAACGCCGGCCGTCGCGCAGGCCTGCCACAATGCGGCGGGCGCGTCGGCATGGACGCGCGCGGTCGAATCCCGCCGATTGTCCTGCAGTGTGCCGGCGCAATTCACCACCGCGTCCACGCCGGCGAGGTGCGGCAGCCAGTCGTCGGGGCTTATGATGTCGCGCAGGTCGAGCGCGATCCAGCGCGCCACCGGCACGCGCCGCGCAGCGCCGTCCACCCGGCGGGCGACGCCGATCACCTCATGCCCGGCCGCCCGCAGCCGCGCCGCGACCGCGCTCCCGATCAATCCCGTCGCGCCCAACAGCAGCACCCGCACGGCTCGCCCTCCGCCGCGCAGGTTCGCACGGATCGCACCGGCCGAACAGGGCGGGCCGGGACGGGCGTCTCGCGATGCGCCCTCAGTCCTTGAGCTTGATCTTCTTCTCGATCTTCGCCGCCGCTTTTTCCGCCTTCTTCCGGCGTTCGAAGACGCGCCGCATGTAGCGGATATCGGCGCCGCTGAGACGCGCTTCGGCGGCGACGAACTGCTCCTTCTCCTCCTCCTGGATGTGGTGGAGATATTCCTCCTTCAGGCCGGCAAAGCGCTTCAGCCAGCCCGATGAGCTCATGTCGCGGGCGGCGAGATCGGCGAGCATGTCGTCAATCTCCTTATGCTCGGCGACCGCGTGGCGGGCGACGTCGGTCGTGGCCGGATCGCGCAGCACGGTCGACCAGAGCGCCTGCTCCTCGGCCGCGGCATGCGCCTTCAGCTCCTTGCTCAGCTCGACGAACAGCTTCTGGCGGTCGGGAGACTTGCCCTCCGTCTCCTCGATCATCGCGAGCAGGGCGCGGTGGCGGTCATGATCCTCGACCAGGCGGCCGAAGATTTCGGGGTCGCCGCGAAACTTGGTCTTCGGCAGCCGGCCGATGCGCGCCGCCAGGTCGGGCGCGATGGCCTTGGCTTTCGCCACGCCTTGGGCCTTCGCCACGGCGGCTGGCTTGCGTTTCGCTGCGCCTTTGGCCGCATCGTCCTTGCGTGATTTCGTCGCCATGACGTCTCTCCCCTTCAACCGAGATGCTCGGCCCGCTGGTCACGGGATGGGCTAACGCGACGCGGCACGAGATCGTTCCAAGGCCGGAATATCCAGCCGCAGGAGGCGCGGGGGGTGCGCTGGGTCGAGTTCAAACAGGTGGAATGGCGCCGAGGGGCGGCTCGGCCTCAGCCGAACCGGCCGGGCCACGCGCAAGCGCCCGTCATCGGGGCTAAGTCACTATGCCAAGTGAGAAAATGGTGGGCGTGGCAAGGATTGAACTTGCGACCCCTGCGATGTCAACACAGTGCTCTACCACTGAGCTACACGCCCACGTTTCGCCCGGCGGGGTGGGCCGGGAAGGCGGGTCACCTAGCTTGAAGGCGCGGGGGGTGCAAGAGGCTGATCGCTCGCCGGGGAGCGAAATCGCAAGATCAGGCGATGCGCAGGAAGTTGCCGATCCATCCGGCCATCCGCGCATTGTCATTATGGCCGTTCAGCGAGGCGATCGCGCCGTCCGGATCGGGCAGCCGCTCGCGCCGTTCCTCGACCAGCGCCTTGGCATAAGCCGGGCCGAATTCGGGATGACATTGAAACGAGATCGCCGCCCGGTTGCGCCAGGCGAGGCCCGCATAAGGCGCGAAGTCGTTGGTGATCGTCACCGCCGTCGTCGGCGGCGGCGCGACCACCTGGTCCTGATGCGAGGCGGGGATGGCGACGGATAAAGCCACGTCCATCCACGGCTCGCGCCCGACGACGGCATATTCCATCAGGCCGACGCCCCAGCCCTTGTCCGATTTCTCGACCGTGCCGCCAAAAGCCTGGGCCATCACCTGATGGCCGAAGCAGATGCCGACCAGCCGAGTCCTGGCCGGCGTGGCGCGCAGCCAATCCTCAAGCGCCTCGATCCAGGGCAGATCGTCATAGACCCCCGCCGGCGAGCCGGTGATGACATAGCCGTCGTGCGCGGCATGATCGGGCAAAGGCTCGGCAGCGACGTCGTAGCTGGGCAATGGCCCGGTGCCGAGCATGTCGGCGAGCATGTCCGGATAGCTGCCGAACCGCGCGGCGAGATCGCCGGGCGGTGCGCCAGTTTCCAAAATCGCGATGGTCATGACTTTGCGCGCGAATCCCGTGTCGCCAGGGTCCGCAGCCGCAGCGCATTCAGGCGGATGAAGCCGGCCGCGTCGCGCTGGCTGTAGCTGGACGAGCCTTCCTCGAAGGTCACCAGATCCTGGTCGTACAGCGCCAGCGGGCTTTCCCGGCCGACCACCGTGGCATTGCCCTTGTACAATTTCATGCGGACCCGTCCGGTGACATGTTCCTGGCTCTTGTCGATCAGGGCCTGCAGCATCTCGCGCTCCGGCGAGAACCAGAAGCCGTTATAGATCAGCTTCGCATAGCGCGGCATGATCTCGTCTTTCAGGTGCATCGCGCCGCCGTCCAGCGTGATGCTCTCGATACCCCTATGCGCGGCGAGCAAAATGGTTCCGCCCGGGGTTTCATAGACGCCGCGCGACTTCATGCCGACGAAGCGGTTCTCGACCAGATCGAGCCGGCCGATGCCATTGTCGTGGCCGAGCTGGTTGAGCCTGGTCAGGAGCGCAGCCGGGGACAGCCGCTCACCGTCGATCGCGACCGGATCGCCGGCCTCAAAATCCATCGTGATGTAGGTCGCGACGTCCGGGGCATCTTCCGGCGAGATGGTGCGCTGATGGACATATTCCGGCGCCTCCGCGGCCGGATCCTCCAGCACCTTCCCCTCGCTCGACGAGTGGAGGAGATTGGCGTCGATCGAGAAGGGGCTCTCGCCGCGTTTGTCCTTGGCGATCGGGATCTGGTGCTGCTCGGCGAAGTGGATGAGCTGTTCGCGGCTGGCAAACTCCCATTCCCGCCAGGGCGCGATCACCTTGATGCCCGGCTCCAGCGCATAATAGCCAAGCTCGAAGCGGACCTGGTCATTCCCCTTGCCGGTGGCGCCATGGCAGACCGCGTCGGCGCCGACCTGGCGCGCGATCTCAATCTGGCGCTTGGCGATCAACGGCCGGGCGATCGAGGTGCCGAGCAGATACAGCCCCTCATAGAGCGTGTTCGCGCGGAACATCGGGAAGACGTAATCGCGCACGAATTCCTCGCGCAGATCGTCGATGAAGATATTCTCAGGCTTGATGCCGAGCAGCTCGGCCTTGTGCCGGGCCGGCTCCACTTCCTCGCCCTGGCCGAGATCGGCGGTGAAGGTCACCACCTCGCAGCCATATTCGGTCTGCAGCCATTTCAGGATGATCGAGGTGTCCAGGCCGCCGGAATAAGCGAGCACGACCTTCTTGGGGGCATTCATACATAAGCCTCTTGTGTGCGGCCCATCATCGCCTCGAAGCGGCGGATGAGGGCAGGGATGGGGACGCCGTCGCGGACGGCCAGGAAAATCGTATCATCGCCGGCGACGGTGCCGGCAATTTCGGCCAGCTCGGCCTGGTCGAGCGCGGAGCCGACCAGATGGGCGGAGCCGGGCGGGGTCTTCAGCACCAGCAACGGTCCGGCCGGCTCGATCGTCCGCACCCAGTCGCGCACGATCCGCTCCAACTGCCCGGTCGCCCAGTCGCGCGCGCCGAACTGTTCGGGCAGGACGTAGCGCAGCACGCCGCCCTGCTTCACCTTCACCGCGCCGAGCGCCACCAGATCGCGCGACACGGTCGCCTGCGTCACCGCATGACCCAGAGCGGCCAGCCGTTCGGTCAATTCCTCCTGGCTGGCATGCGGCTCCGCCCCGATCAGCTCGGTCAGCGTGCGCAATCGTCGGGAGCGCGCGTCGTTCACGCCAGCATCCACGCCAAGGCCGCGCGGGCGGTGTGCATGCGATTCTCCGCCTGCTGCCACACGCCGGAACGCGGGCCGTCGATCACCGCAGCATCGACCTCCTCGCCGCGCCGGGCGGGCAGGCAATGGAGGAACCAGGCGTCGTCGGTCAGCGCCATCAGCGCCTCATCGACCTGATAGGGGGCCAGCGCCGCATTGCGCCGCGCCGTCTCCTCGGCCTGGCCCATCGAGACCCAGACGTCGGTATAGACGATCTGCGCGCCCGCGACCGCCTCGGCCGGGCTCACCACCTGTCGCACGCCTTCGGGCGGCGCGGCGAGCTGGAACTCCTCCGGGCTGGCGATGGTCAGCAGCGCGCCGGTCAGTGCGCAGCCTTCGGCCAGCGACTTGGCGACATTGTTGTTGCCGTCGCCGACATAAGCGACGCGCGCGCCTTCTAGCCGCCCGGTCAGCTGCCGGATGGTCAGCAGATCGGCCAGGCCCTGCAGCGGATGATCGGTGTCGGACAGCATGTTCAGCACCGGCACTTCGGTCGCCGCCGCCATCGCGGTCAGATGACCATGATCCTTCACCCGCGCCGCGATCACGCTGTGGTAGCAGGCGAGGGTGTTGGCGATGTCCTCGGCCGTCTCGCGCTCGCCCAGGCCCACTTCCTCGGCCTGGATATAGACCGGGTGACCGCCCAGCTGGACGACCGCCATCTCCATCGAATTGCGGGTCCGCGCCGAGGGCTTGGCGAACATCAGGGCGACGCCCTGGCCGGCCAGCGGCGTGCCAAGCTCGTCCTGCCCGGCCAGCGCCAGGATTTCCGCGACGCCGCCGGCGCCGATTTCGTGCAGGCTCAACAGGTCGGTCATGCGGCTTCCCCCCGGTAGATCATCGTCCCGATGCCCTCATCGGTGAGCAATTCGATCAGGATGGCGTGCGGCACGCGGCCATCGATGATGTGGGCGGAGCCGACGCCGCCATCGACCGCGTCGGCGCAGGCCCGCAGCTTCGGGATCATTCCCGCGCTCACGCTCGGCCCGGCCAGCCGCGCGCGTAATTCGTCCGCGCTCAGCCGCTGCACCAGGCTCTCGGGATCGTTCACATCCTCCAGCAGCCCGGGCGCGGAGGTGAGGTAGACGATCTTCTCTGCCCCCATCGCGGCCGCGATCGCGCGGGCCGCTTCATCGGCATTGATGTTGTAGGACTGGCCCTTGCCGTCCGAACCGATGGTGGCGACCACCGGCGACAGGCCGTCGTCCAGCAATTTGGTCAGGCGATCGGCGCGCACGTGCACGACATCGCCGACGAAGCCCAGGCTGGCGTCGCGCGCTTCGGCGACCAGCAGCCCGCCATCCTCGCCGGACACGCCGACCGCGATCGGATCGTCGCCCGCTTCCTGGTTGATCCGCGCGACGAGGTCGCGATTGACCTTGCCGACCAGCACCATGCGGACGATTTCCAGCGTCTCCGCATCGGTCACGCGCAGCCCGTCGCGGAACTCCGGTTCCTTGCCGACGCGCTTCATCATCTCGTCGACCTGCGGCCCGCCGCCATGGACCAGCACGCAGCGAATGCCGACCGAACGGAGCAGCAGGACGTCCTGCGCCATCGCCCGCTCGATCTCCTCGTCGATCGCATTGCCGCCGAGCTTCACGACCACGGTCTTGCCGGCGAAGCGGCGGATATAGGGCAGGGCCTCGACGAGGATCTGCGCGGTGAGATTGGGGGCGGTCACTTGCACACTCCGGCCGTCATCCCAGCGAAAGCTGGGATCTCACTGCCTTCGCGCAGCGATTGAAGAAATGAGATTCCAGCTTCCGCTGGAATGACGAAAAATGTCGTCATGACGTCACGCTATTCTCTTTGATGTAGCCTGGGCCGAGGTCGATCCCGATCACCTGCGCGGTGCCGGCGCCGAGGCCGAGGTCGACGATGATGTCGACTTCCTTGCGCTTCATATGCTCGGTCACCGCCGCCGCATCATGCTCGATCGGCGCGCCGGCCAGAGCCACCGGGATGCCGCCATAAGCGACGCTCGATTTCTCGGTCTCGAACGCGATCCCCGCCGATCCGGCCGCGGCCAGCAGCCGGCCCCAATAGGGGTCGGAGCCGTACCAGCTGCACTTCACCAGATTGTTCTCGGCGATCGACTTGGCCGCCGCACGCGCCTCCGCGTCGCTGGCCGCACCGACCACCTTCAGCCGGACGAGCTTGGTCATGCCCTCGGCATCCAGCGCCATCTGGTGCGTCAGATCCTCGCACAATTTGTGAACCGCCTCGGCGAACTCATTCAGATCGCATGGCCCGCGCCGCCCGCTGGCGAGCAGGAAGGCGCTGTCATTGGTCGAGGTCGCGCCGTCGACATTGAGCGTGTTGAAGGTGCGATCGGCGGCATCGGCCAGGATGCGCTGCAGATCCTCGCGCGGCACTTCGGCGTCGGTGGTCAGGTAAGCCAGCATCGTCGCCATGTTCGGCGCGATCATCCCGCAGCCCTTCACCATCCCGCCGAGCGTGAAGGTCGAGCCGTGGATCACCGCCTCCTTCGCCACTTTGTCGGTGGTCAGGATGCCGAGCGCCGCATCATTTGCGCCTTCTTTCGAAAGACGCCCCGCAAGCGACGGAATCGCCGTCAGAATCTTGTCCATCGGCAGGCGCGTGCCGATGATCCCCGTCGAGCAGACGAGCATGTCGCCGGGCGCTACGCCCGCCCCGGGCGCGCCCG
>JAFAEG010000059.1 GCA_023424095.1 Pseudomonadota bacterium | reverse complement strand
GCACGCGGCAGCGTGAACGGCGCTTCGCGCCGTGCCTGGGCCCCGGCCTTCGCCAGGGAACAGCTTAACCCAACGGCTGTCCCGGCGCCGTATCCGGCGTGCTGCCCGGCTCGGGCTGATCCACGTCCGGCGTCGGTGGCACGATCTCCGGCGGCGGCTGGATCGGCTGTCCGGGCTCGGTCGGTGCGGGCGTTTCCGGCGGCGGCTGAGTGGCCAAGTCTGGTCTCCTTCCCCCACACAACCCATCGCGCGCAGCGCGGTTGCCCCGCCAAACAAAACGGCCGGCCGAGTCACCTCCGCCGCCCGCTTGCTGTCAGCTGATCTGAGATCAGGTCAGCGGACGGTTTGCGTTCGGATCACTCGCCCGATCCTCATCCACGCCGGGAATCTCCGGCTGGATGTCGTGGATCTCCGGCTCGTGCACCTCGATGATGCCGCGGCCGAGGTGGCTCTTCCGACGCCCGTAAGCGAGGTAGATCGCCAGGCCGATCACGGTCCAGATCGGCAGGACCAGGATCGCCTCGAGCGGCAGGTTGATGAACAGGAAGACGCAGCCGAACACCGTCAGCGACGCGATCAGCCCGATTGCCGGGACGCGGAACGGACGCGGCCGGTTCGGATCGGTCTTCCGCAGCTGCCACACCGCGATCGCCACCATCGCGAACGCGTAGAGCGTGCCCGCATTGGCGATGTCCGCAAGTGCACCCACCGGGAAGAAGGCCGCCGCCGTCGCCACCGCAAGACCGGTGATGATCGTCACGACGTGCGGGGTCTGCCACTTGGGATGGATCTTCGACAAAGCTTCCGGCAGCAGGCCGTCGCGCGCCATCACGAAGAAGATGCGGGTCTGACCGAACAGCAGGATCAGGATGACCGACGGCAGCGCAATGAACGCCGCATAGCCGATCAGATTACCCGTCGTGCCGTAGCCGATTTCCTGCAGCACGTGCGCCAGCGGCTCGGGCGAGCAGACCAGGGCATCGGCATATTGCGCGGTGGCGCAAGCGGCCGAAAGCGCCGGGCCGGCATTATAAGGAACGCCGTCCGGACCCATGATCGGCGCACCGCCGATCGCGCCGACCGCACCCGCCGACACCAGCATGTAGAAGATGGTGCAGATGGCGAGCGAGCCGATCAGGCCGATCGGAACGTTGCGCTGCGGGTTTTTGGTTTCCTCCGCCGCGGTCGAAACCGCGTCAAAGCCGACATAGGCGAAGAACATGGTTGCCGCCGCGCCCACGATGCCGACGCCCGAACCGATGCCACCGAACATGCCGGCCGGCGCGAACGGCTCGAAGTTCGCCGGATCCATGACCGGCAGGGTCAGGACGACGAAGGCGGTCAGAGCGGTGACCTTGATCGCCACCAGGATCGCGTTGAACTTCGCGCTCTCCGAGGTGCCGAGCAGCAGCAGGCCCGTCATCAGCAAGGCGATGACCGCGGCCGGCAGGTTGATGAAGCCACCAACGGCGCCGCCAAGGGCCTGCGGCCCCGCACTCAGCCAGTCGGGGACATCTATCCCCCAACTTCGCTCCATAACGGTGTTCACGAAGTAGTTGGACCAGCCGACCGACACCGCTGAGGCGCCGACGGCATATTCGAGCAAGAGCGCCCAGCCGACCGTCCAGGCGAGGAACTCGCCCTGCACGGCATAGGAATATGTGTAGGCCGACCCCGCGACCGGGATCATCGATGCGATCTCGGCATAGCAGAGCGCGGCGACGACGCAGACCGCGCCGGCGACCACGAAGGAAAGGATGAGGCCGGGACCAGCCTTCTGCGCGCCGACCGAAGTCAGCACGAAGATGCCGGTACCGATGATGCAGCCGACGCCGAACAGGGTCAGCTGGATCGCGCCGAGAGAGCGTTTGAGGCTCTTTTTCTCGGCCGTCGCCAGAATGGCGTCGAGTGGCTTTACGCGCCCGAATATCATGTGAACGTTCCCCTTGGATCCGGGTCTAGCGCCCGGTCGGTGAGTGGCGGGAAACCTAAACGCTTATGTGAGGCGCGCAATAGGCAAATGCCTCACCGCGCCAGCATCGGGCCGAGTGGTTGTCCCGCGAACAGATGGACATGCAGGTGCGGCACCTCCTGCCCGCCATGCTGACCGATATTGGCGAGCAGGCGGTAGCCCGGGTCGACCAGCCCTGCGTCGCGGGCGACCTTGCCCACGGCGCGGACGAAGCCGGCTATCTCGGCCTCCAGCGCATGTTCGGAAAAATCGTCCCACGACACGTAGGGACCCTTGGGGATCACCAGGATGTGCGTAGGCGCTTTCGGATCGAGATCGTAAAAGGCCAGAGCATGCTCGTCCTCATAGACTTTGCGCGCCGGCAATTCGCCGCGCAGGATGCGGGCGAAAACATTGCTGTCGTCATAGGGCTTCGTCGCGTCGATCGGCATGCGCACCTCCCGTCAGCCCGGACTGGAACCGGGCCGCTCTTCTCCAGCGGCGGTCCGTAAGGCAGGCGGGTGCCGGATCAAGTCCGGTATGACGCAAATGCAGCGCATTCGCCTTGACCAGCACCGCCGCCACGCTACTTTTTGCGGTGCAATGAACGACCATACGCCCGACAGCCTGATTCCCTATGACGAGATCGTGCAGGAGGCCCTGCGCGCGGTCGTTGGCCGGGTGCTGGGCGAGGTGCAGGCCAATGGTGGCCTGCCTGGCGGCCACCATTTCTACATCACCTTCAAGACCGGCGCGCCCGGCGTCGACATCCCGAAGCATCTGTCGGAGCGCTTTCCGGACGAGATGACGATCGTCATCCAGAACCGCTTCTGGGATCTGAAAGTCACGGACACCGGCTTCGAGGTCGGGCTGAGCTTCAACCAGGTCGGCTCGATCCTGAAGATCCCGTTCGCCGCGATCACCGTCTTCTTCGACCCGGAAGTGAAGTTCCAGCTCCAGTTCCAGGCGGAAGATGCCGAGGAAGCGGACGATCAGGGCGACCATGAGGATGCCGAGAATGATCGCCCGGCGGTGCAGCCGGTCGAGGACGGCTCGAACGTCGTCTCGGTGGATTTCAGCCGGAAGAAATAGGCCGCGCTTCGGCGGCTTCCTGCGCCGGTAGCGCATCGCGACCGCGCGCCATCCGCCGGTCCCACCAGGCAAACGGCCGCGCGACGCTGGCCCTCGTCAGCCTCAGCCAGAACGGCCGCAGCCGGAACTCGACCAGATCGTCGAACGCCACGCTCACCGCGATCACGAGCACAGTCGTGCCCGCCACCACCCACCATTTGTTGGCATCGTCGATCCAGTGGGAGAAGATGATCACCCCGACCGGAAAGTGCAGCAGATAGAGCGCATAGGTCATCGATCCGGCCCGCTTCGAGCCCGGCAGCTTCGGATTGCGGCCGCGCATCAGCAGGAAGAGGCCGAACACCAGGAACGTCACCACGCCCCCGATCACCGGATCGAATTCGAACGGGCGCGCATAATGGGCGACGCTGACGACGCACAAAGCCAGCGAGACGGCGAGCAGCGCCAGGTTGAGCCGGTCGTTCCTGCCCTGGTAGAACAGGCCGAACACCGCCCCGGCGGCGAGGAAGTAATAATCCAGGCCGAGCAAAGGCAGCCGCCAGGGCAATGCGACCATCGCCGCCTGCAGCAGCACCCAGATCGTCACCACCGCCTGCAGCCGCCGGACCGCGCCGGTCATGATCACCGCCAGCATCGCGAGATAGAACCAGATCTCGATCACCAGGGTCCAATAGACGCCGGAGACGTACCGCTCGCCGAACAGGGGCGCGTTGATCGGGAGATTGGCGAGATATTGCGTCAGGCTGACATGCATCGCCTCGGGCCCCAGCGGGCTGAGCAAGGCGGTCAGCGTCATGATCAGGAAGAAGGTCGGATAGATGCGGGCGAAGCGGTGCGAAAAGAAGGTCTCGGCATTTTGCCGGGACGCGATCATCGTGATCACCATCCCGCTCATCATCAGGAAGGTGAACAAGGCGACGGGCGCGTAGCTGCCGATCTCGCCAGCGAGGCCGTAGCCGCTGACTCCCGGCTGGGCGACGGTGCCGACCGAAGTCGACAAATAATGGCCGAACAGCACCCACAAGGCGCAGAGCAGCCGCAGGTAGTCGAGCCAGTCCAGCCTTATTCCTGCGCGTCCCGCCGCCTGCATCGCTATTCCCCCACGCGCCACCAATCACGCTCGCGCCGTGACCGCAAGCCGGCTTGGGCGAGGCCGCGCGACACCTTGCGGAAAATGGCCTGATCCTCCTACTGCTCCGCCGGATCGCCCGCTTCGGGCCGCTTTATGAGGACGCCATGACTGACACCCGCACCGAAACCGATTCGATCGGCGCCATCGAATGCCCGGCCGGCGCTTATTGGGGCGCGCAGACGCAGCGCTCGATCGAGAATTTTCCGTTCGGCGAGACCGAGCGGATGCCGATCGGCATCGTCCACGCCCAGGCGATCGTGAAGCAGGCAGCGGCGCGGGTGAACGGCAAGCATGGCCTGGACGGCAATGTCGTTGCCGCGATCGAGGATGCGGCGCGGGCCATCACCTCGGGCAAGCTCGACGATCAATTCCCGCTGGTCATCTGGCAGACCGGTTCCGGCACCCAGACCAACATGAACGTCAACGAGGTGATCGCCGGCTACGCCAATGAGAAATTGACCGGCGCGCGGGGCGGCAAGTCGCCGGTCCACCCGAACGATCATGTGAACATGAGCCAGTCGTCCAACGACAGCTTCCCGACCGCGCTCCACGTCGCGACCGTGCTCGCGACGGAGAAGCTGCTGCTGCCGGCGCTCGAGACGCTGACCAAGGCGCTGGAGGCCAAGGCCAAGGCCTGGGATCATATCGTCAAGATCGGCCGCACCCACACGCAGGACGCGACGCCGCTCACTTTGGGCCAGGAATTTTCCGGCTATGCCGCGCAGCTGGTGAGCTGCCGCGCCCGCATCCAGGGCGCGCTCGACGGCAATATCCGCAAGCTCGCAATCGGTGGCACCGCGGTCGGCACCGGCCTCAATGCCCCGGCCGGCTGGGCCGAGGACATGACCGCCGCGATCAGCGACATTGCCGGCAGCCGCTTCGAAAGCGCCCCGAACAAGTTCGAGCAGCTCGCCGCCAAGGATGGCCTCGTCTTCTTCTCCGGCGCGCTCAACACGCTCGCCGTGGCGCTGAACAAGATCGCCAACGACATCCGCTTCCTCGGCTCCGGCCCCCGCTCGGGTCTCGGCGAGCTTTCGCTGCCCGCCAACGAGCCGGGCAGCTCGATCATGCCGGGCAAGGTCAATCCGACCCAGTGCGAGTCGCTGACGATGGTCGCCGCCCAGGTGATGGGCAACAATCAGGCGGTCACGATCGGCGGCATGCAGGGCCATTTCGAGCTGAACGTGTTCATGCCCCTGATCGGCGCGAACGTGCTGCGCTCGATCAACCTGCTCGCGATCGGCATGGTCAGCTTCGCCGAACGCTGCATCGAGGGCACCGAGGCCAATGAGCGCCAGATCGCCGATCTGGTCGGCCGCTCGCTGATGCTCGTCACCGCGCTCGCGCCCGAAATCGGCTACGACAATGCCGCCAAGATCGCGAAATATGCCCACGAGAAGGGCCAGACGCTGAAGGAAGCAGGTCTCGAGCTCGGCCTGGTCGATGAGGCGACCTTCGACCGCGTCGTGAAGCCGGAGCTGATGCTGGGCCGCTAGGCGCCCAGCATTTCCTGAAGCTTCAGCACCGTCCGCCAGTTGCGGGTCGTCACCGGCGATCCCGCCGCCTTGTCGATGGCCTTGGGCGTCAGCTTCGACGTGCCCGAGCCATCGGGGAAGAAGAACCAGAGCGCGTCGCGCTCCTGGCGGACCTGCTCGCCCGCAGCGCCGCGCGCTTCCAGTCCTTCGGCCGCCCCGGCAGCGACCGGCGCCTTGGCGAGGCCGAGCAGCAGCACATTGGCCCGCTCCGCTTCCTCATCCGGAAACGGGCTCCCGGCCGCATAGGCCGCCCACTGCTTCGCGCTGCGAATGATCACCGGCCTCTCGAAGCCGAATCGGGCGGTCACCGCCTGCTCCAGCGCGGCCTCGAGCGCCTCCGGCTCGCCTGCCGCCTCGAAAACGACATTGCCGCTCTGGATGTAGGTCGCGACATTTTTCCAGCCCAGACCGGCGCAAACCTCCCGCAATTCCGCCATCGGCAGCTTGGCTTGGCCGACATTCACCGCGCGCAGCAAAGCGACATATCGCATCGTCACTCCCTTGACCTGACCCGCCTGCTTCGACCACTAGCCCCCATGGAAATCGCAGCCGCATTCAAGCGCCGGGGCCTCCTTTTCGTCCTGTCGAGCCCCAGCGGCGCGGGCAAGTCCACCATCGCGCGCATGCTGATGGACAATGACCCCGGCGTCGACATGTCGGTCTCCGCCACCACGCGCCCCAAGCGCGAAGGCGAGATTGACGGCGTCCACTATCATTTCGTCACCGATGCCGAATTCGACCGGATGCTCGAATCGGGCGCCTTCCTGGAATGGGCGCACGTCTTCGGCTTCCGCTACGGGACGTTGCGCAACGAAGTGCTGAAGGTGATCGAGGCCGGGCGCGACGTCCTGCTCGACATCGACTGGCAGGGCACGCAGCAATTGAAGCAGGTCGATCCCGACATCGTCCGCGTCTTCATCCTGCCGCCCTCGATGACGGAGCTTGAGCGCCGCCTGCGCAGCCGCGGCACGGAGACCGAGGAGGTCATCCAGCGCCGCATGAACCGCGCCGCGGCCGAGATCAGCCACTGGGCCGAATATGATTACGTGCTGATCAACAACGACGCGAACAAATGCTGCGAGCTGGTCCACAACATCCTGAAAGCCGAGCGGCTGAAGGCCACCCGCCGCGTCTTCCTCCACGATTTCGTCCGCGAACTGATCGTCTGATCCCGACGTCCGTCTTTCCAGCGAAAGCTGGAATCTCTTTTGGTTTGCGCTGAAAGATGGGAGATTCCCGCTTTCGCTGGAATGACGAAAAGAGAGGCTTGGCGATGATGCGGTTGATCCTGGGCGCTGCCCTCGGCGCGGTGGCGATGCTGGTCGCCGGCTTCATCTTCTTCGCCTCGCCGCTGAACGGCCTCGGCACCCGCACCCTCGGCGACGAGCAGGCGGCGCAGATGCAGGCCTCGCTGAAGGCGATCATCCCCGCCACCGGCACGTATGCCGTGCCCAGCCCCGACACCGCCGCGCAGACTGTCATGTACGGCAGCGGCCCGGTCGCCACCGTGCATTTCAACGCCTCCGGCTATGCGGCCGGCGACGCGACCATGCTGCTCTGGGGACTGGCGCTGAACTTCATTGCTGCCCTGCTGGCCGGGCTCGGCCTGCTCGCGCTCGGCGGGCGGATCGGCGATTTTCCCTCGCGGGCGCGGCTCGTCGTCCTGCTCGCGGCCGGCGCGTCGCTCTACATCCACCTCGGCCGCGCGCTCTATCTGCGCCACGACCTTGCCAATGTGCTCTATTCGATGCTCGGCGACGGCATCGCGCTGGCGCTCGGTGGTCTGGTCGTCGCTTGGTTCCTGCCCTCGCCCGGCCAGACGGCGGCGATCACGCACAAGCTCGTCAAGCGTGAAGTCGATCTAGAGCAAAGATAGGAAGAGCGCGCCCGCGTCGAAGTCGCGACGGCGGTTGGCGAGCGCCGCGACCGCCTCATCGTCCGCGCCCCATTGTTCCGTCTGCCAGCGTTCGTCGACGGTCGCCACTTCCCAGGCCTCATCCGGCGTGAAGGCGCGCTCTGCCACCGCCAGCGCGATCACCAGCGAACCGCTGACCGTGACGAGCGGAGAAAGCCCCGCAAGTTCGAACGGCCCGCGCGCCGCGACCGCTTTGCCCAACCGCTCCACCGTCGAATCCGGCTGCCCGACATGGACGATGCCCGCGGTCACCTTCAACTCGACATCGTAACGCCCGCGCGCCCAGGCCAGATAGGGGTCCCAGGCGTCGGCCTGCTGCCGGACCAGTTCCGCCGGCCCCTCGGCACGATAGCAAAGCAGGTCATTCTCGCCGTAACGCGCAAGCCCCGCAGCGAAGCTCGCCGTGTCAGGCGCGATCCGGTCGATCGCGGCATTGGCCAGGCCTGTCAGCGGCATCGAACGCGGGTCGATCGTCTCGCCCTGCGCCCGCCACTCGCCGGCGATGGCTTCGCCCAGGCCCGCGGCCGGCACCGCCAGCGGCACCCGGCCCGGCGTCTTCACCGGCCGGCCATCGAGCAGCAGCCCGAACCCTTCGGCCGAGGGTTCGACGGCGACATCCTTGTAGAAGCGCTTCATCCCTGGTCGCGTCGCTTCCAGTAGCGCGACAGCAGGCGCGGCGCGAAGAAGCTGCCCGCCAGCCCGATCAACGCCAGCGGAAAGCCCACCACCGAGCCGCCGGAGACGATGTAATTGGTCTGCCACAGCACGATGCCGAACAGGGCCAGCAACGTCGCCGCGATGGCGGTGAGGTTCACCAGGATGAAGCGGTTGCGCCAGGTGGCGTCGCTGATCTTCGATTCCTCGCTCATCGCCCGTTCCGGCTCCCATTATTGCTGCTGCCGCGGCCGCGCCGCTCGCCCCGCCGACCCTTGCGGATCTGCTTGGCATGCTGGCGCGCCTTCGCCTTCTGGTCGGCGCGGGTCGGCGGCGGCGCATCTTCGATCGGCAGGTCGCCCGCCTCCAGATCGAAGCCCAGCGAGGCCAGGGTCGCGGCGAAATGCTCCGGTGGCTCGGCCATCACGTCGATCCGCCCGCCATCCGGATGGTCGATCCGCAGCCGCCGCGCGTGCAAATGCAGCTTCCGGCTGATCGAGCCGGTCAGATAGGATTCCGGCCCGCCATATTTGCCGTCGCCGACGATCGGATGCCCGATCGCGGCCATGTGCACGCGCAACTGATGGGTGCGGCCGGTGAATGGCTCCAGCACGACGAAGGCGGCGCGATTGCCGGCCCGCTCGATCACGCGATAGCGCGTCTTGGCCGCTTGGCCCTCTTCCTCGTCGACATGCATCTTCTCGCCGCCCGTGCCGGGCTGCTTGGCGATCGGGAGTTCGATAATGCCGTCCTCGACCGAGGGCACGCCGGTCACCACCGCCCAGTAGATCTTACGCGCGGTGCGGCCGGAAAAAGCCTTCGAGAAAAACGCCGCGGCGCGCGGGGTACGCGCGACCAGCAGGACGCCGGACGTATCCTTGTCGAGCCGATGGACCAGCTTGGGCCGGGCCGCATCCTCCGCCACCAGCCCGCCGAGCAAGCCGTCGACATGCTCCTTGGTCTTGGTCCCGCCCTGGGTGGCGAGGCCCGGCACCTTGTTCAGCACGATCGCGGCCGGATCTTCTTCGATCACCATCGAGCGGGCGAAGGCGATTTCCTCCTCGCTCAGCACCCGCCGCTCGCGACGCGGCGCGGTCTCCGGCACCGGCTCGATCGGCGGGATGCGGATCACCTGCCCCGCCTCGATCCGGTCGCCCGGCACGGCGCGCTTGCCGTCGATGCGCAGCTGCCCGGTGCGGGCGAGGCGCGCGACCGCGGTGAAATTGGCTTCGGGCAGGTTGCGCTTGAACCAGCGGTCCAGGCGGATGCCGTCATCCTCGGCGGTAACGGTGAACTGACGTACGTCCTGGCTCATGCCACGGCTCTCCCAATCATTAGCCCCGCGACAAGCAGCAGGCACGATCCGAGGACCGAGGCGAGGATATAGGCCAGCGCCGCGCCGATTGCGCCGCCTTCGATCATTGCCACCACTTCCAGGCTGAATGCAGAGAAAGTGGTGAAGCCGCCGAGGATGCCAACCCCCGCCAGCAGGTGCACGGGCACCCCCGCCCCTTCGCGCAGCACCGCGCCGGCGAGCAAGCCCATCAACAGGCCGCCGGCCAGATTGACCAGCAACGTGCCCCACGGAAAGCCGCCCGCAAAGGCAGCAGCCGCCCACAGGCTCACGCCGTAGCGCAGCCCGGCACCGGCCGCGCCGCCCACCATCACGAGAAGAAGTCCGTTCATCCGGGCCGCGCTGTACGCGCGCGGCGCGGGTTCGTCACCCCAGCGGCTTAACGCCCCCGATTGACGATCAGCGAGACGTTGGAGCCCCGTGCCTGCGGCGAGACGATCACCAGATAGGCGCCGTCATTCGCGCCGATGCCGCCCAGCATATGGTCGCCATCCTTCAGCTCATGCTCGGCATCGAAGCCGGCCCGCTGTGCGGCGCCGCGATAATATTCGAGCACCTGCTCCCAATTCTGGTCGGTCGCGAAGCTGACGACGCGGACGCGGCAATCGCCGCGGTCGGCACCCGCCGCTTCGGTGACGCGCGCGCCCGGCGACATGCCGAACTCGGCCGGCAGCCGGTCGGCCCATTCATTGCCCTGCTGGAAGGGCACGCCGCAGGGCGAATTGATCGGCGTTCCCGGTGCCGCGGCGGAGGCGCGGCCGGGATAGGGCGCTTCCAGCGGCCGCTCGGGATTGCGGATGCCGTCCGGGTTGGACTGCTGGACCAGGGTCGGATCGACCAGGATCTCGTCCTCGATCGCGCCGCTGATCGCGGGGTCGATATCGGCCTTGGCGATGTCAGCGTCGATCGCGGCGAGGCTGTTTTCGGTGGCGCCGCCGCACGCGGTCAGCAGCAACGCGCTCACAGCGGCGAAGACGAACGGGCGGATGCGAAGATGGGTCATGGGCGCCATTATGCCCGAACGCTTAGGCCAATGGGTGAGAAGACGTGGTTAATCCGGGGCTAGCGCGCCGCCTGTCCCGTTTCGGACCAGAAGCGGAAGACTTCCTGTTGCCGCGCCGCGATGAAGGCCTGCGCGCCCGGCCCCTCCCACAGCCCTTCATAGCCATGCTTACGCGCACAGGCGATCCACCAGCCCTGACCGGGCAGGCCGTCGCTCTGTCGCACGACGAGCACCGCCAGCTCCGGCTCCCCGTCCGCCTCGGCCCGGCGATCGACCTCGCCCAGCACCGCGACCAATTGCCGCATCTTCGGCCGGGAGAAGGAATAACCGAGCCGCTCCAGCAGCTCCGCATAGGTCAGCGGGTGCCCGGCCGAAGCGGCGGCGACCAGATGCGCGCGCACTTCATCCGGGTCCGCCAGCGCGTTCATCGCCGCGGCGTCACCAGCACCATCGCGGTCGTGCCGCCACCGCTCTGCGCCGCCAGCCGCACGGAAAAATCCCCGGCCGGTCGCGCGGTCGTGCCGCTCAGCACATGCTCGCCGCCTTCGTCCAATTCGCTCTGCAGGTTGAAGCCGGCGGCGCCGCGATACCAGCGCGCGACCTGCGCGGGCGCATCGGGCGTGCGATAGGCAAAGGCGATCGCGCCCTCGACCCGGGTCGCCGGCACGACCTGCGCGCGCGGCGGCAAGAGCCCGGCCGTCTCCACCGCCCGCACCACCTCCGCACGCGCCGCCACCGCCGGCGCCGCCGCCACGCTCGCATTGACCGTCGGCGTGGCCTCTACCGCGATCACCGCGCTCGCGTCCTTGCGCGGCTGTTCGCCGCAGCCCGCGAGCAAGGCGAGACCTGTCATCCACATCATTCCCGCCCCCGTCCGAATGCTTCGTTTCATAAGCTCAACTTATAACCTGGCAGCCTGAACCGCATTGATGGCCAACCTGCCGTCCCGTATTCGCCGCACCCTGATGCACGCTCCATCGCCCGCCCTTGCCGCCCAGCGTCACCGCACCGGGCTTTATTACGGGCTCGGTGCTTACCTGCTCTGGGGCGTCATGCCTCTCTATTTCAAGGCGCTGGCTCATGTCAGCCCCGGCGAGATTCTCGGTCATCGCATTCTGTGGTCTCTGGTCCTGCTCGGCGGCCTCGTCGCCGTGTGGAAGCGCTGGCCCCATATCCGCGCCGCGATCGCCAACCGCCGCGTGCTGCTCGTGCTGATGGCGACCTCCACGCTGATCGCGATCAACTGGCTGGTCTACATCATCGCCATCGTCACCGGCCACGTGCTGGAGGGCAGCCTCGGCTATTATCTCAATCCGCTGGTCAACATCCTGATGGGCGTGCTGCTGCTCGGCGAGCGGCTGACCCGGCCGCAGGTCGCGGCCACCATCCTCGCCGGCGTCGGCGTCGCCATCCTCGCGGCGGGCGCCGGCTCGGGCCTGTGGATCAGCATCACCCTGGCCTTGAGCTTCGCGAGCTACGGCTTCCTCAGGAAGATCACGCCGGTCGAGGCAATTGAGGGCCTGTCGATCGAATCCTTCCTGCTCGCGCCCTTCGCGCTCGGCTGGATGCTCTGGCTGGAATCGCAGGGCACGGGCGGTCTTTCAACCTGGGATCCTTTGACCTCGTTGCTGCTGATCCTGGGCGGCGCGATTACCGCCATTCCGCTGCTGATGTTCACCGCCGCGGCCAAGCGCCTGCCCTTCTCGACCCTGGGCTTCCTGCAATATGTCGCTCCGTCCATCCAGTTCCTGCTGGCGGTGCTGGTGTTCGGCGAGCATCTGAGCTTCGCCCACATCGTCTGCTTCGGGCTGATCTGGAGCGCGCTCGTCATCTTCACCGCCGACGGCTGGCGCCGAGCCATCGTCGCCCGGCGCGAGGCGGTGGCCGAAGCCTCCGGGCTTGCCTGACCCCGGATCGGGTCGCATCCTGCCGGGCATGAGCAAGGACCCGCGCGTCGACGCCTATATCGCCGGCAAGGCCGATTTCGCCCGGCCGATCCTCGACCATATCCGCGCCGCGGTGCACGCCGCCCGCCCCGATGTCGAGGAAGGCATCAAATGGGGCGTTCCAGCTTTCTCCTACAAAGGCAGGCCGCTGGCCGGCATGGCGGCGTTCAAGGCCCATGCCACGCTCGGCTTCTGGAACAGCAATGACGTGCGCGGCGCGGATGCGAAGGCTGGGGCGATGGGGGATTTCGGCCGGATCGCGAGCCTCGCCGACCTCCCCGACGAGACGACGCTGGCGGGCATCGTTCACGCCGCCATGGCCTTCATCGACAGCGGCGCGAAGCCGAAGCGTCAGGCGGCGGTCCGGCCCGAGCCCGAAATGCCAGCCGATCTCGCCGCGGCGCTGGTGGCCGAACCCGCCGCGCAGGCGAACTTCGACGGCTTCCCGCCCAGCGCCCGGCGCGACTATCTGGAATGGGTGATCGAGGCCAAGCGCCCCGAAACCCGCGCCAAACGCATCGCCCAGGCCGTCGAATGGATGGCCGAAGGCAAACGCCGCAACTGGAAATACGAAGCCTGCTGAGCGGCCCTGCGGCGGCTATTGCGCGTTCTTGAAAGCGTCGTCCGCGGCGCCTTCCTGGACTTCGGGCATGGTCGGATCCGGCACGGCGGGCGGCAGGCCGTTGCAGCGCGGCAGCGACAGCGTTCCAGCGTCGGCGCAATTGCGCACCTGCACGTCGCCATTGGCCGCGAGATAGACAGCGAAATTCCGCTGCTCGGCGCCGCCGCAGGTCGCAACCCACATCTTCATGTTGCGATATTCTTCCTGGAAACCGGCATTGTCGACGCGCTGGCAGCGATAGCCGTTGCTTCGGATCGCCCGCATCATCGCCAGCCTTTGGTTGCCCGGCGTCAGCGCCAACAGATCGTCATGATAGCGATTGGCGATCCGGATATCGGGTTCCGCCCCGTTGGCGCTTTCGACGGTCCGATCGCCGCCGCAGCCGGCCAGCGCCGCGAAACCGAAAAGCACGAAAGCGTGCCGGATCATTGCTTATTCTCCTCGGCGGGCATGACCGCGCGGACGATGGCGTTGCCGTCATCGCGGATCGCCACCGCATAAACGGCATTATTCTCGCAGGTCGCCATATAGACAGGCGTGCTGCCCGGCGTTTCGCTCAGCATGGATTCGCGCACATTCTGGCAGGGCTGCCGCGCATCGCGGATGGCGCGGAAGAGCACGCCGTTGCGTTGCCCCTCGGACAGGTCGCGGACCGCCTGCTGCGCGTTGGAACCGGCGGCCGCGGCGGACTCGGCCTGCGCATTTTCTTCTGCCACACTGTTGTTGGCCGTGCCGCCGGTGCAAGCCGACAGTGCCAGAATCAGCAGGCTCGCGCCAATCGTCCGCATCGTCTTCACCCCTAGCCGCCAATCCAGTCCGCCACTTGCACGGCGACCTGATTGGACGCGTCATTGAGCGCGGGCGCGACGGCCACAGCGGTCTGCTCGGTCACCGGCACGCGCGCCTCGAAACGCTGAGTCTGCAGCGGCTGGCCGCGCCGCGTCTGCGCCGCTTCATAGACCACCACCGCCTCCATCCGCGTCGGATCGAAGCCGAAGCGCAGCAATTGCCCGCTGATCGTCACGCCGGCCTCGGCCGCGAAATTGTTCGGGTCGAGCACCAGCCGCTGCGTCCGGGTCGCGATCGTTTCCGACAGCAAGCGGCGGAACAGTTCCGGCGGCTCCTCGATCCAGGTCGCGTTGGTCAGATATTCGATCGTGATCGGATTGACGTAAACCGGGATCCGCCGCGTGTTCACTTCGCGCGGCACGGTGGGGGTCAGCACCGCCACGCTTTCGCCGGTCGCGCCGCTGCGCGCCGTTCCGGCCGGCACCGGCGTCGTCGGGGTCAGCGTCAGCAATTCGGCCGGGGCCGAGCCGCCACCCAGGCAGCCGCTCACCAGCAGCGCCAAGGCGGGCACAGCCATCAATCCAGCGAGACGAACCTTGCGCATCTTCATCACCTCATCTCGGCTCGTAATCGGGCAGCCGCTCGGCGCCGATCAGGCCGCCAACGCCCTGCTGCTCCAGCCGCTCCGTAATCCGGCGCAGCGATTCCGAGGTCGCCCTCAGGTCCCGAAGCAACGCGCCGACATCCGGCAGGGTCCGTTCGGAGAAGGTCTGGATGCCAGGCCGCGCCTCGTTCACCGCCGCCTGCAGCGCTTCCAGGCTGCGCGCCGCCGCGCCCAAAGTGGTGCGCAATTCGGAGAAGGTCGCAGCGCCCTGCTGGTTGATCAGCCGGTCGGTGCTGCCGGCCAGTTCGCCGAACCGCTCGATCGTCGCGCCGGCGCGCTGCATCGTCGCCTCCGCCTCGTTCAGGACGGCCGTGATCTGCGGTCCGCGATCGCCCAGTTCACGCGTCAGCCGCTGCACATTCTCCAGGATCTGCGCGATGCTCTCCTGGTTGCGCGGCGAGAAGAAGTCGGTGAGCCGCGCCGCGAGCAGCCGAAATTGCTCCAGCACTTCCGGCGCATTGTTCAGGATCGCCGCAAAGCCGCCCGGCCGCGGCGGGATGAGCGGGACACCATAAGGCCCTTCCGCGACCAGCGCCTGGCGCTGCCCGGGCGCAAGCGAGCGCGGCGTCGTCAGCTCGACCTGGATCGGACCGGTGAAGCCGACCTGGCTGAGGCTGGCGGTGGTGCCGTCCGGGGCGTTGCGCTGCACGCTTTCCGTCGTCGGGGCGAGCACCGGGATCGATTCGTCCACGGTCACGCGCACCCGGATCACTTCCGGATTGCGACGGTCGAGCTCGACCAGATCGACCTGCCCCACGGGCACACCCGAATAGGTCACCTGCGCGCCCTTGGCCAAGCCGCCGACCGACTGGGTGAACAGGATGTCGTAGCTCTTGCGGCCTTCGCGATTGGGCTGGGACAGCCAGATCAGGAAAAAGACCAGCCCGACCATGAGGCCGAGCACGACGCTGCCGACGATGATCTGGTTTGAGCGGGTTTCCATCAGCCGACTTTCCCCGTTTCGGCCGAATGCTTCGCGGCCTCACGCAATTCTTCGGCGGCCGGCGCAGCGGCGCGGCCGCGCGGCCCCAGGAAATATTCCTGGATCCACGGATGGTCGGTCGCCAGCAGTTCGGGGATCGTTCCCACCGCAATCACCTTCTGGTCCGCAAGCACCGCTACTCGGTCGCAGATCGCATAGAGCGTGTCGAGATCGTGTGTGATCAGGAACACGCTGAGGTTGAGGCCGTCGCGAAGACGGCTGATCAAGGCATCAAAGGCCGCCGCGCCGATTGGATCCAGACCCGCGGTCGGTTCGTCGAGGAAGAGCAGCTCCGGATCGAGCGCCAGCGCCCGCGCGATTCCGGCCCGCTTGCGCATGCCGCCGGAAAGCTCGGAGGGGAATTTCGAACCGGCATCTTCCGGGAGGCCGACCATGGCGATCTTGTAGGCCGCGATCTCGTCCATCAGCACCGGATCGAGCCGGCCATAATATTCGCGGATCGGCAGCTGCACATTCTCGGTCACGGTCAGGGTCGTGAACAAGGCGCCGTTCTGGAACAGCACGCCCCAGCGTCGGCGGATGTCGCGCGAATCGTCCACGCCGGCGCCGACCATGTCGCGACCGAAGACGTGGATTTCCCCCTCGACCGGCTCCTGCAGGCCGATGATCGAGCGCATCAGCACCGATTTGCCTGTGCCCGAGCCGCCAACCACGCCGAGGATTTCGCCGCGCCGCAGGTCGATATCGAGGCCGTCATGGATGACCTGCTCGCCAAAGGCATTCTTCAGCCCGCGCACCTCGATCGCATTCGGCCCATCGTGCCGATGCTCCTCCGGTTCCGCTTTCTCCAGCGCGCCGCGTCTCATATCCACCCGATCGAGCTGAAGAAGACCGCGAAGAAGGCGTCGAGCACGATCACCAGGAAGATCGCCTGCACCACCGCGGCGGTGGTCCGGAACCCGACTTCCTCGGCATTGCCCTTCACCTGCATCCCCTGGAAACAACCGCAGATCGCGATCAGCATGCCGAAAATCGGGGCCTTGATAAGGCAGATCAGCACGTCGTTCATCGGCGTGACTTCGCGGATGGTCTGGATGAAGACCAATGGCTGCAGGTCGAGCTGCGCCCACATCAGCACGCCGCCGCCGAAGATCGCCATCATCGACGCGTAGAAAGCGAGCAGCGGCATCACCAGGGTCACCGCCAGCACGCGCGGCAGCACCAATGCCTCCATCGGCGACACGCCGATCGTCCGCATCGCGTCGATTTCCTCGGCGAGCTTCATCGATCCGATCTCGGCCGCGAAGGCGCTGCCCGAGCGGCCAGCGACCATGATCGCGGTCATCAGCACGCCCAGTTCGCGGAAACTGATCCGGCCGACGAGGTTGACCGCATAAACTTCCGCGCCGAACTGGCGGAGCTGCACCACGCCCTGCTGGGCGATGACGATGCCGACCAGGAAGCTCATCAGCCCGATGATCGCCAGCGCGTGCACGCCGACGATCTCGAACTGGTTCGTCACCGCATGCCAGCGGAACTTGCGCGGCCGGGCGATGACCTTACCGGCGGTGATCATCACCGCCCCCAGGAAGGCGACCAGCGAGACGAGCGTGCGCCCCGCGGTCATCGTCGCCTCGCCGGTCATCGCGACCACGCGCAGGAAGGGCGGCGGCGCATCGGGCCGCAGCTTCGCCGGCCGGTCGGCGGCGGCGACATTGTCGATCAGGGCGAGCTGGTCCGCATCCGCGCCGACAATCTCGACATCGCGGTCGCGCGCCAATTTGTGCAGCGTCCAGGCGCCGACCGTGTCCATCCGCTCGACATTGCTCAGATCGATGCGCAAGCGGTCGTCGGTCGCGCTTTCCAGCTGCCGATTGACGGCGCGGATGCGCGACAGGGTGAGATTGCCCGACAGCCGGACGATGCGACGGCCGTCCTGATATTCGTCCGAAGAGTCGGCCATGGTCGCCATCGCGGCGGACCCTGCTGCAATTTTCGCATTGCGGCAAGCATTTGCGCGCTACGAACGTCGCATCTGGACAGGGCCGTGGCGGCTGTGCTTGGCGCCTCGTCATGACCCGGGTCGCGCTCGCCATTTACGACATGGACAAGACGGTGACGCGCAAGGCGACCTTCACCGCCTTCCTTCTGCACGCCGCTCGCCGCCTCAATCCGCTGCGGCTGGCGCTGCTGCCGGTCACCGCCATCTACGGCCTGGGCTACGTCCTGAAGCTGATCGACCGCGCCCGGCTTAAAGAATTGAACTACGCGCTGCTGATTGGCCGGCCCGCGCC
>JAFAEG010000124.1 GCA_023424095.1 Pseudomonadota bacterium | reverse complement strand
CCGCCGGCCCGGTCGCGCCCCCGGTCGCGGCGGACGAGCCATCGACCCCCGAATTACCCGAAGCGCGCGTGCTGCTCGACGCCGCGGACGAGCCCTTCCTGCTGGTCCGCGGCCAGCACGTCCTGATCGCCAACGCGGCGGCCCGCGGCCTGCTCGGCGCGCATATCGAAGGCGACGACGTCCGCTTGGCCATCCGTCACCCGGCCGCGGCCGAGCGCTTGCTCGACCATTCGTCCGAAGCGAGCGAACGCGAAACCCGGACCGACCTGGCCGGGCTCGGCGACCCCGATCAGCGCTGGGAGATGGCCGTCACCACCCTGCCCGACGGCACCCGTGTCGTCCGCCTGATCGACCGCAGCCAGGCCCATGCCGACGAACAGAGCCGCGCCGATTTCGTCGCCAATGCCAGCCACGAACTGCGCACCCCACTCGCCACCCTGCTCGGCTTCCTGGAAACGCTGGAGGACGAGGCGGCCGCTTCGGACCCGGAAACGCGCGGCCGCTTCCTCGCCATCATGGCCGACGAAGCGGCCCGGATGCGCGCGCTGGTCGACGATCTCATGTCCCTGTCACGCGTCGAGGCGGACCGGTTCAGCGTGCCGCGCGCGCCGGTCGATCTCATTCCCCTGGTCGAGAGCGTGCGCGCCGCCAACAGCCGCGCGATCGAGCAGCGCGACGCCAGCCTGCTCGTCGAGAATCAGGCCGGCGAGACGATCGTCGCCGGGGATCAGGCCCAGCTCATGCAATTGCTCGCCAATCTCGTCACCAACGCCCTGCGCTACGGCCGACCCGGCACGCCGGTAACGGTCCGGCTGGAAGATGCCGGCGCCGACATGATCCGCCTCAGCGTGGTCGATCAGGGCGACGGCATCGCGCCCGAACACCTCCCCCGCCTGACCGAACGCTTCTACCGCGTCGATGCCAGCCGCAGCCGCTCGGTCGGCGGCACCGGCCTCGGCCTCGCCATCGTCAAGCATATCGCCCTGCGCCATCGCGGCCGCCTAGATATTCGTTCCACGCTTGGAGAAGGCACGTCCGTGCGGGTCTATCTGCCACGTTTCCGGGGCTGATCCGGGCCCATTGTCACGAAAGAGTCACCGCACTGTCGCAAAGGGCGCCCGCCCAGATGGGGCGTTGTTCAAGCAGGCGAATCGTGACGATCGGGGTGTTCAAACCTGTCTTGGCCGCTTTTGCCGCGGCGCTGACCTTGGCCAGTTGCGGCAGCGGCTTGCGGCAGGAGATCCGCGTCGTCGGCTCCTCGACCGTCTATCCGTTCACCACCGCCGTGGCCGAACGCTTCGCCCAGAATTTCCCCGGCTACCGCTCGCCGATCGTCGAATCGACCGGCACCGGCTCTGGCATCCAGCTCTTCTGCAAGGGCATTGGCGGGCAATTTCCGGACGTCGTCAACGCCTCGCGCCGGATGAAGGTCGCGGAACTGGCGAGCTGCGCCAACAATGGCGTCCACCAGGTGATCGAGGTTCCGGTCGGCATTGACGGCCTGGTGCTGATCGAATCGGCGACCCGCCCGACCGGCTATCGCCTGACCCTGCGCGATATCTACGCCGCTTTGGCCAAAGAGCCGTTCGGCCGGCCGCAGACCGCCCGCACCTGGCGCGACGTGAACCCCGAACTGCCGAACGTGCCGATCCTGGTCTACGGCCCACCGCCGACCTCGGGCACGCGCGACAGCTTCGTCGAACTGATCCTGACCAAGGGCTGCGAGAGCGATCCGGCGATGAAGGCGCTCGCCGCCTCCGACAGCAACCGCCACAAGGCGATCTGCCATACCATCCGCGAGGACGGCATGTTCGTCGAGGCCGGCGAGAATGACAATCTGCTGATCCAGCGCGTTTCTGAAAATCAGGGCGCGGTCGGCGTGCTGGGCTATTCCTTCATGGAAGAAAATCACGACCGGGTGAGCGGCATCCCGATCGCCGGCATCGCGCCGACGGCCGAGACCATTCAGGCGCTCGATTATCCCGGCGCGCGCGAGCTCTTCATCTATGTGAAGGGCGAGCATCTGAACGTCGTCCCGGGCCTCAGGGAATTCCTCACCGAATATGCCCGCGGCTGGCAGCCGGACGGTTATCTCTCCGAGCGCGGCCTGATCCCGGCGCCCGAGGCGGTCCGCGCCGCGGCGCAGGCGGCGATCGACGGCGCCCGGCCGCTCACCGCGGCGGATTTGGGCTGATGTCCGGCCTCACCATCATCCTGGCCGTGCTCGGCCTCGGCCTGATCGCCTGGCTCAGCGCCCGGGCCAAGGCGATGGCCTTCGCCACGCCGGGCACCGCCACCGGCATCGCCCGCCCGCATTCGCGGCCCAATTATCACGCCTGGTATGTCGCCTTGGCGGCGGTGGTCCCGGCGCTGCTCTTCCTGTTCGTCTGGAGCATCGTCTCGGCCTCGTTGGTCGATCAGTCGATGCTGGCCGGGATCGACCCGGCCACCTTGCCCACCGATCCGGCCGCCCACGCCAATCTGCTCGCCGAGGCGCGGGCTCTCGCCAATGGCGAAATCGCCAATCCTTTCAATACGCAGGCGCGCGATCTTGCCCCGGCCTATGAAAGCGCGCGCGGCTTCTACGCCTGGATCGGGCTCGCCATCGCCGTGCTGATCGCGTTCGCCGCCGGGGCTTGGGCCTACACCCGCCTGTCGCCCGCCTTCCGCGCCCGCAGCCGGGTCGAGCGGATCGTCATGGGCCTGCTGCTCGCCGCCTCGCTCGTCGCGATCCTGACCACCTTGGGCATCATCGCCTCGGTGCTGTTCGAAAGCATCCGCTTCTTCTCGATGGTCTCGCCGATCGAGTTCCTGTTCGGCCTGAACTGGAGCCCGCAAATCGCGATCCGCGCCGATCAGGCCGGCTCGTCGGGCGCGTTCGGCGCGATCCCGCTCTTCTGGGGCACGATCTTCATCGGCGCGATCATCGCCATGATCGTCGCCATCCCCCTTGGGCTGATGAGCGCCATCTACCTCACCCAATATGCCCGCCCCGGCTTCCGCAAGTGGATGAAGCCGATCCTCGAGATCCTCGCCGGCGTGCCGACCGTGGTCTATGGCTATTTCGCCGCTTTGACCGTCGCCCCCGCAATCCGCGATTTCGCCGCGGGCGTCGGCATTCCCTCCTCGACCGAAAGCGCGCTCGCCGCCGGCCTGGTCATGGGCATCATGATCATCCCCTTCGTCTCCTCCATGGCCGACGACAGCCTGTCCGCCGTGCCGCAGGCGATGCGCGACGGCAGCCTGGCAATGGGCGCAACGCGCTCCGAAACGATCAAGAAGGTGCTCGTCCCCGCCGCCCTCCCCGGCGTGATCGGCGGCGTGATGCTCGCCGTCTCCAGAGCGATCGGCGAGACGATGATCGTGGTGATGGCCGCCGGCCTCGCCGCCAACCTCACCCTCAATCCGTTCGAGAGCGTGACCACCGTCACCACCCAGATCGTGCAATTGCTGACCGGCGATCAGGAGTTTGACAGCCCCAAGACCCTTGCCGCCTTCGCGCTCGGCCTGGTGCTGTTCCTGGTCACCCTCGCGCTCAACATCATCGCCCTGCGCGTCGTGAAGAAATATCGGGAAGCATATGAATAGCGCCGACATTTCCGGCCCCATCGATCCGACCCCGACCGACTGGGCGGGCGAGGCGATGCAGCGCCGAATCCGCAAGCGCTATGGCGCCGAACGCCGGTTCAAATATCTGGGCCTCGGCGCGGTTTTGCTGTCCGCTGGCTTCCTAGCTTTCCTGCTGGTCACCATGCTTGGCAACGGCCTGCGCGGATTCACCGCCGCCGAAGTGAAGCTCGACGTCGACTGGCAGCAGACCGGCCTGACCATCGATCGCGCCGCCTTGAATGGCCCCGATGCCGAGGCCGCCCTGCGTGCCGCCGATTTCGAAGGCGCTGTCCGCCGGGCAGCGACCGCCCAATATGGCGATGACGGGCCCGACCTCTTCTCCGGCGTCGCCCGCCTTCGCCTGCGCGACGCCGTGCGCGACGATCCGACCGTCCTGAACCAGCCGCTGACCATCTGGCTGCCCGCTTCCTCCGCGCTCGATCAGGCGGTGAAGAGCGATGGCGGCGAGAAGGAAGAGCGCGCCTATGACACGCTGAGCGCCCAGGATTCGATCCGCACCGGCATCAACTGGACCTTCCTGACCGGCTCCGACGCGACCGATCCGACCGCGGTCGGCATCTGGGGCGCGTTCAAGGGCTCGCTGCTGACGATGATGGTGACCTTGCTGCTCGCCTTCCCGATCGGCGTGTTCAGCGCCATCTATCTGGAAGAATATGCGCCGCGAAACCGCTGGACCGACATGATCGAGGTCTCGATCAACAATCTCGCGGCGGTCCCGTCCATCATCTTCGGCCTGCTCGGTCTGGCGATCTTCCTCAACTTCATGCACCTGCCCCGCTCGGCGCCGATCGTCGGCGGGCTGACGCTGGCGCTGATGACCATGCCGGTAATCGTCATCGCCAGCCGCAACGCGATCAAGGCAGTGCCACCTTCCATCCGCGACGCTGCCTTGGGCATCGGCGCGAGCCGCATCCAGGTCGTCTTCCACCATGTCTTGCCGCTGGCCTTACCCGGCATCCTCACCGGCACGATCATCGGCATGGCCCGCGCTTTGGGCGAGACCGCGCCCTTGCTGATGATCGGCATGCGCGCCTTTGTCGCCTCGCCGCCGGAAGGGCTGACCGCGCCCGCCTCGGCGCTGCCGGTGCAGATCTTCCTCTGGTCGGACGAGGTCGAGCGCGGTTTCGTTGAAAAGACCTCGGCCGCGATCATCGTGCTCCTGGTCTTCCTGCTCGCGATGAACGCCGTCGCAATCTACCTTCGCAACAAGTTCGAGAAACGCTGGTGACCGAGATGACCGATCTGATGACTCGACCCACGGCGGAGGCCCAGGCCCCGGCGGCGGCCCCCGCCCCGAAGATGACGGCGCGCGGCGTCAACGTTTTCTATGGGCAGAAGCAGGCGATCGATAACGTCTCGATCGACGTCTATCGCGAGGATGTGACCGCCTTCATCGGCCCGTCCGGCTGCGGCAAATCCACCTTCCTGCGTACGCTCAACCGGATGAACGACACGGTGGCGAGCGCGCGGGTCGAAGGCGACATCCGCCTGGATGGCGAGGATATTTACGACCGCGCCATGGACGTTGTGCAGCTTCGCGCCCGCGTCGGCATGGTCTTCCAGAAGCCCAACCCCTTCCCAAAGTCGATCTTCGAAAATGTCGCCTACGGCCCCCGCATCCACGGCCTGGCCGAGAATAAGGCGGAGATGGACGTCATCGTCGAACGCTCGCTGAAGCGCGCCGGCCTGTGGGACGAGGTGAAGGATCGGCTCACCGACAGCGGCACCGCGCTTTCGGGCGGCCAGCAACAGCGCCTGTGCATCGCCCGCGCGATTGCGGTCGATCCCGAAGTGATCCTGATGGACGAGCCGTGCAGCGCCCTCGATCCGATCGCCACCGCCAAGATCGAGGAGCTGATCCACGATCTGCGCGGCCGCTACGCGATCGTCATCGTCACCCACAATATGCAGCAGGCCGCGCGCGTTTCGCAGCGCACCGCATTCTTCCACCTCGGCAGCATCGTCGAATATGGCGACACGTCGGGCATCTTCACCAATCCCCGCGAGACGCGGACCAAGGATTACATCACCGGCCGCTACGGTTGAGCCGGGACGGGGAATCGAACATGGCCACCGGACATACGATCAAGGCGTTCGACGACGAGCTTCGCCAGCTGCGCGCCAACATCTCGCAAATGGGCGGGCTGGCCGAAGCGGCGATCCGCGGCTCGATGCAGGCCTTGAGCCAGCGCAACAATGAGGCGGCGGCCGAAATCGTCGCCCGCGATGCGCAGATCGACGCGCTCGAGGCCGAGGTCGAGCGCTCAGTCGTCAACATCATCGCTTTGCGCGCGCCGATGGCCGACGATTTGCGCGACATCATCGCCGCGCTGAAGATCGCCGGCGCGGTCGAGCGGATCGGCGATTATGCACGCAACATCGCCAAGCGCGTGCCGACGCTGGCCGGCTCGCGGATCGAACCCTTGTCCTTGCTCCCGGAAATGGGCCGGATCGCGGGCGAGATGGTGACCAACGTGCTGGACGCTTATGCCGCGCGCGACGCCGACAAGGCGCTGGCCGTGGTCGAACGCGACCGGGCGGTGGACGATTTCTACAATTCCATCTTCCGTGCGTTGCTGACCTACATGATGGAAAATCCGAACAATATCAGCGCGGCCACGCACCTCTTGTTCGTCGCCAAGAATCTCGAGCGGATCGGCGATCACGCCACCAACATCGCCGAGATGGTCTATTATGCCGCAACCGGCGAGCGGCTGGTCGATCGGCCGCGCGGCGCCGATCCGACCGAGAGCGCGAACGCGGGATGAGCAAGGGCCGCATTCTCTTCGTCGAGGACGATGCCGCCCTCGTCGAATTGCTTTCCTATACTTTCCGCCGGGAGGGGTTCGAGGTCGATGCCACTGCCGATGGCGAGGAGGCTTTGGCCCGCGCCGAGGAGCATACGCCCGACCTCATCATCCTCGACTGGATGATCGAGGGCGTGTCGGGGCTGGAAACCTGCCGCCGCCTGCGCCGCCTGCCCGCGGCCGCGAACGTGCCGATCATCATGCTGACCGCGCGCGCCGAGGAAGCGGACCGGATCCGCGGCCTGGAAACCGGCGCGGACGATTATGTCACCAAGCCTTTCAGCCCGCGCGAACTGATCGCCCGGGTCGGGGCGGTGCTTCGGCGGGTCCGCCCCGCGCTGGCGGGCGAGCAGCTGGCCTATGGCGACCTCGAGATGGATCTGGTCGGCCACAAGGTCCGCCGCGGCGGCGTGGCGGTCGCGCTGGGGCCGACCGAATTTCGCCTGCTCAAGCATTTCCTCGAGCATCCCGGCCGCGTCTTCTCGCGCGAACGGCTGCTCGATTCGGTCTGGGGCCACGATACCGAGATCGAACTGCGCACCATCGACGTGCACATCCGCCGCCTGCGCAAGGCGCTGAACGAAGGCGGGCGCAGCGACATCATCCGCACCGTCCGCTCCGCCGGCTACGCGCTGGATGTCGAGCGCGCCTGACCCCGTTTTGGGAACAATCTGGTCCTGCTGCGTTCATTGCGCAGCCGGTTCATTCGGGCCGGTCCCATCTTTGGGAGGCTGAACCATGAAGATCATTCTCGCCGCCGCGACCGCTTTTCTGCTCGGCGCCCCCGCCGCGGCCCAGGACCAACCCGGCCAGCAGCGCGACGCGCGCGGGATTCCGGTGGTCAATGCCGAACCGAACGTGCCTGCGGGCGTGAACACCGTCCCGAACGTGCCGCCGGGCAGCCAGGTCGAATTCACCCCGCCGAATTTCCAGACCCGGCCAGCGACCATGACCTACCCGCCCTGCGAGCGCGGCCAGAGCGACCGCTGCACCCAGCGCGAAGGCCGCAATCCGCGCTAAGGCACACGCCGCACATTCGGTTCATCCGGCCTGAGGCCCGGCTGATGGCGTTCGCGCGCCTTCGGCCGGTCGCGCGCGGATCGATATCCCGCTCCCTGCTTTGACCTGCCAGCGTCCGCGGGCACCCCCCCGCCCGCGGGCGCGTCAAAGTATCGGAGGATCCGAATGAAACGTCTGTTGGTTGCCGCCCTCCTTCTCGGCGGCACGAGCGCGCTCGCCCAGCCCCCCGAAGAGCCCGCGCCGCCGCCTCCGCCGGAAAGCGCGCAGCCGCTGCCGGAACCGGCGCCCGAACCGACTCCTCCGCCCCCGGCGGATCCGATGCCGCCAGAAAGCGCCCCGGACCCGACCGCAACTCCGCCCGCGCCGCCGCCTCCGACCACCGCTCCGGATGCGCCCTGGCCCAGCACCCAGACGCCGACCCCGCCGGCACCGCCCGCGCCTCCCGCCGCGCCGGCCGTGACTCAACCCGTAACCACCACGCCGCTACCGCCGCCGCGGCCGGCCGATGAAAATTATCCGCGCTGCTCGCGCACCGTCACGGACAATTGCGTCCAGCGCGGTCCGCGCTAGGAGACATGCTCCTACCCGTCATTCCGGCGGCTGCAGGAATGACGGGAGTGAGCCTTGACCATCAGCTTTGAGAATCGCGTCGCCATTGTCACCGGCGCGAGCGGCGGCCTCGGCCGTGCTTACGCGCTCGAACTCGCCCGGCGCGGCGCCAAAGTTGTGGTCAACGATCTCGGCGGCGGCCGCGACGGCAGCGGCGCGAGCGACGCCGCGGCGCAGGTCGTTGCGGAGATCGAGGCGGCCGGCGGCATCGCGCTCGCCAACGGCGCAAGCGTCACCGACGAGGCTCAGGTCGCCGCGATGGTCGCCGAGGTCCGCGAGCGGTTCGGCCGCATCGATATCCTGATCAACAATGCCGGCATCCTGCGCGACAAGAGCTTCGCCAAGATGGAGATCGCCGATTTCCGCGCCGTCCTCGACGTCCACCTGCTCGGCTCGGCCATCTGCACCAAGGCGGTGTGGGAATTGATGCGCGAGCAGGCTTATGGCCGCATCCTGATGACCAGTTCGTCGACCGGCCTCTACGGCAATTTCGGCCAGGCCAATTACGGCGCCGCCAAGCTCGGCCTCGCCGGTTTCGCCAAGACGCTCAGCCTTGAAGGCGCGAAATACAATGTCCGCGTCAACACCATCGCGCCGACCGCCGCGACGCGGATGACGGACGACATCTTCCCGGCCGAAATGCTCCACCTCTTCCGCCCCGAACTGGTCGCCCCCGCCGCTTTGTACCTGGTCAGCGAGGACGCCCCGACCAACGCCATCATCGGCGCCGGCGCCGGCGTGGTGCAGGCCGCCTATGTCACCCTCACCCAGGGCGTCGCCCTGCCCGAGGATGACCGCAGCCCGGAGGCGGTCGCCGCCTTGTGGGAGCGGATCACCGACCGCGACGGCGAGATCGTCCCCGGCTCCGGCGCCGAGCAGGCGACCACGATCCTCGCCCGCCTGCAGGGGCGCTAGCGCCAAGATTGACCCCCGCCCCGCTTCATGTTGGAATGGCTGCCGAGTCCAACAGGGCCGACAGGGGGGACAATCATGTACAGTCAAGGCGAGATCGAAGAAGCCGTAGCCGCTGGCGCGCTCGACGCCGGGCAGGCCGCGAGCTTGCGCGCATTTGTCGCGACCCGAAACAATACGCCGACCGCGGACGAGGAGTATTACGGCCTCTATCGCGGCTTCAACGATTGGTTCGTCTTCTACACGGTGCTGCTGACCCTCATCGCATTGGGCTGGGTCGGCTCGCTCATCCCGGTCGGCACCGGCGGACGGGGCATGGGCCCCGCTGGCGGAGGCCCGGTCGCGGCGCCCCTGTTCGTCGCCGCCGCTTCCTGGGGCCTGGCGGAATTGTTCACCCGGCTGCGCCGCACCGCTTTGGCCTCGGTCATGCTCGCCTTCACCTTCGGCCTGGGCACGGCGCTCACCTTGATCTTCATCCTGGCGCCGGTCATGGGGCCGAGCGGTCCGGTCAATGCCATCATCGGCAGCTTGTGCTGCTTCGCCGCGGCCGGGGCGAGCTGGGCCTATTGGCTGCGCTTTCGCCAGCCGGTCTCGCACACGGTCGTCGCCAGCCTGGGCGTGCTCGGCGTCATCGCCTTGATCGGCGGCCTGCTCGGCCAGGCCAGTTCAGGCCTGGATGTCATAAACCTGGTCGTGTTCCTGCTGGGCATCACCACCTTCACCTACGCGATGCGCTGGGACAGCAGCGACCCCTGGCGGGTGACGGAGCGCAATGAGGCCGGGCTGTGGCTGCACGGCCTCGCTTCGGTCCTGCTTGTCTTCCCGCTCATCTATTTCGTCGGCCTGTATCGCGGCGTCAGCTCGACCGGCGGCGCCTTGATCTTCCTGCTCATTTTCGTGGCCTTCGCCTTCATCGCGCTGGCCGTGAACCGCAAGGTCTACCTGCTGGTCGCCGTCTCGCCCTTGCTCGTGGCGCTCAGCATCCTGATCCCCAGCGGGCGTTCGCGCGGCTATCAGGCCTATGACGCTTATGGCAGCAGTTATGGCGGCGGCTATCCCGGCGCGGGCGGCTACGGCCCGCCCAACCCGATGGCGGCGCTGGGCGGCACGGTGGTGACGTTGCTGATCGTCAGCTTCCTCCTGCTCGCCCTGGCAATCTGGTGGGCGCCGCTGCGCCGGATCGTGAGCAACCTTCTGCCCGAGAGCGTGCGCGCCCGCGCGCCGATCCAGCAGGCCGCGCCGCAGGCTCATGCCCCGCCGCCGCCGCCAATGGCTCCGCCGCCGGAACCGCCCGCCGCGTAAAGCCGCCTGGCCACCCTCCACCCCCGGGTGGAGGGGCTCCAGCCTAGCCGTTTACCGCTTTCATCAGCCGCCGCTCGACCGGCGCCAGCACCGGCCCCAGCTCCGGCCCGCGCCGAAGCACCCGCCCATCCTCGCCGACCAGCGCCCACATGCCCTGCTTGTGGCGCAGCGCCGGGCGCTTCTCGATCCGCATTTCGGGATTCTCGGCGGCGCGGCGGAAGGCGTGGAACACCGCCGCGTCGCGCCCGAACTGGATCGCATAATCCTTCCACAGGCCGGCCGCGACCATCCGTCCATACAGGTCGATGATGCGCGACAGCTCAGCCCGCTCAAACCCCACCTGCAATGCTGCGCCCGGAAAAGGGAGCACAGTCCCCATCAGGCGCGGGTCCGCTTCTTCTTGTCGTCCTGGATGTCGCTGTCGGCCCCGCTTTGCCGCTCGGCCGCCAGCTCGGCGATGCGCTGACGCAGCCGGTCCACCTCGCATTGCAGCAGCTCCAGCTTCTGCGTCTGCGGATCATGCTGTTCGGAACAGGGCGTGCCGTAGGGCACGAACTCCTTCGCATATTGGCCGGCCTCGACCAGGGTCGAGCGGGCCGGAATGCCGGTCATCGTCGCGCCCTCCGGCACGTCCTTGGTCACGACCGCATTGGCGCCGATCCGCGCCCGCGGGCCCACCCTGATCGGCCCCAGCACCTGCGCGCCAGAACCGATGATCACGCCGTCGGCGATGGTCGGATGGCGCTTGCCGGCGACGCCATTGGTCGGGTTGGTCCCGCCCAAAGTGACGTTCTGGTAGATGGTGACGTCGTCGCCAATCTCCGCCGTCTCGCCGATCACGGTGAAGCCATGATCGATGAACAGGTTGCGGCCGATCTTCGCGCCCGGATGGATGTCGATGGCGGTGAAAAAGCGCGACCAGTGATTGACCAGCCGGGCCAGGAAGAAGAGCCGGCCCTCATAGAGCCAGTGCGCGATGCGGTGATAGCCGAGCGCCCAGACCCCCGGATACAGCAGGATTTCCCAGCGTGTCCGCGGCGCCGGATCGCGCTCTTTGATGGAATCGAGATAGGCGCTGAAGCCCGAAAGCATAAATAATCCCAAACCGGCGCCGGACGCCCAAGATAGTTGCCTTGCGAGGGCTTGAAAAGAGGCGGCTATTCCTTCGCCGGCACCGCGTCCTCGGGAAGTCCCGCGCGCAGATGCTCGGGCAGCGTCTTGGTCAGGTCGATCCGCTGCACCTCGCCGATCCGCCCATCCGCCACCCGGCCCTCGACCAGCTCCGTCGCGGTCAGCGCGAACACCCGCCCGCGGGTGAACAAGGGCCGCGAATTGCCGTACCAGTCGATGCAGGAGACCTGGCAGGAATAGATTGCCGGATCGTCGGGCACGTCATCATGCTCATACCAGCGGTGCCAGTCGTCGCGGCCCGCCCGCGTCACCAGCGCGCCGAGCGAGTGCAACCGGCCGGCGGCGTCGACCGACAGGAAACTGAGATCGGATGCCGCGCTCCGCGAGACGTAGCGACCATCTTCGCCCATCTGCTGCACGGTAGGCAGCCCCATCAGCCCCGCCCCATCCGCACCGATCAGGCTGTTGAAGGCGTGGCTGCGCCCTTCGGTCTCGGCCCGTCCTTCCAGCCGCACGGTATCGCTCAGTCGCGGCGCCGCGCCGCTCAGGTCGATCACCGACACCTCCAGCCCGCTATTGCCGGCATAGCCGGTGAGCGCCGCATTGTCTCCGATCCGCTCGACCCGCCAGACCCGATGCGGCAGCAAGACCGGCCGCGCTTCCGCCGGGCGGCCGATCGGCACGACCACCGCATTGCCGCCGCCCACGCTGGATTCATCATCCCCGTCGTCGGCGCCCCAGCCGTCCGGCGAAATCACCCTGCCGCCGAACACCAGATATTGGTCGGTGAAGCGGTTCTCGATCACATTCGCTTCGATGTCCGGCATCGGCGTGAAGGCGCTGTCCGGCGCCGGCCGCAGGCGGCGTGAGAACAGACTGTCGGCGATCTCGAAATAATAAAGCGGGTCGGTTTTGCCGATACGGCACTGTTGGTGCCACCAGCCAATCAGGGCGCGGAACCGGCCGTTGCTGGCATCCATGCCGAGCTGGTCGAAGGGACCACCGGTGGCGCCCACGACGCCCATTGGCGCCCCGGAGAGGCTGATCCGGTGGATCAGCGAACGATCGGACTCGGCCCGGGTCGCGCGATAACCCGGCGTGCAGAGCGGCACATCATCGTCCGGATATTCAAAGTTGCGGGCATAGCTCCACAGATAGGCGCCATTCCCGGCGACATAGAATTGCCGCGAACGCGACGCGACGAAGCCCTGCGAGCTGCAGCCCAGATCACTGCCCGGCTCGCCCAGCCGGCACCGCGTGACCAGGTGGATCACCGGCTCGCTCAGCGTCGATAATGGCCGGTAGAGCTGCTCGGGCCGCAGCAGCCGCGCGCCCTCCCCTTGCGCCTCGCCCCCCTCGGCCGGCAGGCGCCGCAGCGTCGGCCAGTTGAACGCGCCGCCATCGTTCCGGTCGGACAGGGCGATCGGCGTGTAGAGGATGAGTTCGTCGCCGATCAGGCGCGAGGCGTAATTGTTGCGGTCGAAATAATCCTCGGACTTGATCTGGAACACGGCCTCGCGCGCCAGCCGCCCGCCCTCGCCCAGGCGGAAGATGGCGAGTTCACTGGCACCGGCGCCATAGGCATAGCCGGTGACGACGATCCGACTCCCCTCGACCACCAGTTCGTCATACCAGGCCCTGTCCTCGGTGCCGCGATAGACGTTGGCGCGATCGACCAATCGCAATTCATTCCGCTGTGGCCCGGCCTCCGTGTCGATCACGAAGATGCGCCCGTCCTGCAGCACCAGCAGATATTGCCCGATCTGCTTGACGACATCGCCCTCGTCGACGCCCTGCTCCTGATTGTTGGTCAATGGCGGCGTCTGAATACGGCTGCCCGTCACCATCATGATCTCACCGCTCATCGCCTCGCCGCTACGGCGAAGGCACTCCTTGTCCTCGGGGCCGCAGATGCTGGCCGGAGCGTCGGTCTGCGTCCCGGTCGATGCCTGCGCGAAGTGAATGCGTTGGGCGTTCGCCGCCGCATATTCGGCGCTGTAGCGCCGCTTGACCGCCGCCAGATAGCGGCTGAAATCTTCCTCGCTGCGGAACGGGATCAGTTCCCGGGCTGTCCACGGTTCCAGCGCCCGATCCGCCGCCGCGACTTCGCGCGCGCGCCGTGCCTCCCTCTCGCGCAGCTGCCTTTGCCACACTTCCCGCTCGGCGGTGCGGCGCGCGATCTGTTCCGGGGTCAACACCGGCGGCTGCGTCGGCGTCGGCACGGCCTGCGCCTGCGCCAGATCGGCCCCCGCCAGGGCCAGCATCGCCGCTCCCCATCGCCATGCCGCCATCGCTCGTCCCCTCGCAGCCCGGCGCGCAGGCTAGGTCGCGGCGCCTCCAAAACCAAGCGGCAGCGACAAATCCTATTGTTGGAGACAGATAGGATTGCGCGTGGCAGCCTGATGCCATGGCGAGTCTATTCGTCTTTCTTCAGCAAATCGGCGGCGTTCGAATGGGGCAGAGCCCCCCTGCGATTCCGTGTGAACTTCGTGAACTTTGCACGGTCCCCAGGGCGATCGCGGCGTGCCGCCGCCGCACCCTGCAGCTTCGCCGCGCCAGCGTGCCGGTTCGTCACATTCCATATGGGCGGTCCCCGATCCGGCGTAAAAGCCGCGCCGGACCCGGCACGAGAGGGAGGGACGGATGAGCGATTTTCGCACTTTGGTTGACGAGCAGAGCGGCAACGGCGCGAAGTTCGAATTGTTCGAGGTCAGCCGCCACGACCGCATCGCCGAGCGGCGCCGGGTGGTCGGCCGCCAGCTGAAGATCACGCTGACCGGCGGCGCCGCGGCGCTCGAGCCCGGCGCGCTCCAATATTCCCTTGGGAGCCTGACCGCCGAAGTGCAGAAGAACGACCCCAATGCCGGCTTCTTCCGCCGCAAGATCCAGTCGGCCGGCACCGGCGAATCCGCTTATTCCACCATCTTCCGCGGCTCCGGCGTGGTCTGGACCGAACTGACCACAAAGCATTTCATCCTCGCCCGCATGGATGGGCCGCAAGACGCCCTGCTGCTCGACGACAAGGCCTTCTACGCCTGCGAAGGCAGCATCTCGCTGGGCACGCAGACCCACAAGAATTTCAGCGGCATCATTTCCGGCCTCAGCCAGGGCAACGGCCTGATGCAGCCGAAGCTGGAAGGCTCCGGCGTGTTCGTGGTCGAATCGCCCGTGCCGGTGGACGAGATCGAGGCGGTCGAGCTGGACGGCAGCAACGAACTGGTCGTCGATGGCGATCTGATGCTGATGTATTCGGCCAGCCTCGACGTCCAGCTCCGGCCGCTCGTTTCCGGCCTGCGCAACGCGATGCGCTCCGGCGAAGGCCTGGTGTTCGTGCTGCGCGGCCGGGGCACCGCCTGGCTGCTGCCGACCGCGCGGATCAGCGATTGATCCGGTCGGTGCGCTTCCTGGCCCTGACGCCGCTCGCCGTGCTGACCGCCTGCTCGGGCACCAACGTTGGCCCGGGCGAGGTCGCGACCGCCTTCGCCCGCAAATGGGAAACGGGCGATTGCGCGGGGATCGGCGCCCTCGTCACCTCCGATCGCGGCATCCTTGGCGGTGGGATCGAACAGGCCTGTGCCGGCCGCACCGCCCTGCGCACCGGCCCGGCGAAGGAGATTGGCGAGATCCGGGTGACGGAATCTCGCGAGGATGACGACCGCGCCACCGTCCGTCTCGAGCTGCATTATGGCGACGGCTCGACCAAGGCGGGCGATCCCCTGGTCCTCGTCCGGCGGGATGACGGCTGGCGGGTCGATCTGCTCTCCACCGGCGCGGCGCGTGTCCGCGGCCTGCTCGGCAA
>JAFAEG010000103.1 GCA_023424095.1 Pseudomonadota bacterium | reverse complement strand
ACGTTGAGCCTGCTGGGTGCGGGCCGGACGAACGGTGCGCGAGCGGCGCGTGGACGCGGTCTGTTGGCAGCGATCGTCGCCCCGGCCGCGGCAGGCGCGATAGCCGCGCTGGCCGGCACGCGGGGCCTGGGCGAGCTGTTCGCCGCCGCCCCGCTCGGCACGCCAGCGCTCGTAGGAACGGCGCACGCCCCGCTCGTAAAGCTGGATGCAGCGATCCTCGCGCACGCCGCGCACGCAGGGCGGGTATTCCCGGGCGGCGGCGGGCTGGCCGCTGCCACCGGTGATGCGCACGTCGGTGAAGACGGCGCTGTCGTAGCGCAGCCGCTCGTGAGTCGCGCCGGCGACGGCGAAGATCAGCGCGGACGCTATGACAATCAGGGACTTACGCATCCGCCCGGCTCCAGACTCGTCTCGAATGGTTAACGAGTTGGCAGGAAATCCTTGCGCCAAGCAAGACTGTTGTGCCGTACCGGGACAGAATCCTTGGAAATGTGCAGCTTAGCTCAGTCTAGGTGAGGCTGCGCCAGATGCCGTAGGCGCTGGTGATCGTCAGCACGATGCCGACCATGATCATCAGCGTGCCCGCCGGCAGGCGCTTGGCCAGGATCGCGCCGAACGGGGCGGCGATGATGCCGCCGAAGAGCAGGCCCAGGGTGGCGGCGGTGAAATCCTCCCACCCCAATGTGGCGATGAAGGTCGCCGAGATCGTGATGGCGACGAAGAACTCGGCGGTGTTGACCGTGCCGATCGTCTTGCGGGGATTGCCGCCCTGCACCAGCAGATTGCTGGTTACGACCGGACCCCAGCCGCCGCCGCCCGCGGCGTCGAGGAAGCCGCCTGCGAGGGCGACCGGCTCCACCACCTTGGGATGACGCTCGCGATGCTTGCCGAGGCGATAGCCCCGCCACAGCAGATAGAGGCCGATCAGGGCGAGATAGGCGAGCACCAGCGGCCGCGCGATCTCGGGCAAGGTGTTGGCGAGTACGTAGGCGCCAAGGATGCCCCCGATGATGCCGGGGATCGCCAGCCGGGCGAGCATTTTCCAGTCGACGTTGCGCATCAACGAGTGGCTGAGCCCGGAAATGCCGGTGGTGAAGCTTTCGACGATGTGCACGCTGGCGGAGGCCGCCGCGGGCGGAACGCCGGTGCTGATCAACAGCGTGGTGGAGATCACGCCGAAGGCCATGCCGAGCGCGCCATCGACCAGCTGGGCGGCAAAACCGATCAGGATGAACGGAAGCAGATCGGCCAGGGTCATTGCGGGGGAAGGGCGCGGATCATGGTCGCTTGCGTCCTATTGCACTTCCAGCGGGTCGAAAAGAGCCGATTCCTCAAGCTTTTGTTTACCATTTCCGCCGACAATCCAGGTCGAGGAACGTGCCCACGCCGCAAGCGCGGGCGAGGGACGGTATGGACCGGGTCGACACCATCTATTCGCTCAGCGACGAAGCACCGCGCGCGAACGGCCTGATCCAGCGCGAGGATCGGGCTCGGCTTCAGCCCGGCGCCGTCGGCCGCGGCTCGCTCCGGGAAATCTGTTTCATTCGCAAGATCACGCCCTTGGGGGCCGTGCTTTGCATCGAGGCTGAGGTCAAACCGGGGGAACGGCTGGAGCTGGAATTGCTGACCGGCGACCGGCTCGCCGGACTGGTCGACTGGGTGCAGGGCAATGATGTCGGCCTGCGCTTCGACGAAGAAGCCGATCTGTTCGCGCTCATCACGCGCAACCTGGTGCAGCAGCCGGGCGACGCGCGGCGGATGCCGCGGATCGAGCTGAATTGCGCCGCCTGGCTGGAAGCCGGCTCCCGGCGCGAGATCGTGACGATCGCCAATCTGTCCGACGGCGGCGCGCGGATCGAGGTGCGCACGCCTTTGGTGGCGCAGGAGAAAGTGATCCTGACGCTGGACGGGTTCCGGCCCGCGCCGGCGACGGTGCGCTGGGTGCAGGGCCGCTCGGCAGGCCTGGCCTTCGAGCCGGAGCTGCCGTGGCAGGAATTGATGCCGTGGCTGCGCCGCCGCCACCGGCCGAAATTGAAGAAGGGTGAGCAAGTGTTTGATACCGAATTGCTCGAGCGCGAGGCGCCGGGGACCGAAGACGAGATTGCGCTCAACCTGCCGGCGCGGGTGCGCGACGGCGCGCGCCGCTGGTCGATCGAGGTCGAAGCGATCGACACCCGCCAGATCCGCTTCGTCTCCTACGGCGCGGTCGAGGCTGGACGGCTGTTCTGGATCACCCTGCCGGGGCTGGAAGGTTGGCCGGCGCGGGTCGTCGACATCGACGGCTATCGCATCACCTGCGAATTCACCCAGCCGCTGCACCCGGCGGTGCTGGAGCGGGTGCTCGCCTCGACCCGGCTCGGCTGAGCCTTAATTCTTATCCTTGCGCGAGCGGTTCGCGTAGAGGAGGGCGGCGACCAAAGCGGCCGAACCGACACCGACTGCGGCGCCGCGCACGAACGATGATTTGTTGCTGCGCGGCTTGTCGGCTTTTTCCTCGGCCTGCTTGGCGTTGACGGCTGCTTCCAGCGTCTCGTTCACCGGCTGGTTGTCGCCGATCGCGGCGTCCTTGGGATAGCTGGGCTTGGCGGTCATTTTGTCCCTCATCTGTCCTGAACGAGCCTAACGGCAGGGCAGGAGCGGCGCCACCCTTCTCTTGCCCGCCTGGCCCGCTTGTCAGCCGCAAGCGGCGATCCTACCAACGTTCTCACCCATGCAAGCGATCCTCCCTTGAGCGGCCGGCTGAAGCCACTGAACCCGCTCGAAGGCGCGCAACGGGACGCTTCCTCGCCCGAACATCATGCGGCGCTGGCGGCCTCCGCGGGGACCGGCAAGACGCATGTTTTGACGTCGCGCGTGCTGCGCCTGCTGCTGCATGGCGCGGCGCCCGAGACGATCCTGTGCCTGACCTTCACCAAGGCGGGCGCGGCCGAGATGGCGCAGCGCATCCAGGGGCGGCTTGGCTGGTGGGTGCGGCTGGCCGAGCCGAAGCTCGACAAGGACGTTTTCGCGCTGACCGGCAGCGCCGCCACGCCGGCGCAGCGGGAGTTGGCGCGAAGCCTGTTCGCGCGGGTGCTGGAGGCGCCCGGCGGCGGCCTGAAGATCCAGACCATCCATGCCTTCGCGCAAAGCCTGCTGGGCGCGTTTCCGGCCGAGGCGGGGCTGAGCCCGGGTTTCCGGCCGCTGGAGGAGCGCGAGCAGCAGATGCTGGCGCGGGCGACTTTGGCTGAATTGCTGGTGCAAGCGGAAGCCGGCGGCGATCTGCCGCTGATCCGCGATGTGCAGGCGCTGTCCCTGCGCTTCGGCGAGGCGGCGGCGGAAGGGCTGCTGCAGGCGGCGGCGCGGGTGCCCAAGGCGATGGCGGCGCTGGGCGCGGCGCAGGGGATCGAGCCGCGGCTGCGCGACGCCTTCGGGCTCGACCAGGGCGATATCGAGGAGTTCATCGCCGCCCAATGCTGTGACGATCTGTTCGACATGACCTCGCTGGCGCGGGCGGCGGACGCGAATGCGGCGTGGGGGACGGCGACCGGGCTGGGCTTCGCCGATCGGATCGCCGCCTGGCGCGGGGCCGATCCCGCCGGCCGGGCCGGCAGCCTCGAGGGGCTGCTCGGCGTGTTCCTCACCGGCAAGGGCGAGCCGCGCAAGGTGAGCGCGGGGCTGCTCAAGGTGGCGCCGGATTATGGCGATCATGCCGCGCGGCTGGCGGATTGCTGCGGGCGGCTGCTGAAGATGCGCCAGACGGCGGAATGGGTGGCGCTGGCTGCCGCGGGCCTGAGAGCCGGGCAGGCCTTTGCCGGCGCCTATGACGAGGCGAAGAAGACGCAGGGGCTGGTCGATTTCGACGATCTGATCCGCGAGGCGGAGACCTTGCTGGCGACGCCGGGAATGGGCGATTGGGTCCGCTACAAATTGGACCAGCAGACCGATCATATCCTGGTCGACGAGGCGCAGGACACCAACCGCGCGCAATGGAGCATCGTCGAGGCGCTGGCCGGGGAATATTTCGCCGGGGACGGGCGCTATCCGCGTCACCGGACGATCTTCACCGTCGGCGACTTCAAGCAGGCGATCTTCAGCTTCCAGGGCACCGATCCGGCCGAGTTCGAGCGCGCGCGCGACCATTTCGCCCGGGCCGCCGAGGGCTTGCGGACGAGCGTTCATGACTTTCTGAGCGAGGAGCGCCGCGGCCGGGCGGTGCATGACCACGAATTGCCGCCGGCCTTCCTCGATCTGTCGATGGACCGCAGCTTCCGCTCCGCCCCGCCGGTGCTGGAGGCGGTGGACAGCGTGATCGGCGAGCTTGGCCACGAGACGATCGGCCTGTCGCGCCTGCCGAACCGGCATGAGAGCGCGAATGCGAAGCTGCCCGGCTCGGTGACCCTGTGGCAGCCGTTCGTTGCGGAGGCCGAGGAGGAGGATGAAGGCGAGGAGGGCTGGCTGAGCGATTCGGTGCGGCTCTATGCCCGCAAGCTCGCCCGGCAGGTGAAGGCCTGGATCGACCGTCCCTTTCCGGTCGGCAAGGAGCGCCGGCCGCTGCAGCCGCAGGATATATTGATCCTGCTCCGGAGCCGGGGCGAACTGGCCGGGCTGATCGTCGCGCGGCTGCATGCCGAGGGGGTGCCGGTCGCGGGGGTCGATCGGATGACCCTGTCGGCGCCGCTGGCGGTGCAGGATCTGCTCGCCGCCGCGCGCTTCGCGCTGCAGCCGCTGGACGATCTCAATCTCGCCGGCCTGCTCGTTTCGCCTCTGCTGGGCTGGAGCCAGGACGAACTTTATGCGGCGGCGAAGGGCAGGGAGGGGAAGGCGCTCTGGCCGTGGCTGCGCGCCCAGAGCGGGCTCGACCTGCAGCCGCTCTACGACATGCTGGGCCATGCCGACCTGGCGACGCCGCACGAGTTTTTCGAGCGTCTGTTGTCCGGGCCATTGGACGGGCGGCGCAAATTGCTGGCGCGGCTTGGCGTGGAGGCGCGTGATCCGATCGAGGAATTGCTGACCAGCGCGCTGGATTTCGAGAAGAATGGCGCGCCTTCGCTGGCCCGCTTCCTCGACTGGTTTGCGCGCGGCGAAGTGAAGATCACCCGCGACCCGTCCGCCCCGCGCGACGCGGTGCGGGTGCTGACCGTGCATGGCGCCAAGGGGCTTGAAGCGCCGGTGGTGATCCTCGCCGATGCCTGCGCCGATCCCAAGCGGCTGGGCGGCGGCGTGCGCTTCGCGGGCCTGCCGATCGGCGGCGAGGGGGCAGTGCCGGTGCCGCGGCCGGGCAAGGGGCTGGAGATCGAGCCGATCTCCGCTTTGGTCGCGGACAAGGACCGGCGTGACCGCGAGGAGCATTGGCGGCTGCTTTACGTGGCGATGACGCGGGCGCGGGAGCGGCTTTACGTCGGCGGTGCGCTGGGTGCGCGGGCGAAGGGGCCGCCGGAGGAAAGCTGGTATTGGGCGATCGAGCGCGGGCTGACGGCGCTCGGCGCGGGCTGGGCGGAAGATGCGGACTGGGGCGGGGCGATGGCGCATGGCCTTGCGCTGCCGTCTTCCCCGCGGCTCCCGGTCGCCGCAAATGACGGTCCGGTGCCGGTAACGCCCGCCGCCGCGCCACTGCCCGAATGGATCGGCCGGAGCGCTCCAGCCGAAGAACGCCCGCCGCGTCCGCTGGCGCCCTCGTCGCTCGGCGAGGATGACGCGCCTTACCCGCCGCCCGGCCCGGAATTGCGGCGCGAGGCGCTCAGGGGGAAATTGCTGCACCGGCTGTTCGAACGGCTCCCCGATGTGCCGGCGGACGAACGGCGGGCGAGGGCGGAGGCCTGGCTCGAGCGCTCGGGCGACGCCCCTGACCCTGGCTTCCGAACCGCCCTGATCGACGCGGCGTGCCGGATCATCGACGACCCCCGTTTTGCCGAATTGTTTTCCGCGAACGCGCTCGCGGAAGCGCCGATCGCGGCGACGGTGGCGGGCGGGCAGGTGATTGCCGGCACCGCCGACCGGTTGCTGATCACCGGCGAGCGCATCCTGATCGCCGACTTCAAGACCGGTCGGCGCGTGCCTGATCGCGCCGAGGAGGCGCCGGTCTCGCATTTGCGGCAGATGGCGGCCTATCGCGCGGCGCTGGCAATCATCTTTCCCGGGCGGCGGATCGAGGCGGCCTTGCTCTACACCGCCGGGCCGTTGCTGCTGCCGCTGGCCGACGATCTGCTCGACCAATACGCACCCGTGCCCGCTTGAGGCGGGGCAAAGCGGTGCCTACATTCCACCCCGAACCATCGATCCGGAGAGAATAGAAAATGGCCACCAAGACCGTCACCGACGCCAGTTTCGAAGCCGACGTACTGGCCGCCGAAGGCCCTGTCCTGGTCGATTTCTGGGCCGAATGGTGCACGCCGTGCAAGGCGATCGCCCCGGCGCTGGAGCAGATCAGCGAGGAACTGGGCGAGAAGGTGACCATCGCCAAGCTCGACATTGACGAGAATCCCGACACGGCGGGCAAATATGGCGTGATGAGCATCCCGACCATGATCCTGTTCAAAGGCGGCGAGCGTGCCGCGACAAAGGTTGGCGCAGCGCCGAAGAGCCAGCTTCAGTCCTGGCTTGAAAGCGAACTCTAAGCTGCTGAAAAGCAAGTATTGTTGAGCTTTTTGTCCTGCAGTTGACTTGATCGCTCACAGGCCTAGTCTTCGCCGCTACCTCAGGGGAGTCCCAGCGATCGTTCCGGTCGCGGGCGAGCGGGAGGAAGGGCGCGATGAAGCCTGGCGGAAAGCTCAATCGTCGATCGTTTCTGGCCACCGTGGCGGGCGCCTCATTCGTGGGTGCCGCGGGGGTCGTGACCGGCTCCGCATCCGCCGAAACCGTCGAGCAATGCAGCGACAGCGACACCGGTTCCAATAGCGACCCGGGCGGGCGCGGGCGCAATTGCGGCACGCGCAATCGCGTGAGGCAGCCGTCGAATTGCAGCGATTCCGACACCGGACGTTATGGCGATCCGGGCGGCAACGGCCGCCGCTGCAGTTCGCCGCAAGAAAGCTGCAGCGACAGCGATACTGGCCGCTACAGCGATCCGTCCGGTCGCGGCCGACGGTGCGGCGCGGCCAATGGCCGCCCCTATACGGGGGTCACCGATAGCGACCAGGGCGCCAATCGCGACGTTGCGGGCTATGGCCGCGGGCGACGCCGGCGGTCATGCACCGACTCCGACACCGGCTCGAACCGGGATCCGGCGGGCCGGGGACGCCGCTGCTCCTAGCGGTCCGGGGCGCTCGGTAGCGTCCCGTCATCCACAAGCGCGCGCCTGCCGGGCATGGACGTTCGCCCATCGCGACATTATGTCGGCGGCGCATGCAATTCCTGTTGCTCCTTTCCGCTCTGCTGAGCGCGGTCACCGGCGCCTTCGCCGGGCCACGCGTCGTGGCCGAGCAGGTGAGCCAGGCCGAGGCGCAAATCGTCGCGCCGCGCGCCGCCGCGCGGGCCGAATCGCCGGCCCTTCTGCCGGTCCGGGCGCGCAGCCTCTTTGCAGCTGAACCGCAGCCGGCGATCGCCGCGCCTGTCCTGCCCATCGCGGCCGCGCCGCTGGCGGATGTTCGTCTGAACGAGTGACCGGGGCTTCGCGCCCCTTTGTCATTTCCTTTTCGAGTGTCCGGCGCATCTGACGCCGGGCGCCGCAAATTCAAAAAGCAGGATCCCAGCCCATGTTCGGTGGCTTCGCCAAGAGACTCTTCGGTTCGTCGAATGATCGCTACGTTCGCTCGCTCCAGAAAATCGTCAAGCAGATCAACGATCTGGAACCAGAAATTCAGGCCCTCAGCGATGACGAGCTGAAAGCCCAGACGGTGAAGCTGCGCGCTCGCCTGGCCGAGGGCGAGACGCTCAACGACATCCTGCCCGAAGCCTTCGCGACCGTGCGCGAAGCCTCGGTGCGCGTGCTTGGCATGCGCCATTTCGACGTGCAGCTGATCGGCGGCATTGTGCTCCACCGCGGCGAAATCGCCGAGATGCGGACCGGCGAAGGCAAGACCCTGGTCGCGACTCTCGCCACCTATCTGAACGCGCTCGACGAGAAGGGCGTCCACGTCATCACCGTGAACGACTATCTGGCCCGCCGCGACGCGGAATGGATGGGGCAGATCTACCGCTTCCTCGGCATGACCGTGGGCGTGATCGTGCCGAACCTGTCGGATCAGGAGCGCCGCGACGCTTATGGCAGCGACATCACCTACGGCACGAACAACGAGTTCGGCTTCGACTATCTGCGCGACAATATGAAATATGACCGCGCGTCGATGTCGCAGCGGCCGTTCAATTTCGCGATCGTCGACGAGGTGGACTCGATCCTGGTCGACGAGGCCCGCACGCCGTTGATCATTTCCGGCCCGACCGAGGACAAGAGCGAACTCTACATCGCCCTCGACGGCTTCGTGAAGGAGCTTCACGAGGACGATTACGAGCATGACGAGAAGACCAAGAACGTCACGCTGACCGAGGACGGCACGGAGCGGGTCGAGCGCGTGCTGGAGGCGGACGGGCTGCTGGTCGGCTCCAACCTCTATGATTTCGAGAACACCCAGGTGGTCCATCACCTGAACCAGGCGCTGCGTGCCAACGTCGCCTACAAGCGCGACGTCGATTACATCGTGAAGGGCGGCAAGGTCGTCATCATCGATCCGTTCACGGGCCGAATGATGGATGGCCGGCGCTGGTCGGACGGCCTGCACCAGGCGGTCGAGGCAAAGGAGAAGGTGCAGATCGAGCCGGAGAACCAGACGCTCGCGAGCATCACCTTCCAGAATTATTTCCGCATGTACCCGAAGCTCTCGGGCATGACCGGTACCGCCGCAACCGAGGCCGCGGAATTCTACGACATCTACAAGATGAACGTCGTGACCATCCCGACCAACAAGCCGGTGCAGCGCGAGGACGACGTCGACCAATTCTACAAGAATCAGGACGACAAGTTCGCGGCCATCACCAAGACGGTGAAGGAAGCGTCCGACAAGGGCCAGCCGGTGCTGGTCGGCACCGTGTCGATCGAGAAATCCGAACTGCTGTCGGATTACTTCACCAAGGTCGGCGTGAAGCATGAGGTGCTGAACGCCCGCCAGCACGAGCGCGAGGCGCACATCGTGGCGCAGGCGGGCCGGCTCGGCGCGGTGACGATCGCGACCAACATGGCCGGTCGCGGCACCGACATTCAGCTGGGCGGCAATATCGAGTTTCGGATCGAGGACGAGCTGGGCGAGATGGAGCCCGGCGCGGCCCGCGACGCCGCCGAGCAGAAGATTAAGGACGAGGTCACTGCCGAGAAGGAGCGGGTGCGCGAGGCGGGCGGCCTGTTCGTGCTCGGCACCGAGCGGCATGAAAGCCGGCGCATCGACAACCAGCTGCGCGGCCGTTCGGGCCGGCAGGGCGATCCGGGCTTCAGCCGCTTCTATCTGTCGCTCGACGACGATCTGCTGCGCATCTTCGGCCCCCAGACCATGTTCTCGAAAATGGTCCGCTCGAACCTGGAGGAAGGCGAGGCGATCATCTCGCCCTGGATCGCCAAGGCCATCCAGACCGCGCAGAAGAAGGTCGAGGCGCGCAACTACGACATTCGCAAGCAGGTCGTCGAATATGATGACGTGATGAACGACCAGCGGAAGGTCATTTACGAGCAGCGCGCCGACATCATGGATGCCGAGACGATCGGCGACGTGGTGGTCGACATGCGCACCGACACGGTGAACCAGATCGTCGGCGAGGCGATTCCGCCCAACACCTATCCCGAGCAATGGGACATCGAGCTGCTGAAGCGCCGCACCGCGGAGGTCTTCGGGCTCGAGCCGCCTTATGAGGATTGGATCAAGGAAGAGGCGGTCGATCCGGAGATGTTCGTCGAGCGGCTGCAGGCGCTCGCCGACGCGCAGATAGACGAGAAGACCGCCGAGATCCCGCCCGAGACCTGGGCGCAGATCGAGAAGAATTACATGCTGCAATTCCTCGATCATCACTGGAAGGAGCATCTGTCGATGCTCGATGCGTTGCGCCAGGTCGTGCACCTGCGCGCTTACGCCCAGCGCAAGCCGATCGACGAATATAAGCATGAGGCGTTCGCGATGTTCGAGCGCATGCTCGGCGTGATCCGCGAGGATGTGACCGGTTCGCTGGCGCGGGCGCAGTTCAACTTCGAGCCGACGCCGCTGCCGCAGATGCCGGACATCTTCACGACGCACATCGATCCGTTTTCGGGCGACGACGATACGTATGACGTCGATGCCGGCACCGGCGCGATCCTGTCGCGCCTGCCGCCGCTGCAATCGCCGCAGCCGGACATGCCGGCGGGCGCTGCGGGCGTCGAACCGGTCAGCCGCAACGCGCCCTGTCCGTGCGGCTCGGGCAAGAAGTACAAGCATTGCCACGGCGCGCTTGACTGACGTCCTGATCCTCCCCTCGTTTTCGAGGGGAGGGGGACCGCTCGCGTAGCAAGTGGTGGAGGGGCCGGCGCATGGCGCCGGTTCTTCCACTCTCGAAAAAGACCACCAGCTTGGCTGGTCCCCCTCCCCGGGAAAAGCCCGGGGAGGATTGGCAGGCCTCAGGCCATTTTCAGGCTTTCCTTGCCCATGGCGTAGGTGAGCTTCTTGTTCTTCTCCGCGCCGAGCCGGGCCTTGAGCCGCGGGAAGAGCGTCTCTTCCTCTTCGCGGATATGGTCTTCCAGAAGGGTGCGGAACTCGCGCACCTTGGCGAGGAAGAAGGGCGAATCCTTCGCCATATTCTCCAGCTCGTAGAGGAAGTTCTTCACCTCGCCATGCTCGGCGTTGAGCTCGTCTGCCTCGGCCTTCTCGCCCGCCTCGCGAAGCGCGGGGTAGATCACATTCTCCTCCGCGACCGCATGCTTGGTCAGGGCATATTTCAGCTTCTTGATCAGGCCCGCGCGGGTCGCGACGGCATCGTCGCTGGTCGCCTCGAGCTGGTCGAACATCGCCAGGGTCAGCTGGTGCTCATGGCGCAGCGCCTCGTCCCAGCTGCCGGCGACCGACGGCAATTGCATGATCGCCTTGCGGCCGAAATTGGCGGCGATGCCAAATGCTGCCCCGGCGGCCGCGGCGCCGATCAGCAATCCCGTATTGCCGCCGAAGAAGGCGCTGCGCTCTGCCTTGGGGCGGGCGCCGTTGCCGCTCTGCTTGCTGTTGCCGGTGCCGGATTTGCGGGCGGTGGTGGTGGCCATATTCTTGCTCCTGGATTGGGGTGATCTGGCCGTAAAAACCCGTAAGCGGCGGCCCCGGTTCCCGCCGTGTTTCGACGCAACCTAATCCAAATTAACAAGAAATTTTGTTCGCAACCTTCCGGGCCCCCGGCTGGTTTCGGCCGCATACCCCCACCGAACACGGAAGGCCGGATCAATGAAAGCCCTCGTCTGGCACGGCAAGGAAGACATCAGGCACGATACTGTGCCCGACCCCGAAATCGAAGATGGCGGCGACGCGATCATCAAGGTGACGAGCTGCGCGATCTGTGGCTCTGACCTGCACCTGTTTCACAATTTCATTCCGGGCATGAAGCCGGGTGACATCATGGGCCACGAGACGATGGGCGAGGTCGTCGAGGTCGGCAAGGATGTGAAGAAACTGAAGGCCGGCGACCGTGTCGTCATCCCCTTCACCATCTATTGCGGCGATTGCGACCAGTGCCGGCGCGGCAATTATTCGGTCTGCCAGCGGTCCAATCGTAACAAGGAAATGGCCGAGAAGGTGTTCGGTCATGCCACCGCGGGCCTGTTCGGCTACAGCCAGCTGACTGGAGGCTATGCGGGCGGCCAGGCCGATTATCTGCGTGTCCCGTTCGCCGACACGACCCACATCAACGTCAACGAAAGCTCGCTCGGCGACGAGCAATTGCTGTTCCTGTCGGATGTCTTCCCGACCGGCTGGCAGGCGGCGGCGCAATGCGACATCGAGCCGACCGACACCGTCGCCATCTGGGGCGGCGGCGCGGTCGGTCAATTCGCGGTGCGCAGCGCGATCATGCTGGGCGCGAAGCAGGTGATCCTGATCGAGCGCGTGCCGGAGCGACTGCAGATGGGCGTCGCCGCCGGCGCGATCGGGATCAACCCGGAGCATGAGAGCGTCAACGAGCGGTTGCGCGAGCTGACCGACAACAAGGGTCCCGACAAATGTATCGACGCGGTCGGCATGGAGGCGCACGCCACCCTGACCTTCGATTCGATGCTCGACCGGGCCTTCCAGCTCAGCCTGATGGCGACCGATCGGGCGCATGTGTTGCGTGAGATCTTCTACCAGTGCCGGCCGGGCGGGATCGTCTCCATCCCCGGCGTCTATGGCGGGCTGATCGACAAGTTGAACTTCGGCATGGCGATGCAGAAGGGGCTGACCTTCCGGATGGGCCAGACCCATGTCGCCCGCTGGACCGATCATCTGCTCTCGCTGATCGAGGAGGGGAAGATCGACCCCAGTTTCATCGTCACCCACGAGGTGCCGCTGGAGGAAGGTCCCGGCATGTACCGGACTTTCAGGAACAAGCAGGACGGCTGCATCAAGACGGTGCTGAAGCCGGGCCAGAGCAAGCAAGAGGAGAAGCACGATGCGCGCGGCGACCTTGTCGGGGCCTAATTTCACCCGTTCGATGACCCCGGCGATGCGCGCATCCCGTGCGCTCGGCTGGGCGAGCTTCGCCATCGGCGCGGCGGAATTGCTCGCGCCGAAAGGCACCGCGCGGGCGGTCGGCATGGACGAGAAGCATAGCGGCCTGGTGCGCGCTTATGGCGCGCGCGAAGTCGCGGCCGGAGTCGGCGCGCATTCGGTCTATCCGGTGCCGGCAATGTGGAGCCGCGTGGCGGGCGACCTGGTCGATATCGGCACGCTTGCGGTCGCAGCAAAGCGCGGGCCGGACGGCCGGCGGGACCGGCGCGTCTGGTTCGCGATCGCCGCGGTCGCCGGCATAGCCCTGGTCGACGCGCTCGTCGCCGCCAAGCTGAGCGCGGAGACGAAGGAAGGGAAGGGCGAGAAACGCGACTATTCCGACCGATCGGGCTTTCCGGGCGGCGTGCAGGCAGCGCGCGGCGCGGGTGTGGTGGCCAGCGCGTTCGCGGGCAAGGCCGGCGGCGCGGCCGCGGGCGATATCAGCCCGGTCGCGGGAACGGCCAGCGGCAAGAATGCCACCGATCTGGCCGGCGCCCCGGTCGATGCGCAGCGTCCGACGGGACCCACTGGCCATGATGCGACATCAGCGGCTGCTCGGGCGACCTACGAACCGGCCTGACGGGCGTACCAAAGCAAACGGGCAGGAGCACCTTCGTGCGCCTGCCCGTTTTGCTATCTACCGCCGAAAAGTGGCTCCCCGAGTTGGATTCGAACCAACGACCAAGTGATTAACAGTCACCTACTCTACCGCTGAGCTATCGGGGAACAGCCTTACGAGCGAAGCGCGCCTATACCAGCCTGATCCGCGTCCGCAAGGGCTTAGGAGGCAAATTGCTCCATCGTAATTCGCTCGTCGAGAGCGTGCTCCGGATCGAACATGAGCGTGAGTGCGCGGCTGCGATCGATCACCACCTCGACGCGATCGATGTCGCGCACTTCCAGCTGGTCGGCGACGGCGGAAACCGGCCGCTTCTTGGGGTCGAGCACCCGAAAGGCGATGCGGGTTTCGTCAGGGATCAGCGCGCCGCGCCAGCGCCGCGGGCGGAACGGGCTGATCGGGGTCAAGGCGACCAGTTTGGAGTTCAGCGGCAGGATCGGGCCGTGCGCGGAATAATTATAAGCGGTCGAGCCGGCGGGCGTCGCCACCAGCACGCCGTCGCAGACCAGTTGCGAGACGACGACGCGGCCGTTCACCGACACTTCGATCCAGGCGGTCTGCCGGGTTTCGCGCAGCAGGCTGACTTCGTTGATCGCCGGATGCCGCACTTCCTCGCCATTGAGCCGGTGCGCGACCATCTCCAGCGGCGCGACGGAGAAGGCCTTGGCCCGCTCGATCCGTTCGCGCAGCCCGTCCAGCCGCCATTCGTTCATCAGGAAGCCGACCGTGCCGCGGTTGATGCCGAAGACGGGGCACAATTTCTGCCGTGCCAGCATGTCGTGCAGGGTCTGTAGCATGAAGCCGTCGCCGCCCAAGGCGATGATCAGGTCGGCCTCTTCCGGCGCGACGAAATCATAGCGCTCGCGCAGCAATTTTTCGGCGACGCGGGCAGGTTTGGCCGCGGAGGCGACCAGCGCCAGTTTCTCGCTCACGCGCGTCATGCCGACACGCTAGGGGGCGGAGCGAAGGCTCGCAAGCGTGAGCTGTGCCGCGGCGGGGCGGGGGACGCTGTGGGGACAGTTGGCGACGCCCCGGCGCACGGCTAGAACCCGCCCGATGGCCGCAATGCTCTTCATCCTGTCCTTCCGGCAGCAAAGCGAGCTCGTGAAGGCGGCGGAGACGGCCGGCTGGAGCCCCGTGACCGCGCGCCGCACGGATCAGGCGGAAGCGCGCTTCCTCGCCTCGGGCGCGGCGGTGGCGTTGGTCGACGCGCGCGGCGCGGCGAACGAGGGCATGGCGGCGGTGCGGGTCCTGGGCGAGACGGTCGAGGCCAATGCCGGGGCGCTGCTGGTGCTGCTGTCGCGGACCGACGAGGCCCTGCTCGACGATTTCCACCGGCTCGGCGCGACGCATTTCCTGGTGAGCCCGTTCAGCGAGGCGCAGCTGGCGCAATCGGTGCGCTTCGCGGCGCGCCATGCAGCGCGGCTTTCCGGCGAGGGACGGGAGCCTGAGACGGTCGAAACGCCGGGCGGCGGGCGCGATGTGCTGACCGGCGCGGGCGACCGCCAGGCCCTGCTGTCCTGGGCGAACGACCGGCTGACCGGGGAGCGGGCGCAGGACCGGCCGGTGGCGCTGCTGCTGGTCGCGTTGAGCCGCTTCGACGCGATCAATCTGGCGTTCGGGCGAGCGAGCGGCGATTCGGTGCTTCACGCTGCCGCGCGGCGCATCTCCCGCCAGGCGGAGGCGTTCGGGCCGGCCAGCAAGGTCGCGCGCATCGCCGGGGCGGAGTTCGCGGTGCTGCTCGCGGCGCCGGCGCAGGGGGCGGATGCGCGCCTGCTGGCCGGGCATGTGGTCGAGGCGCTGGCGCGGCCCTTCGTGTTCGGCGACCAGGCGATCACCATCGCCAGCCGGGCCGGGATCGCTGTCTCGCGGCCGGGGGACAAGGCCGCGACCTTGCTTCGCCGGGCGAGCGCGGCGCTGGCCGAGGCGAAAGCGCTGGAGAGCGGCGCGATCGTGCTGGCCGATGCCGAGGCGGAGGCCGAAGCGGCGCGGGACGACCGGCTGGAGGTCGATCTGCGCCGGGCGCTGGACGCGGGCGAGATCGAATTGCTGTTTCAGCCGCAGGTGGCGATGGCGACGGGGCAGATTGTCGGGGTCGAGGCGCTCGCCCGCTGGAATCACCCCTCTTATGGCGAGCTGGGCGCCGGGACCTTGTTCAGCGTCGCGGAGCGATCCGATTATCTCGTCCAATTGTCCGAGCATGTGCAGCGCACCGCGCTGGCGCAGGCTGCCGGCTGGCCGGAGGCGCTGGCGCATTTGCGGGTGGCGGTGAACGTGACCGCCCAGGACATCGCCCAGCCGGGCTTCTCGGAGAAATTCCTGGCGATGATCGCCGAGAGCAAAGTGGCGGCCGAGCGCGTGACGGTCGAGGTCACCGAAAGCGGCCTGATCGAGGATTTGCCGGCCGCCGCTTCGTTGCTCGCCGGGCTGCGGGCGGGCGGGCTGAAGATCGCGATCGACGATTTCGGCACCGGCTATTCCAGCCTTGCCTATCTGAAGGCGCTGCCGCTCGATTATCTGAAGCTCGACAAGAGCTTGTGCGAGGACATTGAAGGCTCGCCGCAGGGCCGCGTGGTCGTCCGCAGCGTCATCGATATGGCCGGCTCGCTCGGCCTGACGGTGATCGCGGAAGGGGTGGAGACCGAGGCCCAGCGCGACCTGCTCGCGGCCGAGGGCTGCGCGATCTACCAGGGCTTTCTGTGCGCGCAGCCGCTGAAGAGCGATGAACTTGCGCTGTTGGTCTCGGGCGCGCCAGCGGATCGCTAGACGCCACCGGGGATCGGCGCGCCGTGGCGATAGCGCTTCCGCCGGGCGAACAGTTTCAGCAGCGGCCGCTCGACTAGGAAATAGGCGACGATTCCGCCGACCAGCCCCGTGCAGAAGATGAAGATCGGTGCGGCCTGCTCCGGCAAGCCGAAGCGCACCTGAGCGAAGCGGGCTGCGGCCACGGCGAAGAATTGCCATAGATAGATCGAATAGCTCGCGTCGCCGAGCAGGCGCGGGATGCGCCAGTTCGGAATGCCGCCGCCGCGCCGCTCGAGCGTGAGCACGCCGACGAGCAGGGCGAGCAGGATCGGGATCACCAGGATGCGGCCGTGCCACCAACCATCCGGGGACGTCAGCAAATAGAAAGCCGCGACAGTCAACGGGATGCTGGCAAGCAATATCGGCCACAGACGCCGTCCCTGCTGCCAGGCGCGACCGAGCCAGATGCCCGCCAGAAATTCGAGCAGGATCGGGTGGGTCCACGCGCGCAGGATCGGGTCATCGGGTTGGACGATCCGGCCAAACAGGACGGCCGAGAAGAGCAAAGCGGCCAGCGTCCAAACCTGCGCCCGTCGGGGCAGGACCAGGAGCATCGCGAAGAGCGTGTAGAACAGCATCTCGTAATTGAGCGTCCAGCCCGGCGGGACGAGCGGGAAGAGATAGGACGAGGACGGATGCTGGGCAGGGATGAAGGCGAAGGAAGCGAAAAGGTGCCAGGCGTCGGACTGCAGTGGTCCAGCCTTGCCGGACAGGAACATCAGCAACGCGCACAGGGTCACGATCCAATAGATCGGCACGACACGCAGAAAGCGGTCGCGGAAGAAGGGAAGCGGCCGGCTCCTCTCGTCGGTGATCGCCACCATCAGGAAGCCGCTCAGCACGAAGAAGAGATCGACGCCGAGCGACAGGAAGCCGAGCGGCGCGCCAGTGGGCCTGATGGCGTGAAACGTCAGTACGCACAGCGCCGCGAACGCGCGCAGATACTGAATGCCGTGGAGCCGCCGTAGCGGCTCGCCCCCTTCGCTCATCAGTGTCTAGCTAACGCCGCGGCTGGCCGGGCGCCAGCGCTCAGCCGACGATCCGCGCCAGGCCCTTCGACAATTGCAGCGCGCCATTGAGGCGGGCGGCCGGGTCCGGCCAGTTGCGGGCGACGACCAGCTTGCTGTCGGGGCGCAGCTTCGCCGTGCCCTTGAGGTGATCGACATAGGCCAGCAGGCCCGGAAGGTCGGGGAAGCTGTCGTTGAAAAACTGGACCAAAGCGCCCTTCGGCCCAGCGTCCAGCTTGGCGACCGAGGCCTTGCGGCAATTGAGCTTGATCTGGATGACCTTCAGCAGGTTGTCCGTTTCCGGCGGCAGCTTGCCGAAGCGGTCGATCAATTCGGCAGCGAAGCCTTCGATTTCCTGCGCATGTTCCAGTTCGTTGAGGCGGCGGTAGAGGCTCATGCGCAGGTCGAGATCGGGGACATAGCCGTCCGGGATCAGGATCGGCGCATCGACATTGATCTGCGGCGAGAAATCGCGGGCGCGGGTCTGGGCGATGCCGCCGGCCTTGGCCTCCAGGATCGCGTCCTCCAGCATCGACTGGTAGAGTTCGAAGCCGACTTCCTTGATGTGGCCGGACTGCTCGTCGCCGAGCAGATTGCCGGCGCCGCGAATGTCGAGATCGTGGGTGGCGAGCTGGAAGCCGGCGCCGAGGCTTTCGAGATTGGCCAGCACCTGCAGGCGCTTCTGCGCCGTCTCGGTGACGATCCGGTTCGCCTCGGTGGTGAAATAGGCATAGGCCCGGGTCTTGGCCCGGCCGACGCGGCCGCGCAGCTGATAGAGCTGGGCCAGGCCGAAACGATCGGCGCGGTGCACGATCATGGTATTGGCGGTCGGGATGTCGAGGCCGCTCTCGACGATCGTGGTGCTGAGCAGCACCTCATATTTGCGGTCGTAGAAAGCGGAGATGCGCTCCTCGACATCGCCCGGCGCCATCTGGCCATGGGCGACGACGTAGCGGACCTCGGGGACCTCCTCGCGGATGAACTGCTCAATGTCCGGCAAATCGGCGATGCGCGGGACCACGAAGAAGCTCTGCCCACCGCGATAATGTTCGCGCAGCAGGGCCTCGCGGATCACGACCGGGTCCCAGGGCATGACGTAGGTGCGCACCGCGAGGCGATCGACCGGCGGCGTCTGGATGACGCTGAGTTCGCGCAGGCCCGACATCGCCATCTGCAGGGTGCGCGGGATCGGCGTCGCGGTGAGGGTGAGGACGTGCACGTCCGCCCTGAGCGCCTTCAGCCGTTCCTTGTGGGTCACGCCGAAACGCTGCTCCTCGTCGACGATGACGAGGCCGAGATTCCTGAACTCGATGCCCTTCGCCAAGATCGCGTGCGTGCCGATGACGATGTCGATCTTGCCCGCGGCGAGCAGATCCTTCGTCTCCTTCGCTTCCTTGGCGGTGACGAGGCGCGACAGGCGGCCGATCTGGATCGGAAAGCCCTGAAAACGGTCGACGAAATTCTGGTAATGCTGGCGGGCGAGCAGGGTGGTGGGGGCGATGATCGCGACCTGCAGCCCGGCCATGGCGGCGATATAGGCCGCACGCAGCGCGACCTCGGTCTTGCCGAAGCCGACGTCGCCGCAGACCAATCGGTCCATCGGCTTGCCCGCGCCGAGATCGCCGACCACGTCGCCGATCGCGCGGTCCTGATCTTCGGTTTCCTCGAACGGGAAACGGTCGGAGAAAGCGTCATAGCCGGTGTCGGGCTCGGCCACCGCGCCGGGCCGCAGGGCGCGTTCGGCCGCGACCTTCATCAGCTCACCCGCGATCGCGCGGATGCGCTCCTTCATCCGCGACTTGCGCCGCTGCCAGCCTTCGCCGCCAAGCCGGTCGAGCGCGACGCCCTCGCTCTCGCTACCGTAGCGCGAGAGGATGTCGATATTCTCGACGGGCACGTAGAGCTTGTCGCCGCCCGCATAGGACAAAGCGACGCAATCGTGCGGGGCCTTCTGCACCGGGATCTGGGTCAGGCCTTCGAAGCGGCCGATGCCATGTTCGGCATGGACGACGAGGTCGCCGGGGCTGAGCGTCGCCAGCTCGTTCAGGAAGGCGTCCTGGCTCTTCTTGCGCTTGCGGCGGCGGACGAGGCGGTCGCCGAGCATGTCCTGCTCGGTCAGGACGGCAACGTCCGGCGTGGTGAAGCCGTGATCGAGCGGGAGGACGACGAGGGCCGGGCCGCTCGCGCCGAGCGCTTCCTGCCAGCTCTCCGGCGTCTCCAGCCTGGTGACCCCATGATCGCCGAGCAGGCTCTTCAGCCGCTCGCGCGAGCCGGCGGAATAACTGGCCAGCACGATCTTGTGCTTGGAGCGCTTCAGCGCGGAGATATGCTCCGCGACCGCCTCATAGACATTGGTGCCCTGCGCCCGCTCCGGCGCGAAATCGCGGGGGGTGTCGACTTCGAAATCGACGACGCTGGCGCTGGCCGGCTCGTGGAACGGCGTGGTGAGATGAATGGGCCGGTCGGCGATCAGGCCGTCCCATTCCTTGCGCGCCAGATAGAGCGAGTCCGGCTCAAGCGGACGGTAGCTGCCCGCATCCTTGGTCTGGGCGCGGTGGCGATTGTCATAATAATCCGCGACCGCTTCGAAGCGGGAATCGGCGGCGCTCGGCACACCGGATTCGCGAACGATCAGATCGTCATCATTGAGATGATCGAACAGGGTCTCCAGCCGCTCCTCGAACAAAGGCAGCCAATGGTCGAGGCCGGCGATGCGGCGGCCGTCCGAGACCGACTGGTAGAGCGGATCGCCGGTCGCATTGGCGCCGAACATCTCCCGGTAGCGCGAGCGGAAGCGCTTGATGCTTTCCTCGTCGAGCAGGGTCTCGGAGGCGGGCAGGAGCGTGAAACCTTCGGTCGTGCCGGTGGTCCGCTGGGTGGCGGGATCGAACAGGCGGACGGTCTCGATCTCGTCGCCGAAGAAATCGAGGCGCAGGCCATGCTCCTCGCCCGAGGGGTAGAGGTCGACGATGCCGCCGCGCACCGCGAATTCGCCGGGGTCGCGGACCGTGTCGGTGCGCATATAGCCGTTGGCGGCGAGCAGGCTCGCCAGCCGCTCGATCTCGATCCGCTCGCCCGGCGCGAGGCTGGCGACGAGCTGACGGACCCGGAAGGGCGTCAGCGTGCGCTGCAAGGCGGCGTTGATCGTGGTCAGCAGCAGCTGCGGCTTGTCGGACTTGCGCTGCAGCGCGTGCAGCGTCGCGAGCCGTTCGGAGGTGGAGCGCAGCGAGGGCGAGGAGCGGTCGTAGGGGAGGCAATCCCAGGCCGGGAAGGTGAGCACCTGCAGCTCCGGCGCGAAGAAGCTCGCCGCCTCGCCGACCGCGCGCATCGCCGCTTCGTCCGACGCGATCAGCATTGCGCGCTTGGCTCTCCCCGCGGCGCGCGCGAGGTCCGCGGCCAGCCACGGCAGGAAGCCGTTCGGCACCCCCGCGAGCGTGAGCGGCTTCGCGGCTTTCAAGATGGTCTGCAGGTCGGCGGTCACGCGCCGTCCCTCGCCACGTCGATATAATCGGTGTTGCGCATCCGCTCCATCATCGGACCGGCAAAGCGGTCGGGCACGGGCAGGGTTCCGATCACCCAGGCGATGATGTCGGCATCCTGCTCGTCCAGCAAAGCCTCGAACCAGGCGAAATCGTCTTCCGACCAATTGGCCGAGCAATTGTCGAAATAGCCGCCGACCAGGAAGTCGGTCTCGCGCGTGCCGCGATGCCAGGCGCGGTAGCGAATGCGGCGGAGGCGGGCGTCGCGGTCCAAGTCGGGTCCAATGCGATATTGGCCGGCGGCGCTTCTGTTGCGCTGCCGGCTCGGGGTAGGGCATGGCATCTAGGCATGCGCCCGGACCTGCTCAATCCCCTGTTCGCCGAAACGGAGGCGCTGAAAGGCGTCGGGCCGCAGCTGATGAAGCCGCTGAAGAAGCTCGGCCTGACCCGGGTGGTGGATCTGCTGTTCCACCTGCCGACCGGCTATGTCGACCGCACGCGCGTGGCCCGGCTGGACGAGGAGGATGTCGGGCGGATCATCACCATCCCCCTGACCGCCGTCGATTATCGCCAGAGCGGTGGGGTGAAGGCGCCGCTGCGCGTGCATGCGGCCGATGCGGGCGGCGATCATGTCAGCCTGATCTATTTCCGCAATCCGGGCTGGGCGAAGCAGCAATTGCCGCTGGGCGAGGCGCGGCTCGTGTCGGGCCGGCTCGATCGCTACGGGCAGGAATTGCAGATCGTCCATCCGGACCATGTCGTCGGGCTGGACGAGGCCGACCAGCTGCCGGAGCGCGAGCCGATCTATGGCCTGTCCGAAGGGCTGACGAACAAGCGTCTCGGCGAACTGGCGCGACAGGCGCTGGAACGCGCGCCGGTGCTGGCGGAGTGGATCGAGCCCAGCCTGAAGGACCAGCGCGGCTGGAGCGACTGGGCAGAAGCGCTCGCAACCGCGCATGGCGACCCTGCTCTGGCCGCCGCGCGGGACCGGCTCGCTTATGACGAAATCTTCGCCAACCAGCTGGCGCTGAGCCTGGTCCGCGCCTCGTCGCGCCGGCGCAAAGGTGCGCCGCTTGCCGGGGATGGCAGGCTTCGGGCGCTGCTGAAGCTGCCTTACACGCCGACCGGGGCGCAGCAGCGCGCGACGGCGGAGATCGAGGGCGACATGGCCCAGGAGGTGCCGATGCTGCGGCTCCTCCAGGGCGATGTCGGCTCGGGCAAGACTTTGGTGGCGCTGAACGCGATGCTGATCGCGGCGGAGGCGGGGGCGCAGGCCGCCTTGCTCGCGCCGACCGAAATCCTCGCCCGCCAGCATTATGAGACGATCTCGCGCCAGCTTGCCGATCTGCCGGTGAACGTCGCCATCCTCACCGGGCGCGACAAGGGCAAGGCGCGAGACTCGACCCTGATGGGCCTCGCCGACGGCTCGATCCAGATTCTGATCGGCACCCACGCCATCTTCCAGGACGCGGTGAATTACCGGCAACTCGGCCTCGTCGTGATCGACGAGCAGCACCGCTTCGGCGTCGCCCAGCGTCTGTTGCTCACCGCCAAGGCCGAGCGCCCGCCGCATCTGCTGGCGATGACCGCGACACCGATCCCGCGCACTTTGACGCTCACCCATTATGGCGAGATGGACGTCAGCCGCCTCGACGAAATGCCGCCCGGCCGGCAGCCGATCAAAACCAGCCTGATGAATGCCGATCGCCTCGGCGAAGCGGTGGACGGGCTGGCGCGGCATCTCGCGGCGGGCAAACAGGCTTATTGGGTTTGTCCGCTCGTCGAGGAAAGCGAGAAGAGCGATCTCGCGGCCGCGGAGGAACGCGCGCGCCTGTTGCAGCTTCGCTTCGGCGCGGCGGTCGGCCTGATTCACGGCCGTATGGCGGGGCCGGAAAAGGATGCGGTGATGGCCGCCTTCCAGCGCGGCGATCTGAAAGTGCTGGTGGCGACGGTGGTGATTGAGGTCGGCGTGGACGTGCCGAACGCCACCCTGATCGTGATCGAACATGCCGACCGCTTCGGCCTCGCCCAGCTTCACCAGCTGCGCGGCCGGGTCGGGCGAGGGAGCGGGCAGAGCTTCTGCTTGCTCTTGTACGGCACAGCCGATGCCGGCCCGGGCGGCGGCAATGCGCTGAGCGAAACCAGCCGTGCGCGTCTGGCGCTGATGCGCGAGACCAATGACGGCTTTCGCATCGCCGAAGAGGATCTGCGCCTGCGCGGCGGCGGCGAACTGTTGGGGACGCGGCAATCGGGTGAAGCCGGTTTCCGCCTCGCCAATGCCGAACAGGTGCAGGCGCTGGCCCAGGCCGCCACCGACGATGCGCGCTTGCTCGTGGATCGCGACGGCGGCCTCGACGGCCCGCGCGGCCAGGCGGCGCGATTGTTGCTTTATCTGATGGAGCGCGACGCGGCGGTGGCGACATTGAGGAGCGGCTGATGGGGCTGTTCGTGGATCGCCTCCGCCTTGCGCTCGCCGCGATCCCGTGGCTCGGGCCGCCCGATCCGAAGCCCTATGCCGTTCTGGCGCGGCTGACGCTGAAGGCGCAAGTCAACAGCAATGGCGAGCTGCGGCGGGTCATGGCCCATGCGGCCAATCGCGCGATCAGGCTCGAACGCCATGTGCTGGACCATGCCCGCTGTGGTGGCCGCGGCGCGCGCGAAACGCTCCACGCCGAGCGGCGCTACGCCTATGAACGCGACACGATGCTGATGCTGCTGTCGCTTCCGGACCTCGTCGAGCCGCTGCTGGCTTCGGAGCGCTGAGCGCTCAGGCGGTCAGCAGGCCGTGCTTCTTCTTGCCGGAGGAAATGCGGACCTGATCGGCGACCGTCACCACGGCCTGCTCGTCGCTCATCGCCTCGCCATCCACCCGCGCGCCGCCCTGCGCGATCAGGCGGCGGGCCTCCTTCTTCGACGATGCGAAGCCCAGGCCGACCAAGGCGTCGGCGAGCGCGATCGAGCCATCCGGCACCGCCAGCGTCGGCAGCGACTCGCCGCCGGCGCCTTCCTCGAACGTCCGCCGCGCCGTTTCGGCCGCCTCGCGCGCGGCATCCTCGCCATGGAGCATCGCAGTCGCGGCGTCGGCGAGCGCCTTCTTCGCGTCGTTGATGCCCGCGCCTTCCAGCGCCTCCAGCCGGGCGATCTCGTCCAGCGGCAGATCGGTGAACAGGCGCAGGAAGCGGCCGACGTCGGCATCCTGCGTGTTCCGCCAGAATTGCCAATAATCATAGGGGCTGAGCTGGTCCGCATTGAGCCAGACCGCGCCCTGCGCCGTCTTGCCCATTTTGCCACCGTCGGCGAGCGTGATCAGCGGCGTGGTCAGGCCATAGACCTCGCGCCCGTCGGCGCGGCGGTTCAGCTCGACGCCGTTGACGATATTCCCCCACTGGTCCGATCCGCCCATCTGCAGCCGGCAATCGAACCGCCGCCCGAGCTCCAGGAAGTCGTAGGCCTGGGTGATCATGTAGTTGAACTCGAGGAAGCTCAGCGATTGTTCGCGGTCGAGCCGGAGCTTCACGCTGTCGAAGCTCAGCATTCGGTTGACCGAGAAATGCTGCCCCACCTCACGCAGGAATTGGAGGTAATTCAGCCGGTCCAGCCATTCGGCATTGTCGAGCATGATCGCGTCCGTCGGACCATCGCCGAAGGTCAGGAAGCGCTCGAACACGCGCTTGATCGAGGCGACGTTGCTGGCGATCACCTCGTCGGTCATCAGCTTGCGCGCTTCGTCCTTGAAGCTCGGATCGCCGATCTTGCCGGTGCCGCCGCCCATCAGCACGATCGGCTTGTGCCCGGCCTGCTGGAGGCGGCGCAGCATCATGATCTGCACCAGGCTGCCGACATGCAGCGACGGCGCAGTCGGATCGAAGCCGATATAACCGGGCACGATTTGCTTGCCCGCAAGCGCATCGAGCGCCGCCGCGTCGGTCAGCTGGTGGATATAGCCGCGCGAGGAGAGCAGGCTTAGGAGGGAGGAAGTGTATTCGGTCATGATGCGGCGCGGTTAGCATGGGTTTCTTCGGTAAGCATAGGCTCGTGGCGCATCCCGACCATCCGCCGATGACGGTTCGGTCGGTGGACGTGGATTTGCGACCGGCTCAGAATGGGGGGCTATTCTTGAGTTATTCCGTTGAGCCGGCGGGAAGCTTGCGGCTTTCGGACTATGGTCCTGAGCGCCGAGACGGCCTTTGGAACAGCACCTGCTTCGAACTGTTCCTGAAAGCTGCTGACGGCGGGTATCGCGAATTCAATTTCGCCCCTCTCATGGCCTGGAACGCGTACGGCTTCACCGACTGGCGGCAGGGGATGGCGGCGCTGGAGCTATCGGACGCGCCGCACCTGGTCGACCTTCGCGTCGACGACTGCCGGGGCAGTTTTCCCGCCCGGTACGAACTGGATGTCATCCTGACTGCTGAGGCCCTGGCTGAGGCCAGCCGGCAGGCGAGCCTCACAGCCGTGATCGAGGAGGCGGACGGCACCAAATCCTATTGGGCGCTCGCACACCCGCCTGGCGCACCGAACTTTCACAATCCGGCTTGCTTCACGCTCGAACTGCCGCCAGCACCCGCCAAATGATCCAGTTCGGTATCGATCGCCTGCTCGCCGATCCGGCGCTGCGCAAGCCGCTCGAGGGCAAGCGCGTGGCCTTGCTCGCCCATCCCGCCTCCGTCACCGCGGACCTGACGCACAGTCTCGACGCTCTGGTCGCGGCGGGCGTCAACGTCTCCGCCGTCTTCGGGCCGCAGCATGGCGTGCGCGGCGATCTCCAGGACAATATGATGGAGTCGCCGGATTATACCGACGCGACCTACAACGTCCCCGTCTTCAGCCTCTATGGCGAGGTCCGCCGCCCAACCGGGCAAAGCATGGGCACGTTCGACGTGTTGCTGGTCGATCTGCAGGACGTCGGCTGCCGCATCTACACCTTTGTCACGACGCTCCTTTATGTGCTCGAAGCCGCGGCCGAGCATGGCAAGTCCGTCTGGGTGCTGGACCGGCCCAATCCAGCGGGCCGTCCGGTCGAGGGGCTGACGCTCCGGCCGGGCTGGGAGAGCTTCGTCGGCGCCGGGCCGATGCCGATGCGGCACGGGCTGACCCTGGGCGAGATGGGCCGCTGGTTCATCGACCATTTCAGGCTCGATGTGGACTATCGCGTGATCGAGATGGCGGGCTGGCGCCCCGACTACGCGCCTGGCTTCGGCTGGCCCACCGAGCGCCCCTGGATCAACCCCAGCCCCAATGCCGCCAACGTCAACATGGCGAGGGCTTATGCCGGCACGGTGATGCTGGAGGGCGCGACATTGAGCGAGGGCAGGGGCACCACCCGCCCGCTCGAACTGTTCGGCGCGCCGGATCTCGATGCCAAGGCGCTGATCGCCGAAATGCGCCGCCTCGCGCCGCACTGGCTCGAAGGCTGCACCCTGCGCGACATCTGGTTCCAGCCGACCTTCCACAAGCATGCCGGGGAGCTGTGCGCGGGCGTGTTCATCCATGCCGAGGGCGCGGCCTACGATCACGCCGCTTTCCGCCCCTGGCGGCTGCAGGCGCTCGCCTTCAAGGCGATCCGCGCGCTCCATCCGGATTATCCGCTCTGGCGCGGCACCGAATTCAAATATGAATATGAGTTCGGCAAGCTCGCCATCGACGTGATCAACGGCTCGCCTTTGCTGCGCGAATGGGTCGACGATGCGGGCGCGCAAGCGGGTGATCTCGATGCGATGACCGTGCCGGATGAGACCGCCTGGCTGGACGAGCGGCGGGGGTCGCTCCTCTACTGAGCCGGCAGGCCCCTTGCCGGATCGTTTCGGCTGTGGTTCGATCATGTGCAGCCATGCGCGGAGGCGGCCTTGGTCATGTTCAGCAGCAAGCGGCCCCAGAGCGACAAGATCTTCATCAATTATCGCCGCGACGATTCCGGCGGTTATGCCGGCCGCCTGGCGGACACGCTGAGCGCCTATTTCGGCGCGGGCCGGGTGTTCCGCGACGTCACCGGCATCGGCTATGGCGACGATTTCGAGCGGGTGATCGACGACCGGGTGCGCGAATCCTGCGCTTTGGTCGTGCTGATCGGCGAGCAATGGACGAGCATCACGGATGAGGCGGGGCGCCGCCGGCTCGAGAATCCGTCGGACTATGTGGTGCGCGAGATCGCCGCGGCGCTGACCGGCGACGTGGTGGTTGTGCCCGTCCTGATCGGCGACGCGACCATGCCCCGGCGCGAGGATTTGCCGCCTGCTTTGGCCGAACTGACCCGCCGCAACGCGATGACGATCACCGACGAACGCTGGTCGCACGATGTCGAGCGGCTGGCCCGGGTGCTGGCGATCGACGTGCCGGGGTCCGTCGCGCAGCGGCGGCTCGATCTGTTGAAGGCGGGCGCGCTGGCGCTCGCCGCGCTCACCGCCATAATCGGCATCGTCGCGTTCAGCGCCGCCGTCAGCCGGCTGATCCCGGAAGGCTTCGCCTTGCGCGATGCCGGTTTCTCGCCCTTGCTCTCGGCGGTGCCGTTCATCGGCGCGCTGCTGGCGGGGCTGCTGGCGTTGGTCGCGGTGCCGCTGCTTGAGGCTTCGAAACGCAAATATGCGCTCGCCGCGATGGCGGTCGCCGGGGCGGGCACGCTGGCCTTCTTCATCTCCTACAGCGTGACCAACGAGGCCCAGCCCGGCTGGTCGCTGATCGTCAATTTCGCCGGGTCGATGATCGTCGGCGTCGCACTGCTCGTGCTGATCGCGCTGGCGTCGTTCCGGGCGAAATAGCGCGGCGGGCTAGCGAAGCCTTCCCTCGCTTCGGTAGCGGGCAGCCCCGACGTCGATCAGCGCTTTCAGCTCACTGAGCAGGGGCTCGTCCAACTGCTTGAAGTTGAAGCAGGATTTGCCCTGCATCCGCTTGCGCAATTCGGGGCTGATGCCGTCGAGCAGGGACGGGTCTGTATAGACCGGAAACAGGTGGGCCGAGACGAACTTGGGCTTGATCTCGACCCCGCCGAAATAGGTCCGGTAGCCGTCCTTCGCCCGCGTCTCGTGCGTGTCGAGATGGTAGCTGCCGGGCTCGTCGCACTTCGCCACTGCGCCGTCTTCATGCGCGGCGAACATGCTGCGGATGCGGTCGAAGATCGGCTCGAATTCAGCGCTCATTTCCCTAGCCACGCACCCGGCAGTGACCGGAGGAGACGCGCTCGCGCGTGCCATCGTCGTCGAAGCGGACGTCGAAGGCGGAGCCGTCCGGGCTCACCTCCATGATCCTGGCCTCGTACCAGCCGCCATTGCCGGACCAGACCGCTTCGATCCGCGAGCCGGCCGTCCAATCGAGCGGGCGGACGTCGTACACCGGCCTGATCTCGCTGGTGCCGTCGTCATATTGGATCGCGACGCTGTCGTCGGCGAAGCTGTGCACGGTTCCGGCGAACCAGAACGGGCCACCTTCCCAGCGGCCCAGAATTCTGTCGCCCTGCTTATACTGCATGATCGCCATTGCTCGCCCCTCCGATTCGGAAGGGGAGGCTATTCCAGCATGTGCCTGCCCGCAATCTGGCGCTCAGCCCGCCTTGCGGGTCAGCGTCCGCATCGCGTCGTCGAGGCCCTTCAGGGTCAAAGGGTACATCCGGTCGGTCAGCAATTGCTGCATGATCCGGGTCGATTGGGTGTGCCCCCAATAGCGCTCCTCGACCGGGTTCAGCCAGATTGTCGCCGGATAGGTGTTGGTCAGCCGCTGCAGCCAGGCCGCGCCGGCTTCCTCGTTATAATGTTCGACCGAGCCGCCGGGATGGGTGATCTCATACGGGCTCATCGACGCGTCGCCGACGATCACCACCTTATAATCGTGGCCATATTTGTGGAGCACGTCCCAGGTCGGCGTGCGCTCCGAAAAGCGGCGGCGATTGTCCTTCCACACGCTCTCGTAGAGGCAATTGTGGAAGTAGAAGAATTCGAGATTCTTGAATTCGGCCGTCGCGGCTGAGAACAATTCCTCGACCAGCCGGATGTAGGGATCCATCGAGCCGCCGACGTCGAGAAAGAGCAATAACTTCACCGCATTGTGCCGCTCCGGGCGCATGCGGATGTCGAGCCAGCCCTGCCGCGCCGTACCCTCGATCGTCGCGTCGAGATCCAGTTCGTCCGCCGCGCCCTCGCGGGCAAAGCGGCGCAGCCGGCGCAGCGCCACCTTGATGTTGCGGGTGCCGAGCTCCTTCGTGTTGTCCAAGTTCTGGAAGGCGCGCTGCTCCCACACCTTAACCGCGCGCTTGTGTTTGCTCTGCCCGCCGATCCTGACGCCTTCTGGATTGTAGCCGCCATTGCCGAAGGGCGAGGTGCCGCCGGTGCCGATCCACTTGCTGCCGCCCTGGTGCCGGCCCTTCTGCTCCTCGAGCCTTTTCTTCAGCGTCTCCATAATCTCTTCCCAGGAGCCGAGCGCCTTCACGGCCTCCATCTCCTCAGGGGTGAGATATTTCTCGGCGATCGCCTTCAGCCATTCTTCCGGCAGTTCCGGCTGATCGGTCGCGTAACTGGTCTCAAGCCCCTTGAAGACCTTGCCGAACACCTGGTCGAAGCGGTCGAGCAGGCTTTCATCCTTCACGAAGGTGGCGCGGGCGAGATAATAGAATTCCTCCGGCGCGGCGTTGATCACCTCCGCATCCAGCGCCTCAAGCAGGGTCAGATGCTCCTTGATCGAAGCGGGGATGCCCGCGGCGCGGAGTTCGTCGATGAACGAGAAGAACATGAGAGCGTCCTAGCCACTGTTACTTTTGGCGTCGACAGGTGCGGCGCAATCCAACAGACTGCCGCAAGTTTCTGAGGGGGTCAGAATGAGCAGGCAAATTTGGCGGCTCGCGGCGACGGCGTTGATCGGCCTTGCCACCAGCAACGCGGCGGCGCAGCCGCAGCCGGTGGACGAGGATCTAGCGCTCGAGCGGATGCTGGCTGGCGAATCCTATTTGCAGGGGGCGGAGCTGGAACGGGCGCTCGAAGCGGCCGCGGCGCATCCGCTCGGCTCGCGCGAGAATCCGGTGCGCGCCGCCGGGCCGATGGGTCAGCGCAACTATCTTGCGCGACTGCGCTGCGCCAACGGCCGCGCACCGCAATTCGAACGCAACGGCAATCTCGGCCCCGGCGTCTATGGCAACATCATCGACGGCTATTCGGTGAGATGTACGAATTCGCAGCCAGCCCAGGCGACGGTGATCATGGACATGTACCATCGCGGCCATGTCGAGCAGCGGCCGGTGCCGGGCTTCACCATCGTCCCGGACTGAGGCTTCAGGGCGTTCGCCGCCGATCGACCTCGGCGACCAGCCGGTCGAAGGCGGTGCCGACCTGTTCCGGCTGGAACCGGCAATGGCCGTCGCCGGCCGGCGGCAGGGTCGTCAGATATTGCAGGCCGCCATTGTCCCTGACGTCATTGGCATAATCGGGCCGGATCTGCGCCGAGAGCAGATTGTCATATTCATTGTCGAGCAGCACCACGGGGTCGCGCAGCCGGCCGCTCAGGGTCGCATTGGCGGCGAGATAGGCGCGCGCCTCCGGGGCGTAGCCATAGCGGCGATAGCGCGCGTTGATCGTCGGGTCTTGAAAGGCGGCGCGATCGCCCGGCCGGCCATTGGTGCCGGGAAAGCCGCCCGCGCGTTCGCGTAGCTCGCGAACGATGGCATAATAGAACCACATCGTGCCCGGCAGATCGCTGGCCCTGAAGCCGGTGCGCTCGGCCAGCCGGGCGGTCGCGGTGGGATCGGCCGCCATCGCCGCTGCAAGTGCCTCGCCATCGAACATCGGCGGCGATTCGGCGGCGGACAGATTGGGGATGATCCCCGGAAACAGCGCGTCGGCGGCGGCAAGATTGTCGATCGCGCGGTCGAGCAATTCCGTCGCCGGCACGTTCGCGCCGCACAGGCTTAGCGCGCCGTCATAATCCTCATGCTCCTGCTCGACCGTCGCCAGCGCCAGATGGCCGCCCATCGAATAGCCGGCGGCATAGACCCGCGTCGGCCGTCCGAACCTTTGCTCGAACGACGTGCGCAACCGCCTGGTATCGGCCCGCGCTTCCGCCACCGCCCAGCCCTGGCGCGAATAAGCGCTCTGGATCACCGCATAGCCCCGCTGCGTGAATTGCTCCGTGCCGCCCATCGCCGCATGGGGCACGGGCGTGCTCGCCAGCTGATAACCGTGGAAGAAGACGACCAGCCCGCCATTCCAATTGGCCGGGATGTCGATCCGGTAGGGCGCGCCTTCGAGCACGCCGCTCTCGCCGACCGGACCGGTGACGCGGGCGGGCGCGGCCTGTCCGGCCAGGGCTGGCTGCGCTGCCGTCAGCAACAATGCGGTCAGAATGCTGCGAACCATTGCTTTTGCCCCCGTTGGTTAACGGCTTCTCAACCGTCGCGCCGTACCACCGGCCTGCATATCTAAAGGGAGCGGAAGACCTTGGCGAGTTCGCTGACGGAACGGGCTGACAGCGAGGCGATCAGTCAGGTCGCGCGCAATTGCGGGCGGCTGGCGATCGAATGCAGCGACGTTAGCGGCTATGTCGCCGGCGTGTCGGGGCGGATTTCCGCCAATCTGAAAACGCTGGATGCGCTCGAACAGGTGACCGGGCGGCTGCTCGGCGATCAGGCGCAGGTCGCCGATTCGACCGATGAAGCGCATATGCTGGCCGAGCAGGCGCGCGAGAAACTGGAGCTTGGCCGGGCGGCGATCGAGGATACGATCGGCGTCTTCAAGGGCCTGACCGGGCTGGTCGTCCAACTGGGCGAGCGCATGGCCGGTTTCGCCGAGGCGATGAACGGCGTTCAGCGCGTCTCCGCGAGCATCGAAACGATCGCCAAGAAAACCAATATGCTGGCGCTGAACGCCACGATCGAGGCAGCCAGGGCAGGGGAAGCGGGCCGGTCCTTCGCGGTGGTTGCCGCCGAAGTGAAGAAGCTCGCCCACGACACCCGCGCCGCGACCAGCGAGATCGCTTCCACCGTCGCCTCGCTCACCCGCGAGGCCGAGGCGGTGACCAGCGAGATCAAGGCCGGCGTCGAGAAGAGCCGCGCCGCGCAAGGGTCGTTCACCCAGATTGACGAGACCGTGCGCGACGTCGCCGATCTGGTCGGCATGGTGGATCGCCAGACCAGCGGCATTGCCCAGTCGACCAGCCTCATCCAGCAGAGCGTCGACCGGATGAAGAGCGGCCTTGAGGCCTTCGCCGCCGATGCCCGCGCCAATGGCGGCCAGCTCACCGAAGCGCATGAGCGGCTCGGGCGCCTGGAACTGCTTTCCAACGAGATGCTCGACCGGCTCGCCAGCTCCGGCGTGGCGATCGATGACACGCCCTTCATCCGCTATGCCCAGGGCGCGGCGCGCGAGATCAAGGCGGCAATCGACGCCGGCATTTCCCGCGGCGAAGTCAGCGAAGGCGACGTCTTCGACACCGATTATCGCGAAATGCCGGGGACCAATCCGGTTCAGCTCGAAGTCCGCTTCTGCGACTTTGCCGACCGCCATATCCAGCCGATCCTCGACCGGCTGATGGCCGATCAGCCGCGCCTGATCGCCACCGCAATCACCGATAATAATGGCTATCTGCCGACGCATATCAGCGCCCGCTCGCAGCCGCAGGGTTCCGACCCGGCCTGGAATGCGGAGCATTGCCGCAACCGCCGAAATTTCATCGACGACATCACCCGCCGGGCGCTCGCCAGCGACAAGGAAGCGATGCTCGCCACCTACGGCATGGATTTGGGCGGCGGGAAGTATCTGCCGGTGAAGAACGTGTTCGTGCCGTTGTTCGTCGCCGGGCGGCGCTACGGCAATTTCGAACTCGCCTATCGCGACGACGAGACGCGCTGAGCCGTCAGGTTCGGGCGCCGTCGCGGCGCTTTGGGCCGAGGGCCTTGGCCCCCTGTTCGAGGCATGACTTGGCCGTCACAGGCTGACCGTCATTAGGGCGGCCGGCCTCGCTTCGTTCGTCCTTCAGCAATGCGCCATTCAGCGGCCGGGTCGCTTCATGCGAGTTCGCGCCGATTGCACCTTCTTCTCGCAAGGAGTAATTGCGCCGGCTTGCGCGAGCGATCGACAGGAATGGTCGATGGATGAAGCGACGGCCCCAAGAGTGTCAGAGCGGAGAGGATTTACCTCCCGTACGGCCGGCCGCGCTGAGGACCTGCTGAGGTCCATACCCGCCCGCAACGACTCGACGGATCGCCGCCGCTTCAGCCTTCGATAGGGAGATCGCTCATGCCCGTCACGGCCAGCTACCTGCCCGCGCAATTCCGGTTGCAGGTCGTCTCCGACGAGGCCTCCGACACCATCACCGTGTCACGCAATGCGGCCGGGACGATCCTGGTCAATAATGGCGCGGTGCCGGTGAGCGGCGGAACGCCCACCGTCGCCAATACCGACCTGATCGAGATCATCGGCGCTGGCGGCAACGACATCATCACGCTGGACGAGGCGATGGGCGCGCTGCCCGCGGCGGAGATTTTCGGCGGGACCGGCAATGACACGCTGACCGGCGGCAGCGGCGGCGATACCTTGTCGGGCGAAGCCGATGACGACATCCTCTTCGGCCGCGGCGGCAACGACATTCTGCTCGGCGGCGCGGGCAATGACACGCTGACCGGCGGCGATGCAGACGACCAGATGTTCGGCGGCGACGGCGATGATCGGATGATCTGGAATCCGGGCGACGATTCCGACCTGATGGAGGGCGGCGCCGGCACCGACACCGTCGAGGTCAATGGCGGCGGCGGGGCGGAGGTCTTTACCGCGACCGCCAACGGCACCCGGGTGCGCTTCGACCGGCTCGACCCCGCGCCCTTCGCGCTCGACATCGGCACCAGCGAGCGGCTGGTGGTCAATATGGGCGGCGGCGACGACACGTTCAGCGCCACCGGCAATCTCGCCGCGTTGATCTCGGTCACCGTCGATGGCGGCACGGGCAATGACACCATCCTCGGCAGCAACGGCGCCGATACCTTGCTGGGCGGCGACGGCGACGATTTCATCGACGGCCAGCAGGGCAATGACATCGCCTTCCTGGGCATCGGCAATGACATTTTCCAATGGGATCCGGGCGACGGCTCCGACATCGTCGAAGGCCAGGCGGGCGACGACACCCTCTTGTTCAACGGCAGCGCCGCCAACGAGATCTACGCCCTGACCGCCAATGGCGCACGGACTCAGCTCACCCGCAATGTCGGCGCGATCGTGATGGATCTAAGCAGCGTCGAGCATGTCACGATCAGCGCGGTCGGCGGCACCGACACGATCGAGATTGGCGACCTGACCGGCACCGGCACCAATGCGGTCACGGTCAATCTGTCCGGCACGATCGGCGGGACGGCGGGCGACGCGGCGGCCGACATCGTCATCGTCAACGGCTCGAATGCCATCAACGCCGTCACCGTCACCGGTTCGGGGACCAGCTTCAGCGTCGCGGGCCTGAGCGCGACCGTCACCGGCAACAGCGCCGAAGCCGCCAACGACAGGCTCGTGATCAACGGCCTCGGCGGCAACGATGTGCTCACCGCCACGACGCTGGCGGCTGGCATCATCCAGCTCACCCTGGACGGCGGCGAGAGCGATGACACGATATTCGGCAGCCAGGGCGCCGACATCATCCTGGGCGGCAATGGCAACGACACGGTGGTCGGCGACAATGGCAATGATACCGTCTTCCTGGGCGGCGGCAATGACGTCTTCCAATGGGATCCCGGCGACGGCAACGATGTGATCGAGGGCCAGGCCGGCACCGACGAACTGCGCTTCAACGGCTCCAACGCGTCGGAGAGCATCGACATCGCCGCCAATGGCGGGCGGATCGTCTTCTTCCGCGACGTCGCCGCGGTGACGATGGACCTCGATGACGTCGAGCGCATCCGCTACAACGCGCTCGGCGGGACCGACAATATCGTTATCGGCGACTTGAGCGGCACCGACGCGACCAATGTCGAGATCAATCTCGCAGCCAGCGGCGGCGGGGGCGACGGCGCCACCGATACCGTCACCGTCAACAGCACCAACGCGGCCGACGTGGTCGCGGTGTCCGCATCCGGCGGGACCGTCTTCGTTTCGGGGCTGCCGGCTGCCGTCTCGGTGCTGGGCGCGGAGGCGGCGAACGACCGCCTCGTGATCAACGGCAATTCCGGCGACGACGTGCTCAACGCGAGCGCGCTCGCGGCAGGGCTGATCGCGCTCACCATCAATGGCGGCCTCGGCGCCGATGTGATCCTGGGTTCGGGCGGCAACGACCTCATCAGCGGCGGCGACGGCAATGATACGGCGTTCCTTGGCGGGGGCGACGATGTGTTCGTCTGGAATCCCGGCGACGACAATGACGTGATCGAGGGGCAGGGCGGCACCGACACGTTGCGCTTCAACGCCTCCAACGTCTCCGAAAGCATCACCATCTCGGCCAATGGCGGCCGGGCCTTGCTGTTCCGCGATGTCGCCAACGTCACGATGGATCTCAACGACACCGAAGTGATCGCCATTGCCGCGCTGGGCGGGGCCGACACGTTCAATGTGGGGGATCTGTCCGGCACCGACATCACCAGCCTGGCCTTCGATCTGGCCGGGACATTGGGCGGAGCGGCGGGCGATGCGCAGGTCGACACTCTGATCCTGAACGGCAGCGGCGGCGCCAACACGATCACCGTCAGCGGCTCGGGCACGTTGCTGACCATCACCGGCCTGCCGGCGACGGTCACGATCAGCACCTTCGAGACCTCTGGAACGCTGGACCGGCTGACCATCAATGGGCTCGGCGGCGACGACAATATCTCGGCGATCGGGGTCACATTGCCCATCTCGTCGCTGGTCATCGACGCCGGTGGCGGCAACGACATTGTCCGCTCCAACGGCGACGGCACCTATCTCGGCGGCATTGGCAACGACATGATGTTCGCCGGCCTGACCTCCTCGCTCGAAGTGATGGACGGCGGCGACGGCGTCGACACGCTCGACACGACGACCTGGGGCGGCATCTACGTCATCAACATGATCACCGGGGTGACCAACTATTCCGGCGAAAGCTTCCTCAATTTCGAGAATCTCGTGACCGGGGCCGGCGACGACACGATCACCGGCACCAGCGGCGACAACATCATCTCCACCGGCGCAGGCATCGACACGCTGAACGGGGGTCTCGGCAACGACACGCTGATCGGCGGTATCGGCGCGGACACGATGAACGGTGGCGGGGGCAACGACATCTATGAGGTCGACAATCTCGGCGACGTGGTCACCGAGCAGGCGGGCGAGGGGTTTGACGAGGTTCGCACCCTGATATCCAACTATGTGATCCCCGATCAGGTCGAGCGGATGGTCTATACCGGGCCGGGCGGCGGCATCCTGATCGGCAATGCGGCGAATAACATTCTGGTCGGGGGCGCCGGCGGGGACCTGTTCCGGCTGGAGCATGGCGGCGCCGATAATGCGATCGGCAATGACGGCGCGGATGGCTTCTTCTTCGCCGGGGCGATGACCAATGCCGACACTGTCGACGGCGGCGCGGGCGCCGACCAGCTGGCGCTGCAGGGCGTTTATGCCGGCCTGACCTTCAACGCCGCCGGCCTGGTCGGGGTCGAGACGGTCGTCTTGCTGGCGGGCAATGACACCAGGTTCATCAACCTGGGTGGGGCCTTGCTGTCCTACAATCTGACGACGGTGGACGCGAACGTCGCCGCCGGCCAATTGCTGACCTTCCAGGCGAACACCCTGCGCGCGGGCGAGAATTTCACCCTGAACGCCGCGGCCGAGACGAACGGCATCATCCTGACCTTCGGCGGGCTCGGCACCGAGACCATCATTGGCGGGCAGCAGGGCGACGGCTTCTATTTCGGCACCGGGCGCTTCAATGCCGGCGATACGATCAACGGTGGCGGCGGCAGCGACCAGCTCGGCCTGCAGGGCAATTTCGCCGGGGCCAATGCTTTGATCTTCGGCGCCGGCCAGCTGACCAGTGTCGAATTCATCGTGATGCTGAGCGCCAGCGACACGCGCTTCGGCGGCGGCACGGCGGGGCAATTCTTCAGCTACACGCTGACGATGAATGACGGCAATGTCGCGGCCGGGGCGCAGATGGTGATCCAGGCCAACAGCCTGCGCGCCGGCGAGGTGCTGCGCTTCAACGGCACCGCCGAAACGGATGGACGCTTCCAGGTCTTCGGCGGTGCCTCTTCCGATCTGATCATGGGCGGGGCGCTGGCCGACGACGTGTTCGGCGGTGCGGGGGGAGACCGGATCGAAGGCCGGGGCGGGGCGGACACGCTGCGCGGCGGTCTTGGCGCCGATATCTTCGTCTATCGCGCGGTCGGCGATTACACCGCCGCCGCGCGGGGCCAATTGCTGGACTTAACGACCGGCGCCCTGATCGATCTC
>JAFAEG010000071.1 GCA_023424095.1 Pseudomonadota bacterium | reverse complement strand
GCGCTGGGCAGCGGCCGGCCGACGGGGGCGCCGGAGGCCGCGGCGGCGGCGCGGCGGCGGTCGCTTCGGGCGCTCATGTCCGCTTCACCGCGGACAGGCCGATGCGGGCGAGCAGCAGCAAGGACAGACCCTCGATCAGATCCGCGCCCGACGAGGCGGACAGCAGATAGATGTTGCGGCCGGTGAACGGCACCAGCAGCAAATTCGCCAGCACCATGTAGGCGGCGGCGCCGAACATCGTCCAGATGGCGAGCGCGCCGGCCAGGTTTGGCCAGGCGGCGGGCGTCGGTACGCGGCGCGCGACGGCCGCGCCCGCCGCGGCGGCGATCACCAGCAGCAGGGCCAGCGCGCCCAATCGCCCGAATGGCGCCATCAGATGCGAGGCGCTGAGATAGTCGCTGAGGTGGGTCGCCTGCAGCCGGAAGGAGCCGAGATCGACCGGCGAGAGCCAGCCGCGGCCGAGCAAGGTGCCGGTCAGCTCGCTCAATTGCACGCTCTGGTCGAGCTGTACCGCTGCGGCGCGATTGCCGATGGCGGGGATCTGGTCGGGCGCGAAGACGGCGCGCAGCCGCAGCCAATTGGGGTCGAGGCTCTTGTCATCGACCGAATAAGCGACGCGATCTTCCAGCGGCGCGTCTTCCCCCGGTGGCGGGGTGAGGGCGATGAAGGCCCAGAGCGTCAGGTAGAGCGCGGCGAGGCCCGCGACCGGGGCGGCCCACAAAGCGGTGGCGATGCGGTCGGATCCTTCCGTTCGCCAGCGCCTGAGCCGCCAGAGCGCGACGCCGGCGATCGGCGGCAAATGGACCAGGGCAAAGCCGACATCGTTGATGACGATCGCGACCAGCCCCCCGCCCGCGGCGAGCGCGGCGAGGAACCAGAAGCCGTAGCGACGGCGCTGCTCCGGATTGGCCTCCGCCTGCGCGACGATCGCGGCGACGGTGATGAGGAGGAGCGGGACGTAGACCGTCGAAAGGGCGAGGCCGAAGAAGCGCTCGCGATAGCCGAGCAGGCCCAGAATGATCCGAACGCCGACGATGACGGCGAGGAGGATGGGCCAGAAATTGGGCGGGCGCTGAACGAAGTCGCGGACCCTGGCGACGGAGAATTTCTCTGCCAGGCGGGGCGACAATGCCAGCGTGAGCGCGCGCAGGACGAGCGCGCTCGCCGCCAGCCCGGTCAGGACGATGCCGATGAAGTCCGGCCGGCCGAGCCACCACCAGATCGCCGCGAGTGCGAGGGCCAGGAAGATGCCGGTCGCCGCCAGCGTCGTCGCCTCGCTCTCGTCGCGGCGGCGCGCGGCGATCAGGATGGCGGGCAAGGCGACCATCGCCACCGCCGCGTCGGCATAGATCAGGCGCCAGTTCAGCGCGGCGTCGTTGAACACGCCTTCGATGCCGATGATCGCGCGGACGACGAGCAGATATTGGACGAGGCTGAGCAGGATGCCGTCGAGCGGGCGGTTGCGCCACAGCTTTTCGCTGCCGGCATGGACGATGAAGGCGGTCGCGAAGGCCAGCATGATCAGCAGCCAGGGAATGCCCATGCGGTCGACGCTGAAGTCGACCTGGCGCAGGATCGGACCGCCCAGCCCTTCGCTTTCCGCGAGCGGCGAGGCGAAGGCGAAGCGGGTGCTTTCGCACAGGTTGAAGCGGTCGACGGGGAGACCGGCGGCGGCGCTCGCGAGCACGCCGTCGGGGCGGTTGCCGAAGCTGTTCAGGGCGAAGGCTTCGGGCGAGACCTGATCGGGCGCGGTCGCGAGCCGCGACAATGGCTGGGCGCATTGCCCGATCGCGACCATCTCCGGCGTGTCGAGCGAGAGGGTGAAGCGGCGTGCGGCCGGTTCGGTCCCGAGGCTGTGGCCGAGCCAGAAGCTGCGGATTTCGCGCAGCGCGTTGCCGCGCACGCCGAGGATGGCGAGGTGCGTGCGGCCGCCCTCGGCCAGCGGCACCTGCTCGGCGAGGTTCGGGCGGACAATCGAGCCGTCGGCGCGGCGGATGCGGGCGCCGGGATCGAGCAAAATCGCCTGCCAGGCGTGGCCGTTCACGCCGCCGCGCTGAAACAGGAAGCTCAAAGCGGGCTGGTTGCGGTCGGCGAGGGCGGGCGTGTCGCAACCGCTTTCGCCGGCCACGTCGCAGAGCAACTGGCTGAGGCGGTGGACGCGGTCGGCGGGGCCATAGGGCTCGACCCAGCCATAGGGGCCGGGGCGCAGGCTCATATTGCGGACATCGTCGCCCGCGGTGAGCGTGCCGCCCGCGTCGAACGTCCACCAGCGCCCGTTCCCCTCGCAATCGCGCAGGCAGATGCTGTCGCCGCTGGTGAGATCGATTGCGCCGGTGAAGCTGCGGCTGCCGCCTTCGTCGCGCGCCACGATGAGCGCGCCGCCGCCGCCAGCGCGGGTGGCGAGGTTCAGGACGGGGACCGCGCCAGCGCGATGATCGAGCCGGACGACGGCGCCCTCAACCGACGCGCCGTTCCAGTCATTGACGACGAGATCGACGCAGCCGCGCAGGCGCCCGACGACGAAGACGGGATTGTCGCCGGCGCGGAAATAATCCTCACAGCCCGGCGCGGCGATGCTTTGGGCGCGGCCGCCCTGCAATTGCCGCTCGGTCACCGTCATGCCGTTGGCGAACAGGCGCAGCGCGTCGAAGCGGTCGCTGGCGCAGCCGCTGGGGATCAGAGCGAGCAGCAGAACCGGCGGGATCAGGGTGCGCAGCCAAAGCTGCCAACGCGGCTGCCCTTCCGCGCCGCGCCCCTGCCAGAGCAGCCAGGCCAAAGCGAGACTGAGCAGGGTGAAGGTGATGCCCGCGCCGCTCGGCATGGCTCAGACCGCCCGGACCAGGGTCACGGTGCTTTGTGTTCCGAGCCAAACAGGCGGCGATATTCGCGCCGCGTGGCCGGCAGGCGGAAAGTGTGGCGCGCGAGGAAGAAGAGCAGGATCAGGATCAGCAAAGGCGTCAGCAGCATGCCGGCCCACCAGCCGAGCCAGACCGAGAGCGGGAAGCCCGCCGCCTGCCGCGCCCAGCCGCCGCATTCGCCAATCCCCTGGCCGACGTGCCAGGCGAGCGCTCCGCGATCCGCGCCGTCCGCGCCGCCCAGGCGGCAGATGTTGGAATTCACCCAGCCGCGCAGCACGCCATCCTCGGGCAAGGCCAAAGCCGCAGGAGCGGGACCGCCCTGCTGCAGAAAAGCGACGGTCGCCTCGACCCGGCCGAGCTGGCTGCGTTCGGCTTCCGAGAGCAATTGGCGGCAGGAATTGCGGGCGCCGGCCTTGGGCCGTGCCTTGGTCGCGCTCTGGTTGCGGGCGGTGGCCTGCTCCTCATCATCCTCGCCGAGAATGGCCTCGCAGGAGACCGGCGCGAGGCTTTCGACGCGGCCGTCGCGCTCGGCCGGCCAGTTCCACGGCGTGAAGCCGGCGATGATCAGGCAGGCGAGCAGGCCGACGCCCCAGATGCTGGCCAGATAGATGTTGGCGCCGCGATCCTCCTCGGCGCCATAGACGGCGTCGATCAGGCGGCGTCTCCGGTCGCGGATGGGCTGCAGCAGGCTCATTTGCGGCCGCCCTTCATCAGCGCGAAGTCGCGGTCCACGCTGGCCTTGCCGTCGCGCAGCCGCCGCAGCCGCCGGGCGCGTTGCTCGGCCTTGCGCTCGCTTGTCCGGCGCACGTCCCACTGCCGGGCGCGGCTGATCCAGTCGAACACCGCGCCGACGCCATAATGATCGGCGCTGTAATTGATCCGCGTGTCGGTCGGGTCGTGTTCGTGAAAGGCGGTGACGAAGTCGAACTTCACGTTCTGCAGCCACTCGCGGAACATCGCCGACAGGCCGGGCCGCATCTTCGCCAGCGTGTCGAGCGGATCGTCGCTGAACGTGTAACGCACTTCGGGATCGCGGCTGTGGCGGATCAAGGCCTCGAGCAGGGGATCGGGATGGCTGACCAGATCGGCCTTGGTCATCGCCACGAAGGTCGGCCGCGAGAAACGCTGATAATCGCGCGAGCTGATGTGCAGATTGACGATCGCCGGGTCGATCTTGCGGAAATCGAAGCGCGGATCGTTCAGCGAACCGGCATTGCGCAGGCGCGACATCAGGCCGGTCATGAAGCACAGATCATGGGTGAATTCGGCGAGGTCGGGATCGGCGATGGCGAGACGATCGACCCGGCCGAGCGTCTTCAGCGCCTGCAGATCCGCGTCCAGCTCGGCATCGCTCTCGCCCGCTTCCTTCAGCCGGTCGGCCTCGGCCCGCTTGAGGCCCTCCTGGCCGAGCGCCGCCTCGACCGAGCCGGCCTTGGCGACCAGGGCATCGGCGCGCTGGGCAATGACGTGGAGCGCCGGATCGTCCTTGGAACGGGCGAGCAGCACCTTGTGCACGCCGCCCAGCCGCTCCGCCTCGGCGCTGACATCCTCGGAGAGCAAAACCTCGTCCGCCGGCAACGCGACGATCAGCGCGCCGCACATGTCCATCGCGGCCAGCACCGAGCGGACCGCGTGGAAATTCTTGTCGACCAGGTCGCGCAGCCGCTCGCCCGGAATATCGACGATCGCGAAGCTCTCCACCTTGCCGTCGCGCAAGCGCCTGGCGTGGTGGATTTCCGCGTTGCGCGTCGTGCTGACATGGGCGCGGTTGCGCGGCGGCTGCGGCGAGACGTTGTAGCCTTCCTTGCCGAGCTGGTGCTTCACCCGGTTCAGGAACCAGGTCTTGCCGCCGGCGAAGAAGCCGATCAGCAGGATGGTGAAAATCCCCTCGGCGCGCAGATGCTCGAGCTGGGCGAGAATCTGGCTGTCCTCGTCGGTCAGCGGATCGACCGGGATCGGCTCCGGTTCGGGCTCCGGCGGCGGCACCGGATCGGGTGCGGGCCAGCTTGCGGCGGGCTCCCAAGATCCTGCCGGCGGCTTGCTCATGTCGACCGGTTGCGGTGTCCAGATTGGCGGCGGCGCGGCGCTCGGCTGGGCCGAGACCTCTTCGCCCCAATCATTGTTCGGATGGGCCGGCGGCGGTGGTGGCGGCACTGGCAGGGGTGGCGGAGCGGACGGCAGATTGCCCTCGCGCTCGCACAATTGGCAGCCGCCCTGCGTCTCGTCATATTCGAACCAATAATGTTTCGGGCAGCGCTTCAAGCCGTCGCTCCTTTGTGGCGGACCCATTCGAGGGTCGCGCCCAGCATGTCCAGTTTTTCACGTGGGGACGCGGCCGCGTCACGCAAGTCGATCGACCGTTTAGCCAATTGTCCCATCATGCCGGGGGCGAGGCTTAACATCGCGCGGGCAACGCTGCGTGAACCGAGCCGGCGCTCGTCCGGGCCGGGGGGCGATTGCAGGCGCGCGCGCAGCGCGGTCGGGAAAAACTCACCCCATGATGCCGGCGGTCCGAGCTCGCCAGACGTGTCGGCCAGTTCGCGCAGGGCAGCGGAGAGGAGAGCGGGTGGGGCCGGCGATCGCAGGATGGTGCCGATAAGCTTGGGCAAATCGTCGCTGCCGAACCCCGCGAGCAGAGCGGGCGCCTCGCTGCTTCGTTCGGCGAGGGCGTCGAGATAGCCGAGCTGCATGAGCCGGTCGAAGGTCTGGCCCTTCAGCCAGCGGCCGGTGCCGGGCCGCGCCAGCAAGGCGGCGAGCGGCGCCATCGTGGCGATGGTTGCGGGCGGCGCGTCGGCGATCGCCTTGATGTAGAAAGCGGCATGTTGGGGCTCCAGCCCGTCGCGGCCGAGCAATTGCGCGAACCAATGGCGGGCGACAGTGCCGAAAATGCGGTCGAAGGCGTCGCCGCGGGGCTCGGCCAAAGCGAGGATGAAGCGGATGCGCGCTTCGCCGCCGAGCGCGCGCAGCGCCTGACCCGCGGCCGGGCCGATCACGTCGGCGGGTGCCGCCTCGAGCTGCTCCGGCGACCAGCGCAGCGCGCCGACGGCCTGCGCGATGTCGACGTCGCGGGCGCCAAGCGACTTCAGCCGTTCCCAGGCGCGGGCCGCGGGCGGGAGATCGATGCGCTCGCCATCGAAGCTGGCCGTGGTGGCGCGCGCCAGAAGGTGGTTGAGAGCCGGCCTGCGACGGCTTTTTTCGACGACCAGCAATTGAATCTCACGCCCGGGCGAGAAGCTTCCGCCGGGCGGCAGGGTGGCGGTCGTCGCCCAGCCGCGCACGCGCGAACCCGGACCGGCCGGGCCGATCGACTGGAGGATCGAGCAGAGCGTCGCTTCTTCCTCCGCCTGATTCTCCACGACGACCAGCCGGTCGCGCCATTCGAGACCGAGGCCGGTCCAGTCGCGCAGCGGTGCTGAAGGGGGAGGCGTCTGGCTCACGCCCAGCGGCGCATCGGCGAAAGCACGCGAGCCGTCGGGGGCGGGGATCAGGGGAAGCAGGGTTTCCGGCCGTCCGCCGCAGGCCGCGAAGGCGGCATTGTCGAGCAGCAGCCCGTTGGCATAGCCGATGCTGCCGAGCGAACCGGAGCCGAGATGGGCGAAGCGCAGCAGGACGGCGGGCGCGGTCGCGTCGGTGAGCGGGATCAAGGCGACGGCCGGCGGCTCATTCTGCTCGGCCCAGCCTGCGATGACGAGGGCGAGTTCGCTCAACCGTCCCTCCGCCGCGCCGGAAATGGCGGGGCCGGGACTGCGCGCCAGCACGCGATAGCCGCGCCCGCCGGCCTGCGGGCCGATCACCAGGGTGGCGATGCTGGCGGCGGCGCTGGCCATGTTCAGTTGGGCTGGGCCGGACCGGGCTGCGGGACGGGGACCGGCAGAGCGGTGTTGTTGCCCTGGGCCGCATTGGCGGGTGGCGCGATCTGGCCGTTTTCGACCTGGATCACGGTCGTCTCATTGCCGCCGTTCGTGCGGGTCGTGGTGTTGGTCGGGCTGGCCGGGAGGTAGCGGATCACCACGAACACGATCGCCACCAAAGCGGCGACCCCCAAAGCGGCGAGAAGGATCAGCTTGATGCGGTTGTTCGGTTCGGGTTCGCTGCGCCGGACGGGGCTGGAGCGCCGGGCGGCGGCGGGGCGGGTTGCGTCGGCCGGGCCGAGCTTGCCGAGCCGCTCGTCCACGGCGGCATCCACCCGCCGGTCGATCGCATCGATCAGCGCCTGGCTGAGCTCCGGCTCCTTGCCGGTGGCGATCCGCTCGGAAAGGACTTCCAGAACGAACTCCGCCAGTTCAGCGCGAAGCCGTTCATATTCGCGCGCGGCGTCGGTTTGGTCGTCCATGCAATTCGCCCTCAAGCAACCCGGTTGGCGACGCCAAAATCGACGGGTTCGACGGCATTTGCAAAGGAATTAGCGTCCCGCCGCCGGGGTAGGGC
>JAFAEG010000068.1 GCA_023424095.1 Pseudomonadota bacterium | reverse complement strand
CACCCCCCCCCCCCGCCGCCCCCCGCCCCCCCGCCCCCCCCCCCGCTTCCGCCGCAGCCTCTGCGCCTCCCGTCGCGGCGTTGGCGCACAGGCTTGAAAGCGGGCGCATCCCTTCCTCCCAGACATCGGAGGAAGCGCGATGGGACCCGGAAGCGGGCCGTCCTGGCGGGCGGTGGCTGTATTGTTGGGATTGGGCTGGGCGGCGGCCCTGCTGCTGCCGGTGGCCACGTTCGGCCTCGGCGAGGGCGAGCGCTGGGACGGCTGGGCGGTGCTCTGCCTGGGCTGGCTCGGCTTCATGCTCGGGCAATTCGCCTGGGTCGCAAATTTCCTCTTCGCCGCCGCTTTGATCCTGCTCGTCCGCGGCCGCCCGCCTCTGGTCTGGGGGCTGATGATGGGCGTCCTGACCAGCCTGCTCGCAGCCCACGCTCTGGCCTTCAGCCGGGTCTATACCAATGACGGCGTGATGCCGGTGCTGGCCTATGGCGCGGGCTATTATCTGTGGATCGGCGTGGTGTTCCTTGGCGGCGTGGCTTTGTGCCTGGCCTCGCTCGGCGAAACCCGCGGCGACGGCGGCGCGGCGCGGATCGCTTGAAGCGCGGGCGCGTGCCGCTTAACAGCCGGTGCGATGAGCCAATATGATTTGACCGACGAGCAGCGCCAGATCCAGGAGATGGCGCAGCAATTCACCGCCGACGCCCTCACGCCGCATGCGGCGGAGTGGGACGAGAAGCATATCTTCCCGCGCGACACGATCCGCCAGGCGGCGGAGCTGGGTTTCGGGTCGATCTATGTGTCCGAAGAGAGCGACGGGATCGGGCTTGGGCGGCTAGAGGCGGCGCTGATCATGGAGGCGATGGCTTATGGCTGTCCGTCGACCAGCGCCTTCATCTCCATCCACAATATGGCCGCCTGGATGATCGACCGCTTCGGCGCGGCGGCGGTGAAGGAGAAGTACCTGCCCTCGCTGGTGACGATGGAGCGGATGGGCTCTTACTGCCTGACCGAGCCGGGCGCGGGTTCGGACGCGGCAGCGCTGAAGACCCGGGCGGTGAAGGACGGCGATGACTATGTCATCTCCGGCTCCAAGGCGTTCATTTCCGGCGGCGGCGAGAATGAAATCTATGTCGTGATGGCCCGGACCGGGGTGGACGGACCGAAGGGCATTTCCTGCTTCGTGATCGAGAAGGACATGCCCGGCGTGTCGTTCGGCGCGCAGGAGAAGAAACTGGGCTGGCATTCGCAGCCGACGGCGCAGGTCAATTTCGACGACGTACGCGTGCCGGCGGAAAATCTGGTTGGCGGCGAGGGCGAAGGCTTCCGAATCGCGATGATGGGGCTGGACGGCGGCCGGCTGAACATCGGCGCCTGCTCGCTGGGCGGGGCGCAGCGCTGCCTGGACGAAGCGGTGAGCTACACCAAGGAGCGCAAGGCGTTCGGGCAGGCGATCGCCGATTTCCAGAACACGCAATTCATGCTCGCCGACATGGAGACCGAGCTGCAGGCGGCGCGGACCCTGCTGTACCAGGCGGCGGTCAAGGTGACGGCGAACGCGCCGGACAAGACCAAGTTCGCGGCGATGGCGAAGCGCTTCGCGACCGACGTCGGCAGCGAGGTGGCGGACAAGGCGCTGCAGCTGCACGGCGGCTACGGCTATTTGCAGGATTATCCGATCGAGCGGATCTGGCGCGATTTGCGCGTCCATTCGATCCTGGAGGGGACGAACCAGATCATGCGAATGATCGTGTCGCGGGAGATGCTGCGCCAGTGATTGGCCACTCTCGTTCCCCGGCGAAGGCCAGGGTCCAAGACGCGCCTTCGCGCGGGAGCTTTTGTCGGGGCTGGGCCCCGGCCTTCGCCGGGGAGCAGAATTGGCAATGACGAACGGTCGGACCGCTTGGGACGAGGCGCTGGGCGCCATGCAGAAGGCGATGACGGGCCCGCTCACGGGCGCGAAGACGCAGCCTTATGATCCGCTGGCGGTGGCCAATGCGATGAGCGATTTCGCGGTGCGGATGGCGGCGCATCCGGAGAAGCTGGCGAACGCCTGGGTCGAGGGCGCGCAGCAATGGAGCGACCTTTGGCTGAAGGCGTGGAGCGCGGGGCCGGCTGAAGAGGCCGCGCCGAAGAAGGATCGCCGCTTCGCCTCGGCGAAGTGGGAGGCGGACCCCTGGTTCCGGGCGATCCGGGATTCCTATCTGCTCGCGTCGGAACAGATGCACGGACTGGTCGACAGCGTCGCCGAGGAGAGCCCGGATCACCGCATGGTCGGGTTCCTGCTCGACAGCTGGCTGAACGCGGTGGCGCCGACCAATTTCGTGATGACCAATCCCGACGTGGTCGAGCGGACGGTGGAGACGCAGGGCGCCAATCTGGCGCGCGGCTTCGCCAATCTGCTGGAGGATCTGTCCGACGGCAAAGGCGTGGTGAAACGGCGTACCGACCCGAATGCATTCGAAAAGGGCGTGACGATCGCGGCGACGCCCGGGCAGGTCGTTTATCAGAACAAATTGTTCCAGCTGATCCAATACGCCCCGACGACGGACAAGGTCGCGGCGGAGCCTTTGCTCTACGTGCCGCCCTTGGTGAACCGCTTCTACATGATCGACCTCGTGCCCCGGCAGAGCCTGGTGCGCTGGCTGGTCGAACAGGGGCGCACCGTCTTTGTCATCTCCTGGGTCAACCCGACCGAGGAGCATAAGGATAATGGCGTCGAGGATTATATCCTCGCCATCGTCGAAGCGCTGGAGATTGTCGCCAAGCGGACCAAGGCCAAGGCCGATTTCTTCTCCTTCTGCCTCGGCGGGACGTTGGTCGCGATCACCCTCGCTTATCTGGCGGCGAAGGGCCGGGCGGACGAGGTGAACAGCGCGACGCTCATTGGCTCGATGGTCGATTTCGCGGACATGCGCGACTGGTCCGCCTTCGTGCACGAAAGCCATCTCGATGCGCTGGACGCCCACATCGGGCGGCAGGGCTATATCGACAGCGTCGAACTGCAGCGTCTGTTCTCGGCGATGCGCGCGAACGATCTGATCTGGTCGAGCGTGGTCAACCATTACCTCTTGGACAAGCAGGCGCCGCCGTCGGACCTGCTCTACTGGTTCGAGGACGGGGCGCGGATTCCGGCCGCCTTCCTGACCAGCTACAACCGCCAATTGCTCCACGGGAACCGCCTCCGCGAGCCGGGGGCGTTCGAGGTGAAGGGCACGCCAATCGACCTCAGTGCGATCGAGACGCCGATCCTGTCGATCGCGCTGAAGGACGATCACGTGTCCGCGTGGAGCGCGGTCTATGACGGGGCGAAATTGCTTGGCGCGGACTTCGTGCTGGGCGGATCGGGCCACAATGCCGGGGTGATCAATCCGCCGGCCGCGAACAAGCATGGCTTCTGGACCGGCAAGGATACCAGCGCAGAGACCGCCGACGCCTGGCTTGCCGGGGCGACTCGCAACGAAGGCTCCTGGTGGCCGTGGTGGGACCAATGGCTGCAGGGTCATGGCGGCGGCAAAACGGTCCCCGCGCGCGCGATCGACGACGGGATCGAACCCGCGCCGGGCAGCTACGCGAAGGCACCATAAGGTAGCATATGATAAGTCCCGCCCCTTGTTTGCCGGGCCGGGACGGGGCAAAGCGGGCGCGACGGACGCGCAGGCCGGACGGAGCCAGGGGGCTCTGGACCTGCGGTCCCCCCTCCCCGCAGGCCCGCGGAAGAGGCTCCCTGACGACCTTAGATCGAGTACGAATCCGACATGACCACGATTGAAACCGTTCGCGCCGCCGAAGAGGGCGCGGCGGGCCGGCTCAGGCTCAACCGGCCGAAGGCGCTGCATGCGCTGAACCTGGAAATGGTGCACGCGACCACCGCGGCTTTGCTCCGCTGGCGCGACAATCCCGAAATCAGGCTGGTGATGATCGACCATGCCGAAGGCCGCGGCTTCTGCGCCGGCGGCGACGTGGTGACGATCGCGAAGTCGGTGGGCGAGAAAGACGGCGTCGCGGAGGAATTCTTCCTCCACGAATATCGCCTGAACCATCTGCTGTTCACGTATTACAAGCCGACCGTGGTGTTCATGGACGGGATCACGATGGGCGGCGGAGTCGGCATCGCCCAGCCCTGCCGCTATCGCGTGGCGACGGAAAATACCCGCTTCGCCATGCCGGAGACGACGATCGGCTTCTTCCCCGATGTCGGCGGCGGCCGTTATCTGAGCCAGCTGCCGGGCTGCATGGGCAAGTTCCTGGGGCTGACCGGAGCGCGGCTGGACGGCGCCGAGTGCAAATATCTGGGCATCGCCACCCACTACATTCCTTCGGCGGCGCTGGAGGAAGTGAAGGCGCGGATCGCGGAATTCCCGGAACGGGTGGAAGGCATTTTGGGCCAGGCCGCCATCTCGCCGCCCGAGCCGCGGATCGGCGAGAATGACGCGCGCATCAACAAGCTCTTCGCCGGCGAGACGCTGGAGGAGATCATCGCGGCGCTCGAGGCCGATGGCTCCGACTGGGCGCAGAAGGAATTGGCGACTCTCCGGGCGCGCTCTCCCCTCGCCTGCAAGGTCTCGCTGCGCCTGCTCGCCGGCTCCTACGGCATGCCGAGCTTTGCGGCGGAGATGACCAAGGAATATGCGATGGCGGTGCGGATGACCCATTATCCGGACTTCCGCGAGGGCGTTCGCGCCCTGCTGATCGAAAAGGACAATGCGCCGACCTGGGAACCGGCGACGCCGGAAGGCGTGACGGACGCTTTGGTCGACAGCATGTTCGAGCCGCTGCCGAGCGGGCAGACCTGGACGCCGCTGGCGGAATGAGAATGTTCCCCTCCCTTTCAGGGCGGGGAGTCTGGAGTGAAGATCATGGCCGATTATGAGAACATCCTGGTCGAGCAGCGTGGCGCCGTCACGCTGGTGACGCTGAACCGGCCGCAGGCGCTGAACGCGCTGAACAGCCATGTCCTCGCCGATCTGATCGCGGCCTTTCGCGCCTATGACGCCGACGCGAGCCAGCGCTGCCTGGTGCTGACCGGCAGCGGCGAGAAAGCGTTCGCGGCCGGGGCGGACATCAAGGAGATGGAGGAACAGGGCTTCGCGGCCATGTACGGCTCCAACTATTTCGCCGGCTGGGAGCAGGTGACGGCGACGCGCAAGCCCTGGCTGGCGGCAGTTGCGGGCTTCGCTTTGGGCGGCGGCTGCGAAGTGGCGATGATGGCCGACTTCATCATCGCGGCGGACACCGCCAAGTTCGGCCAGCCGGAGATCAAGCTGGGCGTCGCGCCGGGCATGGGCGGCTCGCAGCGGCTGACCCGCGCGATCGGCAAGGCCAAGGCGATGGAAATGTGCCTGACCGGCCGGATGATGGGCGCCGAGGAAGCGGAGCGCGCCGGGCTGGTGGCGCGGGTGGTTCCGGCGGCGGATTTGCTGGCCGAGGCGCTGAAGACGGCGGAAGCAATCGCCGGCATGGCGCCGCTCGCCGCGATCGCGAACAAGGAAATGGTCAATGCCGCGTTCGAGAATGGCCTGAGCCAGGGCATTTTGTTCGAGCGCCGGCTGTTCCACGGCCTGTTCGGGACCGAGGACCAAAAGGAAGGGATGAGCGCGTTCGTCGCCAAGCGTGCAGCGGAGTGGAAGGGGAAGTAATTCCCCGACCGTCATCCCAGCGAAAGCTGGGATCTCGTTTTCTTGAGAGCAGAGAAATTCCAGCTTTCGCTGGAATGACGAAAGAAGGTTGAGTGTCATGGCACGCGTCGCAATCATCGGGCTTGGCAATATGGGCGGCGGGATGGCCGCAAACCTGGCGAAGGCCGGGCATGACGTGCGCGCGTTCGACCTTAGCGAAGCCGCGCTGGCGCGGGCCGAGGAACGCGGCTGCCTGCGCGCTGCAAGCGCCGCCGAGGCGGTGGCGGAGGCCGAAGCGGTCGTCACCATGCTGCCGGCGGGCAAGCATGTCCGCAGCGTCTATGCGGAGAGCATCATCGGCCATGCGCCGACCTCCGCGATCCTGATGGATTGCTCCACCATCGACGTCGCCAGCGCGCGCGAGACGATCGCGGCGGCGGAGGCGAAGGGCTATAAGATGGTCGACGCGCCGGTGTCGGGCGGGATCGCGGCGGCCGAGGGCGGCACGCTCACCTTCATGGCGGGCGGATCGGCCGAGGCCTTCGCGCTCGCCGAGCCCTTCCTGGACGCGATGGGCAAGGCGGTGATCCATGCCGGCGGCGCGGGCGCGGGCCAGGCGGCGAAGATCTGCAACAACATGCTGCTGGGCGCGACCATGGTCGCGACCTGCGAAACGTTCGTGCTTGCCGAGAAGCTCGGGCTCGATCTGCAGACCTTCTACGACATCTCGTCCAAGGCATCGGGGCAGAGCTGGTCGATGACCTCATACTGCCCGGTGCCCGGCGTCGGACCGGAGACGCCGGCGGACCGCGGCTATGACGGCGGCTTCGCGGCGGCGTTGATGCTGAAGGACATGCGGCTGGCGATGGAGGCGGCGCAGAGCGTCGACGCCTACACGCCGATGGGCGCGGCGGCGGAGGAACTCTACACCCGCTTCGCCGAGGGCCTGGGCGGCGCCGGCAAGGACTTTTCCGGGATCATCAAGATGCTGGACGAAAGCTGGACCCCGCCGGAGGGCGAATCCACCCCGCACACCCCGATCGGCGCGAAGCCCTGAAAAAGACGGCGCGGCTCAACGAATTCCTAGCATCTGGCCGCTAGCCCCTCCGCATGGCGGAGCGGGATTATGCATTACGGCTCGAAATCGAGCGGCGCGACGACGAATGCTCGACGCTGCTCGAGTCGTTTGACGGCAGTCCCGCGCTGATCGACGCGATCGCCGCTGCGGCGCCCGCTGAACATGCCTTCCTGCGCGCCGCCTGGTATGAAGCGGCGGGCGCTGAAACGAGCCTGGTGGCGCGGCGCGACGGACGGGCGATCGCCGTCTTCCCGACCCTTCCGGCAGGCCCCCCTGCCCTCGGCGTCCGCGCGGTGGCGGGCATTTACTGGCCGTTCCGCAACATTCCGATCGCCGCCGATGCGAGCGAAGCCGATCTGGTCGACATGATGATCGCGGCGCGCGCGCATGGCACGCTGGGGCCGGTATGGCGGCTGGGGCCGGTCTATTCCGACGATGCCAGCGTGACCCGGCTGAGCGCAGCGGCGCCGGCGGCGGGCTGGAGCATTCTCACCCGCACGCTCGGCGAAACCTATTTGCTCGACATCGAAGCCGAGCGCGCCGCCGGACGGCAATGGCCGCGCAAGTCGAGCCTGAAGCGGCTGGACGGTTATGAGCGCAAGCTGGCGGAGCATGGCGCGGTGAGCATCGACTATGTCACCGGCACCGACTGGTCGCCGGCGGTGTTCGACGCGCTCGCCGAAATCGAGGCACGCAGCTGGGTGGCGACGGCAACCGACCAGACCGGCGCGAAATTCATCGATCCGGCCCACCGGCGGGTCTGGGAAGGGTGCGCGGCCGATCCGGTGCTGGCCGAGATGCTGTCGGTGGTGATCGTCCGCGTCGACGGACGGCCGGTGGCCTTCTCGCTCGATCTCACCTGCGGCACGCTGCAATATGGCATTGCCGGCACCTACGATGCCGAATTCGCGAAGCTGAACGCGGGCAGCCTGGCCAATGAGCGCAACCTGCTCTGGGCGGCGGAGCGCGGCGTGACCCGGTTCGATTGGGGCGCGGGCGACAGCGGTTACAAGCGCAAACTGGGCTTCGTCGCGGGCCCGCAGATCGTCGACTTGCTGTTCGTGCGCAGCAGCTTCGTCGCGGCGATGCTCCGCAACCGCTGGGAACGCGCCGTCAGCGAGGGCCAGGCGGACGACGCCCGCAAGCTGCCGCTGGGACGGCTGGAATTGCTGCTGATCGCCAGCATCGCGACCGCAGCGGCGGCGGGCACGCTGGCGGAATAATCAGTCGAGGACCTGGTCGAGCGCCTTTCGCCAGGCGGCGAGGCGAGCGTCGCGAGTCTTGGCGTCCATCGCAGGTTTGAAGGTGCGGACGCCCTCGCGCATGTGCGCGGCCTCCTCCAGCGTGGCGTAATGGCCGCTGCCGATTGCGGCGAGCATGGCGGCGCCGAGCGCGGTCGTTTCGACGAAGCCGGGGCGTTCGACTGGGAGGCCCAATATGTCGGCCATGTCCTGGGCGAGCCAATCGTTCGCGCTCATCCCGCCGTCGATCTTCAAATCTGCCCATTCAGCACCGTCGGCGGCGAAGGCGGTCATCAGATCGTGGGTCTGGTAGGCCATCGCCTCCAAAGCGGCGCGGACGATGTGGGCGCTGTTGGCGGCGAAGCTGAGGCCCGTGATCGCGGCGCGGGCGTCGGGGCGCCAGTGCGGCGCGCCGAGGCCGGAGAGCGCCGGCACGATCACGACGCCGCCATTGTCGGGAACGGAGCGGGCCACCTCCTCGCTCTCGTCGGCGGTGACGAGCAGGCCCAGGGAATCGCGCAGCCATTTGATCAGGCTGCCGGCGACGAAAACCGAACCTTCGAGCGCGTAAGCCGTCTCGCCATTGAGCCGCCAGGCGATGGTGGTGAGCAGGCGGTTCCGCGACGCCTTCGCCTCCGCGCCCGTATTGGTGAGGATGAAGGCGCCGGTGCCATAGGTCGCCTTGGTGTCGCCGGGTTCGAGGCAGGCCTGACCGATCGAGGCGGCCTGCTGGTCGCCGGCCATGCCGGTGATCGGGATCGGACCGCCGAAATGCTCGGAAGCGGTTTCACCGAACTGGCCGGCGCAATCGGTGATTTCCGGCAGCGCCGCGCGGGGGACGCCGAACAGCTCGAGCAGTTCGGGGGACCAGTCGCCCTCGTGGATGTCCATGAGCGCCGTGCGCGAGGCATTGGTGGCGTCGCTGATGTGCAGGCCGCCGGTCAGTTTCCAGACCAGCCAGGATTCGACCGTGCCGATGGCGAGATTGTCGCCCGCCTCGCGCAGCTGCGGCCAGCTTTCTAGCGCCCACGCGATCTTCGAGCCGCTGAAATAGGGATCGAGCAAGAGACCGGTCTTTTGCTGGACCATCTCCTCATAGCCGCGCTCCTTCAGGCCCTCGCACAGAGCGGCGGTGCGGCGGTCCTGCCAGACGATGGCGGGGCCGAGCGGTTGACCGGTGCTCTTGTCCCAGAAGACGATCGTCTCGCGCTGGTTGGTGATGCCGATGGCGATGATCTGCTTCGCGCCGCCCGCTTTCTTCACGCAGGTCCGGGCGCAATGGAGCGTGAAGCGCCATATCTCGTCGGCATCGTGCTCGACCCAGCCGGCGCGGGGATAATGCTGCTCCAATTCCTTCTGCACGATGCCGACGCATTCGCCCGCGGGCGTGAACAGCATGGCGCGGGTGGAGGTCGTGCCTTCGTCGAGGACGAGGAGGAAGCGTTCGGCCATATCAGGCTGGCGCGCCGGGAAGCGGGGCGCTCACGGTCGTCACCTCTTCGACCAGATAGTCGCGATAGTCATAGTAGAAATAGCCGGGGAACCACTTGGCCGTCGCGAGGAGAGCGGCGGCGTAGGTCACCAAAGCGAGCAGGCCGAAGAGGAAAGAGCGCGCGAAGCCCTTCAGCCGGCTGTCCTGGAGCGAACGGTTCAGCGAGCGGCCGGTGACCCATACCCAGATGAGCGCGACAGGGATGAGCTGCCAGGAAGCCCTCGTGAGCAGATACCAGCCCGGCTCGAAATAAGGGGCGTAATAGTCGCCGGCCTGATCGGCGGCGGAGAGGTGAAGGAAGACCGGCGTCAGGATCGGGCCTTCATAGGCGACCAGGATCGAGCCTGCGCCGATCACGAGCGCGACCGCCAGCGCGCCCATGCAGAAGGCGAGCAAAGTCGCGATGAGCACGTACATCGTGTCGGTCTTCGCGCCCATGAGGGGGAGCGCGATGCGCAGGAGTATGGTCACCGCGACCGCGGCGAGCGCCCAGGCGATGACGTAGGGCAGGATGACGAAGACGCCCGCGACGACCGCGATCGCGCCGAGCAGGAAGATCATCCCGCCACCGCCGCCGCCTTCGTTGGCCCGCTGCTGCTGGGCCTGATCGTCCGCCAGCCGCCGCATCCGGCCGCGATTGTAAGCGCTCATGTCGGTGCTGAACGAATCGACCGCCTCGCCCCGATAGCCCCGCTGCTCGTCTTGCTTGGAACCGTCCATGCCGCATGGAGTAGAGGCAAGACGCGGCCTTCGACAAGCGCGCGCGAGCGGCTAGGAGGAAGACGTGGACAGGTTCGACCTCCTTGTTATTGGCGGCGGGATCAATGGCGCGGCGATCGCGCGCGATGCAGCGGGACGTGGGCTGAGCGTGCTGCTGGTGGAGCGGGACGATCTGGCCAGCCATACCAGTTCCGCCTCGTCCAAGCTGATCCACGGCGGGCTGCGTTACCTCGAGCAATATGAGTTCCGGCTGGTGCGGGAATCGCTGCACGAGCGGGCGGTGCTGCTGAAGACCGCGCCGCATATCGTGCGACCGCTCAGGTTCATCCTGCCCGATCCGAAGGGCGGACGGCCCTGGTGGCTGATCCGGCTCGGCCTGTGGCTTTACGGGATGCTCGCCGGACGCGGCGCCCTGCCCCGGCCGCGCACTGTTGCGCGCGATGATGCGGCGGCGCGGGCGCCCCTGAAGGGCGAATACAAGCTGGGTGAGTATTGGGACGCCTGGGTCGATGACGCGCGGCTGGTGGTGCTGAACGCGGTCGATGCGGCGGCGCACGGTGCGAAGATCGCGACGCGGACCGAATTACTCTCGGCGCGGGCCGAGGGCAGCCGCTGGCGGGCCGAATTGTCGGACGGGCGCGTGATCGACGCCGGCATGATCGTCAATGCGGCGGGGCCGTGGGTGGCGGAGGTTCTAGGGCAAAGGCTCGGCGGCAGCGGCACGGCGGGCGTCCGGCTGGTGAAGGGCACGCATATCGCGGTGCCTCGGCTGTATGAGGGCGAGCATGCCTACATTTTGCAGGCGGCGGACGGGCGGGTGGTGTTCGCTCTGCCTTATGGCGACCTCTCGCTGGTCGGGACGACCGATGCGCCGGTCGAGCGGCCGGAGGATGCCGAGCCGAGCGCGGCCGAGATCGAATATCTCTGTGCGACGGTGAACGCCTATTTTCAGCGGCAGACCCAACCTGAGGACGTGCGCTGGGCCTTCGCCGGCATTCGCGCGCTCTACGACGACGGCGCAGCCAAGGCGAAGGACGTGACGCGCGACTACCGGCTGGAACTGGAGGAGCGCGACGGGGCGAAATTGCTGTCGGTGTTCGGCGGCAAGATCACCACCGCGCGGGCGCTGGCCGAGGAGGTGATGGCGAAGCTCGGCGTCGGCGGCGCGGCGTGGACCCATGACGCGATGCTGCCCGGTGCCGGGCGGGTTGCCGACACCAGCGGCCGCGATTTCGGCGGCGGCCTGCACGAAGGAGAGCTGCGCTATCTGGTCGAGCACGAATTCGCGCGAACCGCGGAGGATGTGCTGTGGCGGCGGACCAAGCTCGGGCTGGTGCTGAGCGACGCGGAGCAGGCGGCGCTGGCCGCCTTCATGAGCGGGATGACGGCGCGCCAATCCGCGCTATGAGGGCTCAGTTCAAGGGAGTCGTCATGCGCCACATCCTCCTCGCGTCCCTCCTCCTCATGACAGGCGGCGCGACCGTCGCGCAGGACATCCCGCAGCCGCCACCAACCCGCGCCCCTGCCCCGCCGGCCGAACCCGGCATCACGATCATCTATGCCGGGACGCTGATCGACCGACCCGGCCGGGCGCCGCGCCGCAATGTCAGCATCATGATCCGCGACGGGCGGATCGAGGCAGTGCAGGACGGCTTCGTCGCCTTGCCGTCACCGGAATCCGCCCGCCTGATCGACATGCGCGACCGCACCGTGCTGCCGGGGCTGATCGACAGCCATGTCCACCTGAGCAGCGACCGGGCGGGCAATGAGGGTTTCATGTCGGGCTTCACCGACAGCGTGGCGCTGCGCAGCCAGGAGGCGGCGTGGAATGCGCGCAAGACGCTTGAGGCGGGCTTCACCACTGTCCGCAATCTGGGTTCCGGCGACGGCGTTACTTTGGGGCTCAGGGACGCGATCAATCGCGGCTGGGCGGTGGGCCCGCGCATCGTCGATGCCGGATCAAGCATTTCGGCGACGACCGGGCATATGGATGGCGGCCTGGGCATCCGGGAGGATTTGCAGGACGAGATGCGCGCGGGCGGCAATCTGTGCGACGGCGCGGATGCCTGCCGCGAAGCGGTGCGGCGGCAGATCGCCTTGGGCGCGGACGTCATCAAGATCGCGACCACCGGAGGGGTGAACAGCCGGATCGGGCTGGGCCTTGGCGCGCAATTGTTCGAGGATGAGGCGCGCGCATTGATCGAAACGGCACACCTCTATGGCCGCCGCGTCGCGGTGCACGCGCATGGCGTCGACGGGATCAATCTGGCGCTGCGGCTGGGCGCGGATTCGATCGAGCATGGCACGCTGATCGACGAAGAGAGCCTGCGGCTGTTCCGCTCGAGCCGGGCCTTTTACGTGCCGACGCTTTCCACGGTGAACGGCTATCTGGAACGGATCCGCAACAATCCGAACGCTTATTCGCCCGAGGTGCGCGAGAAGATCGACTGGCGCATCCGCATCACCGGGCTGGCGCTCCAGCGGGCGCATCGCGCGGGCGTCAGGATCGCGTTCGGGACGGATGCCGGCGTGTCGCTGCACGGGCGCAATGCCGACGAATTTCCGTTGATGGTGCAGCATGGCATGAGCCCGACCGAGGCGATCCAGGCGGCGACGGTGAATGCGGCGGAGTTGCTGGGGCTGAGCGACCAGATCGGCAGCATCGAGCCGGGCAAGTCGGCCGACCTGATCGCGGTGGCGGGCGATCCGCTCAGCGACATCAACGTGCTTCGCAATGTCGGTTTCGTGATGGCCCGTGGGCGGGTGCATCGGGATCAACGCTGACCCGCGCGGCGGGACCTGGGAGAGACAAGGATATGGATTTCAATCGTCGCAGCTTCCTGACCAGCACGGCCGCCGCGGCGGTGATGGTGTCCCTGCCCGGCCGCGCGCTGGCGCAGGCCACAACCCAGGCGGCGGCGCAGGGCGCGGCGGCCCAGGCCGCTTCCATCTATCAGGATATCGCCCAGCGAATCGTGCAGGTGACGCCGGAAATCGCCACCAGCCTGGGCCTCGATACCGGTCCGCTGGCGGCGCTGAAGGGGCGGCTGAGCGATGCCTCGCCGGCCGGGCGCACCGTCGCCGCGCGGGTGATGATCGAGGCGATCCCGCGGCTGCGGGCGATCGACCGGACGACGATGTCGGCGCGGGAAAAAGGTTTCCTCGACACCGCGCTCTGGACCGCGCAGCGGGTCGAAGAGAATGTCGCCCTTCCCTATGGCGGCAATGGCGGCTTCGGCTATCCTTTGCCCTATGCGATCTCGCAGCTGACCGGTTCGTACCAGTCGATCCCCGATTTCCTGGACAGCCAGCACAAGATCGACACCGCCGCCGATGCGGAAGCCTATCTGTCGCGGCTTGAGGCGTTCGCGGCCAATGTAGGCCACGAGGTCGACCAGGTGGAGGCCGATGCCGGCCGCGGTGTGATCGCGCCGGTGTCGATCATCGACAAGGCGCTGGTCCAGACGCGCAATCTGCGCGGCGAGAGCGGCGCGCAGGCGGGGCTGGTGCGCTCTTTGGTGCGGCGCGCGGGCGAGAAGAATATCGCCGGCGATTGGGAGCGGCGGGCGACGGCGATCGTCGACGGCGCGCTGGCGACGGCGCTCGACCGGCAGATCGCGGTGCTGACCGCGCTGCGCGCACGCGCGAGTGAGGCGGTCGGAGTCGGGCGGCTGCCGGGCGGGGCCGAATTCTATCAGACCGCTTTGCGCTTCCACACCAGCACGAGCCTGACCGCCGACGAGGCGCACGAGATCGGGCTGGAGCAGGTGCGGCAGATCAGCGCCGAGGCGGACGTGCTGCTGCGCGCCGAGGGGCTGACCGAGGGCAGCGTCGGGGCGCGGATCCGGGCGCTGGGGCAACAGCCGCGCTTCCTCTATCCGAACACGGACGCGGGCCGGGCGGAGATCATCGCCGACCTCAACCGGCACATGGACGCGCTGCGGGCGCGGATGCCCGAGGTGTTCGCGACCATCCCGACCGCGGGCATGGAAATCCGCCGCGTGCCGCCGGCGATCGAGGCGGGCGCGCCGCGCGGCTATGCACAGGGCGGAACGCTGGACGGGTCGCGGCCGGGCGCCTTCTACATCAACCTGGTCGACACCAGCATCTGGCCCAAATGGTCGCTGCCGACTTTGAACCATCATGAGAGCGTGCCGGGGCATTTGTGGCAGGGCGCGATCGTGCTGGCGCAGCAGTCCATTCCCCTGCTCCACCGGGCCAACGGCATTCCGGCGTTCGGCGAAGGCTGGGGGCTGTATGCCGAGCAGCTCGCCGACGAGATGGGCGTCTATGAGGGCAATGCGCTGAACCGGCTGGGGATGTTGCAGAGCTTCCTCTATCGCGCCGCGCGGATCGTGATGGACACCGGCATGCATTCGCGTGGCTGGAGCCGCGAGCGGACGATCCAATATTTCATCGATACGGTCGGGCTGGACCCGATTTCGGCGACCAGCGAGGTGGAGCGCTATGTCGTGTGGCCGGGCCAGGCGACCTCCTACAAGATCGGCCATAACGAGATGCTGCGGATCCGGGCGGAGGCAAGGGCGCGGCTGGGGAGCCGGTTCGATCTGAAGGCGTTTCACGATCTGGTGCTGCTGAGCGGCGACATGCCGCTCGAGGTGCTGGCCGGGATGGCACGCGATTGGGATGGCGGCCGGGTGGTTTGACGCCCCCCAGTTCCGTCTTGCCTGAGCTTGTCGAAGGCCTGCTTTTTGCCCCTCCCGCGCCATAGAAGGACAGCCCTTCGACAAGCTCAGGGAGGACGGTTTTTCCGGAGAATGATGTGACCGCTCTTAGCCGCCGCCAGTTTCTAGCCTCTTCCGTCGCGACCGGAGCGTTGCTCGCTTCGGGCTGTGCCACCACACCCCGGGCGGGTGGCGGCGGCGGTGGCGGATCGGCGCAGGCATTGGCGATCTACGATGCCGTGTTCGGGCAGATGCTGCAGCTGTCGCCGGAATCGGCGACGTCGCTCGGCCTTGATCATGGCGCGAATGCGGGGCTGAAGGCGCGGCTGTCGGACCGTACGATCACGGGGCGCACCGGCTGGTGGGGGCCGCTGATCGATGCCCTGCCCGCGCTGCGCGCCATCGCGCCGGAATCGCTGCCGCTGCGCGAGCGGGCGTGGCGGGCGACGGCGCTCTGGTTCGGCGAGCGGGCCGTGGAGGGGCGGACGATCCCCTATGGCACCGCGATGACGCCCTATGTGATCACCCAGCTTTACGGCGCTTACACCGGCACGCCGAACTTCCTCGACACGCAACATACGATCGAGACCGCGACGGACGCGGAAGCCTATCTCGACCGGCTCGACGCCTATCACCGCAATGTCGACGCCGAGGTGGCGATGGCGCGGGCGGACGATGCTGCTGGCGTCATGCCGCCGAATTTCATCGTCGAGAAAGCGCTTCGCCAGACTCGGGCGGCGCTGGCCCAGCGCGGCGCCGAAGCCGGGCTGGTCGCGTCTCTGGTGCGGCGGACGCGCGAGAAGAACATCGCCGGCGACTGGCAAGCGCGGGCGCTGCGGATCGCGGACGGCCCGGTCGCGGCGGCGCTGGGGCGGCAGGCGACGCTTCTGGAGGATCAGCTGCGGCGCGCACCTGACACGGCCGGGGTCAACCGGCTGCCGCAGGGTGACGAGGCCTATGCCCAGTCGTTGCGCTACTTCACCAGCACGAGCATGACCGCCGAGCAGGTGCATCAGCTCGGCCTGGACGAGGTGGCGCGGCTCACCGCGGAGGCGGAACCCGCGCTGGCCGCGCAGAATATCCCGGCGGGGCCGATCGGGCGGCGGATCGCGGCGCTGGAGCAGGTGCCGGGGCAGATGTTTGCCAATGACGATGCCGGCCGGGCGGAATTGCTCGATTATCTGCGCGGCTGGACCGAGCGGCTGCGGGCGCGGACGCCGGAATTGTTCCAATCGCTCCCCGTAAGCCCGATGGAGGTACGGCGGGTGCCGCCGGCGATCGAGGTGGGCTCGGCCGGCGCCTACGCGCAGGGCGGGAACCTCGAAGGCACGCGGCCGGGCATCTTCTACATCAACCTGCAGGACACCTCCGCGCGGCCGCGCTTCGGGCTACCGACGCTGACGGCGCACGAGGCGATCCCGGGCCATCTGTGGCAGGACGCGATCGTCAACCGAGCGACCGACATCCCGATGTTCTTCCGCGCCACCGGCATTTCCGCCTTCGCCGAGGGCTGGGGGCTGTATTCCGAGAGCCTGGCGGACGAGCTCGGCATGTACCGCGACGAGCCTTTGAGCCGGATCGGCATGATCCAGAGCTTCCTGTTCCGCTCGGCGCGGCTGGTGGTGGATACCGGCATGCACGCCAAGGGCTGGAGCCGCGAGCAGGCGATCCGCTATTTCATGGACACGGTGGGCCGCAATCGCGGCGCGACCGAGCGGGAGATTGACCGCTATGTCGCGCGGCCGGGCCAGGCCTGCGCCTACAAGATCGGCCATAATGAGATGCTCCGCATCCGCGAGGCGACGCGGCGGCGGCTGGGCGACCGGTTCGACATCAAGGCCTATCACGATCTGGTGCTGCTGAGCGGCGACATGCCGCTGGAGGTGCTGGCGAGCCTCGCGGGCGATTGGGACGGCGGCGCGATTTCGTAGTTGTATATTTATGCATTAGTTTGCATATAACCGCGCATGACGACCAAGGTAGCGATTCTGGGAGCCTCGGGCTTCGTGGGTGCGGAGCTGTTGCGGCTGTGCGCGCAGCATCCCTCGCTCGCGCCGTCGCGCCTGTTCGGGGACAGCCAGGCGGGGCAGAGGCTCGCGACTGTGCATCCGCATCTGGCGCCGGCTTATGGCAATCTGCAGGTCGAAAGGTTCGCGGAAGCGGCGCTAGACGGTGTCGACCTCGTGTTCGCCGCTTTGCCCCATGGCGAATCGCAGAAGGTCGCGCCGCTGATGCTCGAGCGCGGCATCCCGTTCGTGGATCTCGGCGCCGACTTCCGGCTCGATACGGCCGAGGAATATCAGCGCTGGTACAATGAGCCGCACCAGCGGCCCGACCTGCTCGACGCCTTCGTCTATGGCATTCCCGAACTGAACCGGGAGCGGATCAAGGGCGCGAAGGCGGTGGCGGCGGCGGGTTGCTACCCGACCTCGGCGATCCTGGCGCTGAAGCCTCTGGTCGATGCCGGCGCGATTGATCCGAACTCGATCATCGTCGATGCCGCCTCGGGCGTCAGCGGCGCCGGCAAGGGGCTGAAGGAAGCCACCCATTTCAACACGGTGGACGAGAATTTCTCGGCCTACGGCCTGCTCAATCATCGCCACACGGCGGAGATGGAGATGGCGCTGGGCGCGACCGTCTTGTTCACGCCGCACCTCGCGCCGATGAACCGGGGCATCCTCGCGACCTGCTACGCGACCGCAACTTCCGATGCCGACCCGTTGGAATTGCTGGCGAAAGCCTATGCTGACGAGCCGTTCGTTTACGTCTCCGAGGCTTTGCCGTCGACCAAATGGACATTGGGCTCCAACGCCGTCCACCTCACCGCCCGCCGCGATCCGCGCACGGGCCGCGTCGTGGCGCTGGCCGCGCTGGACAATCTCGTGAAGGGCGCGGCGGGCCAGATGGTCCAGTGCGCCAATCTGATGCTGGGTTTTGAAGAGACGGCAGGTTTGCCGAAGACTGGAGTATGGCCGTGAGCGTTACCGCCGCCGAAGGGTTCGTCGCATCCGGATTGCATGCCGGGATCAAGGCGCGACGCCACGACATGGCCTTGCTCGCCACCGACGACCGCCGCCCGGTGCCCTGCGCCGCGGTGTTCACGCAGAACAAGTTCGCCGCGCCGCCGGTCGAGCATGATCGCGCCGTCCTGGCCGCCAATAACGGCGTCGCCGCGGCGATCGTCGTGAACAGCGGCAATGCCAATGCCGGCACCGGCAAGCCCGGCCTGGCCGATGCCGAGGCGATGGGC